>JAPPOJ010000093.1 GCA_028817975.1 Zetaproteobacteria bacterium | reverse complement strand
AGATCAAGTGATTAAAGATAATCTGAGTTCAAAAAGGAGAAAGATTCATGTTTAGAGTGAGAATGCTGTGGTTTGGCTTAGGGCTTGCTTGGATGGGGTGTATTCAGGCCGTGATGGGAGCTGGCACAGAACGGTTTGACTTTCAAGTTTTACCGGAAGAGCTACGCGATGAGATTTTGTGGCGGGCCATGAGAGAGGATGTACACAATGCCCCACAAGTGGCCTTAGTGAATCGCAGAGCGTATCAGCTGTTTGATGAGAACAGGGAGATTCTTGATCCTTATCGATATAGTTTGTTACCGAAAAAAGAAGAATGGATTGATCAGGCGGTTACTGCAGCCCGGGAAGGTCGTGAGCCTGAACATTTGGAGCAGTTTTTACAGTTTGAAGATCAGCAGCTGGCGCAGCTGCTGAGGCGTAAGCAGGCGTCTCTGGTGACGGTGCAGGACTGGCAGCGTCATGGTGCAAGTTTGATTGCAGCACGTGCAGCGTTTAAGTCGGCATTGTGGCGTACCACTTGGGACGTGGCGCGGCATCGGGCCTGGAGAGCCTCTTGGGATGAAGCGTGGAAGCTTGCGCAGTCCGCGGACTGGGACGCTTCTCGTCCAGAAGCGCGTGAGCTGCATTGGGAGGTTGATCAGACTCTACCCTGGTGTATGGCACAGGCATCCGTTAGTTTGGACGCTAAGCCTTTGGCCAAGAAGGAGGCGCTGGCGGCGGTATTAAACGTGTTCACAACCTTAGAGTTGCCAGAGCCAGCTGTGCGGGGGCGAGTGGCTTACCGGGTGGCAGAGACGGTTGCGTGGTTGACGATGCTCGACCCCCAGCTGGGGGTACTGGAGCGAGCCTATGATGTTGCATATACACATTTAGCCCACAGTGGTACGGTGGACCCTTCAGGGTGGTTTGATCCAGAGGGTGACTTGGGGGCTTTGGTACAGAGGCACTTCGGCCGTTTTACTGCATTTGCCGAGCAAGATGGGGAATGGTTATCTGAGCAAGCTTACGAGAGGCGTTATCGCTTTGTGGCTTCTTACCTCAACGCATTACGGCAGATTCATCAACGTGTCTGCTGGTTATCGCGTGCGGTGGATTCTTGAAGTGTCTCACCCTATGGTTTGACTTCCAGTCGTTTAGGATTTTTGTTTTTCTGCAGCGCGGCGCATTTCTTCCATTTCTTGGGAACTTACGCGTACCTTTTTGTTGCGCTGCTCCTTGTCACGTAGCTCGCGCAGCTTGGCAATGACCCGTGACTTGAGGGGAGGCATGCTTTCGAGCACCATTTTTAAGGCTTCCCAATCATCGGCGGCTCCCTTGGTCTTGGGGTTGACGAGCTGCTTTTCTTTTTCCTTATCTTCTTCTTTTTTTGCCGCCATCTGAGGTCTCCTTATCTCGGGTCGGTGTTGGCTGTTGTTATCGACAAGAAGTGAAGCTTGTATGTAGGTAAAATACGCATAGGATAAAGCAGGAAAGAGGAAGCATAGAGGGAAACTTTTCCTTCGGGACAATTCTTACCAAAGAAAGAGCAGTGATGAATATAAGTGTATTGCGTGCGGCGCAAAAATCTTTTCTAGAGCAATATCCTGGTGGCTTTGCACATGAAGAGCTGCAGGCCATCGGTAAAAAACACAAGATGGATGAGATGGTGGCGATGACGCGAGCCGCGTGCCAAAAAGCCAAGTTTGCACAGCCCGAGCAGCTGATGCAACAAGTCGTTAAGATCATCAGCAAGTCTTCGATGATCTCGGTATTTGATAAACCTAAAATGAAGGATGCGGTTGCGGCCATGAGCCGTGTGGATAAAGAGGCCCTCGTAGGTTATCTGTACGAATGGTTACACGGTAAAGAAAAGGTCGGTTTTGAGGGATGGGTGCAGGAGTGGCGACGTCACAAAATGGGGCGCTGGCCTGTGGTGACCGCGATTCCGGCTTATTATCGTCCTCAGAAGGAGATTTTTGTCAAGCCGAATACCACGAAGTTGATTATTGAGCAGCTAGAACTCGACGTATGCTATCACTCTACTCCCACTTGGGACTTTTATCGTCGTTATCGCAAGCTGATTTTGGAACTCAAAGCTCAAGCTCCCAAGATTCAGGCTCCCAACAATCCTGCTTTCTGTGGCTTTCTCATGATGGCTCTATAGTGGCCCCCTTTCGAGAGCAGTGATGAACAAGGTACACTATCAGAGGAAAATAGACTTTGTTCATTGAGGGAGAGTGGGAAGATGATGCAAGTACAGCGATGGGTGGTGGTCTGGCTCGGTGTGATGTTGACGGGAACGCAGGCTTTGGCAAAGTACGTGGACTATGAGGTTCAAGGCAAAACGTATCAAGGGTATGTGCTGAAAAAAAGTGCGACAGCTCCGTTGGTGATGTTGGTGCATGACTGGGATGGACTGACCGAATATGAAGTCAAGCGGGCCGATATGTTGGCAAAGCTCGGTTACTCGGTCTTTTTGCTGGATCTGTTTGGCAAAGGCGTGCGTCCGACCAAAGTAGAAGATAAGAAACGACTGACAGGAGCGCTCTATCAAGATCGCCCGTTGATGCGTGCATTGTTGCAGGCTGGCTTGGACCAGGCTA
The DNA here is from genome assembly GCA_028817975.1 of Zetaproteobacteria bacterium. GTDB lineage: Bacteria > Bdellovibrionota_B > Oligoflexia > Oligoflexales > Bog-1112 > JAPPOJ01. The sequence goes on along the minus strand of JAPPOJ010000093.1, from coordinate 4,856 downwards.
AAAAACAAGGTACCAATGTGGAGAACGCGGTGATTGGAGGCTATTGTTTTGGAGGAAGCGCGGTCTTGGAAATGGCGCGTGCGGGCACCCCGCTGAAAGGGTTTGTTTCTTTTCATGGTGGCTTGGCGACACCTGCAGGGCAGTCTTATCAGCAGGCGAAGGGGCAGTATCTCATCTTGCATGGTACGGCCGACCAATTAGTCTCTTTGAGTGAGTTTGCTGCTCTGGCGCGTGAGTTAGAGTCGGCCAAGCTCCCGAATGAGATGATTGCGTATGGTGGCGCGGATCACGCTTTTACGGTATTTGGTGGAGAGCGTTATGATAAAGATGCGGACATGAAGTCGTGGCGCACCTTTACCCAGTTTTTGCAGTCTGTCATGGGCTAACCGTGTTGTTTAAGGAAGGTGTGTCGTGAGCAGCTGCCGTAGAGGGTCCTCGGCGGGGAGCTGGAGTGCCATGAGTTTGATCTGGCTGTCGGACTTAGTCAGTTCGCGATAGGCTTGCTGTCGCAGCAGGAGGAGTTGTTCTGCTGGGGTGCTGCGTTGCATGACGATTGCCCGTAGCTTGTGCCGCGCCGGTGCATGAGCTTGGGCAAGGTCACCGAGGGCTTCAAGAGCCATCAGTTGCTCGATATAAATAGGGCGCCGTGCCTTTTGCAGTGTTCCTGTGTGGAAGTGAGGCGTGTTGCGTTCGTGTGCGGTAGGAGTGCGGCGTTCTAGAATGTCGAACCACATGGGTAAGAGGTAAGCGCTCCGGAGCTTGCCAGCGTAAAAGATGGCATGGCTGCGCTGGGTCAGGTTGTCTGCGTGGCGGTAAAACTCACGTAGGACCACCTGCGCAGCTTCCTCTGCTGGGAGCTGCTGTAACCGGCTTTCGAGGGTGATGATATCTGGCGTATGGTAATGGTCGGTGTGTTGCCACAGCTGGTGAATCGCGACATTTGCGGCATGTGGTGCTGCGGAGGTCTCGACCGTAGGGGGCGGGGTGGCGCTTGTTCTGTTTGACTGCAAATGGGCTGTGTGCTCAGCTCGTATGGGAATGTCTATTTGAGATTTGGATTGCACAGAGTGTGGAGCTACTGTTGCTGCTGTGTTTGCTGAAGTAGGCCCAGGCTGTTGTTTGGCTGGAGTCCATGGGGCGAGGTACAGCCCGAAGCATATGGCGAGTGCGAGGGTCAAGGTGGTGGGGATCGGTCGCATGGTGGGTTGTCCTCTTGCTTAGCGGATGGAGTCTATGATTTGCTTGCACAAACCTTGCTTCATTTTGGGGTGCTGCAGCCCTAAGCTGTAATCTAGTTCAAACAAGGTTTGTGCCTTGGCTTCTGCTTTGTAGCGGTAGCAAAAACTTTCACGACAGCCATACATCGCTGCAGGGAATTCGGCTGACTTAGCCGAGCCTTCGCAGGGAGCGTAGTCTACGTTGTGGTCGTGGTTGCGTCCAAAAGCGTGTAAGGCCTCATGGGAGAGGGTGGTGCCTTGTTGCAGCACGTTATTCAGTCCAGGTTGATTGACTACAATCGAACAGATATACACGGTGTCCGAGAATAAGGCCGCATAGCCGAGGGTGTTGCTTTCGCACCCTTGCGCTTCGGGGTCGACGTAGTTTTGGACGACGCTCAGCCACTGCATATGATGTGGGGTTAAAAAGAACAGCGCGTCATAGGAACGGGCGAACTGTGCTTGGGCCTGTATTTTGAGCCCTGCATCGGGGTAATGAAAGGATACGGTGTTAGCACGAATGGGGTTGTCCTGCATCCGAGGGAACTGATCTTTGGTAGCCCCAGGCTGTTTGGGGGTATCCTTTTCAGTTTGGGGAGAGGTGAGTACTTCAATGGGTGGTGCTGCATTGTGGATACGCATGGCGAGGGTATTTTGCGGATCTTGGGAGTTGCGCAAAATGACTTGGAAGGAACATGGAGGCGCATTCTGGAGCATATCCAGGTCGGCACAAGTGGGATGGAAGGTCAATTTTTGCGCCTCTATCTTCGCCACCTGCGTCAGGCTGTGGCAATGTTTTTGGGTGTTCTGCTCTCCAAGTATTTTTAGATCTCCAAGGGTGAAGTCGGAGCTTGGGCTGTGGAAAGTGTGGGTATCTGTCACCACCGTACTGGGATTGAGAAGCTGCAGACGGTTTCCCCGGTGGCGATACTCGCAACGTATGCTGGGGTCGTGTTCCGGCTGAGCTGTGGTGATGCTGAACTCGGCCAAGGCGGTGGCTTCCAGGGTGGGGGCGGAGAGATCGGCGGCTTTGAGCGTGATGAGATGGTCTGTACTCATGCTTTTGGCCTGTGGGCTTAGCAGGGGAACGTGTTCTGTGGCAGCTTCAGGTAGATGAGCGCTCCCCAAGAGCGGACTTTCTCCGCTGAGGTGGAAGGTGAAGACTTGGGTGTTTTTTTCCTCGAATGGTTTGACCGTATCTGTAGTGAAGTGGATGCCACAGCTTAGTTTGCGCTGTAGGGTGAGCTGGAGATCGGCGAAACGGTTCCATAAGTTGTGCGCGAAGTAGGTACGCCAACGGAGGTGAAAAGCATCTGCAGGACTGGTGTATTTGTGAGACTTGGAATTTGCATGTAAAAAATACCCTTGTACCTGACCACAAACTTCTTGGAGGAGTTGTTGCTGCTCCATGGTTAAGGCTGAGTCTAAAGGCTTGTCGAGGGTGGTGACCGGAAGGACGAAAAGTTGGCTGCCTAAGCTTATATCTGTGAACGCAGAGACGGTGCCGCTGATCCAAGCCTGGGTGTGGGTATAACCATCTTGGTGGAGCTGCCAGTTGTCCGTGGAGGGAGACTCCGGGACCGTAACCTGGGTGTTGTCTTTGTTCTCTACCGTGAGGTCGTCGCTATGGGGTGAGTTGTCCGTAGCTGCTTGAGCCTTGTGTGCCTCGTGTGTCGCCTGACTGGAACTTTGAATGGCCACAGAGCGGGAACGTTTGTCGCCACAGTTGGTGTTAAAGAATGCTGCTGTAGAGATGAGATATAGATATATCCCGTGCTGTCTTGAAATAATAGCGAATGTTCCTCTAATCGAATCGCCTGATGGCTTTTAGGAGGGGGAGTCGTTGCTTGAATACCCGTCGACCCCAGGACCGCGCATGCTATCGGTATGGGTTGGAGGAAACCTAATTTTTGTCGAGATAGGGAGTCTTTGCAGTAGGTTATAGGTGGTATTTATATATGTACTATATAAAGGTTTGATGGACAGGAGAGTAAAAAGATGAGAGGCTTTTGTGTATTTTGTGGGTGTCTACTTCCTTCCTTAGCCTGAGGTCGACATGTTTTTCACGGATAGGTTGCAGTGGATCGTTCAGCTCGTGTTGTGGGGGTGTTGGGCTTACTGGTACCACTTTATGGAGGTAGACGCATTTGAAGTGTATCTCCTCCTTGCAGGGGCCATGGGGATAAACAGTGCGTGTATGGGCATGAGCCGCGAATGCCCTGGGGTGAGCTTTCTCGCGTTCTTCTTTAGCTTTTTGTCCGCGGGACTTGTATTTAAGCTGCGGCTTTTTTCCACTCCTGTCCAAGTCACGTTTGTGGTCGCCACGGGGCTGTTGGGACTTTTCTTTGGCCAGTTGCAGTTTCGTGTGAACTGTAAGCGTAGGGTGCTCCACTAAATACTCACTTTGGTCCCTATCCTAAACATAAGGGGCGATAATCTTGGTTGCTGTCGCCAAATTTGGCTTGACTTTTGATGTCCAACACACCGCTGCGACTTGTCAAGTGAAATCGTAGGTGCTTTCCGGCGGTTTGAGAAGGTGACTCCGAGAGTTAGGGGCTATGGATGCTTTTCAAGTTTTGTAACTGGGTTATTTACGGGCACGTCTGGAAAGATTTTATGGGCATAACTTCCAGGTTCTCATATATCGCCTCATATCTCAGCTCAGGACTTTTTTCTTGTCGTAGTTGGTCAATAAGGTGATCAAATTTATCCCGCCCAATATAAACATTTTCTTCGCAGGTAGGTAGCTTGAACTGTTCTAGAGTGTTGGAAACCTCTTCATCGGATGTCTCAGGGTGTTTAAAAACCATTTCAATCTCAGGTTTTGACATAAAGAGTCGCTTGCGATGAGCTTTTTGAAAAGCTAGATAACCTTGAACCGACCCGTCTGAAAAAAGCATAATATCCTCAGTCCTAACCAAACTTGCCCCTGTGGACGCAACTTGTGGTTCAACTTCTAAGGCACTACCTATTAATGCACTGATGGCTTGTGGGTCTTTCTCTTTTTGAATATTTTGAACCAAACCTTTAAACTTTTCATTCGGTATATATGGTTTATGAGCTTCAATGTCAGTTTCGGACTCGGGTTCCTTCAAATCCTTCAAAGCAGATGCGATATCGTCTTCCGTGGAATCTGGGTCCGTGAACGTCTTTAGGTCTTTTTGTAGGGTTGTTTGAGCTGTCTCGCTTTTCAGTCGGCTATTTATTTCGTTGAGGATTTTATTCAGGGCCACCAGTGCACCGGGTAGTTCTTCCAGTGTTCTTTTGTGGTGCTTTATAAACGACGTTGACTGAGATAGATGGTCAATCTTTTGAGCTATCTCATCGCTTTTGTCATAAGCGATATAAGCACTAAGCAGAGCTGCTAATCCGAGGGTAAAATGGCCAATAGCGCTAAGCCATTCTGGAAGGGGGCTTTTTTCAGTCATAATTTTTCCTCGAAAGCCTTTTGATTTAGGTTGATATCGGTTGCTCTTGGAGAAAATAAAACCAAATAATTCATTCACACCATCTCAAGCAACCAATAAAAAGCTTCAGCTTAAATTTTTGCTTCCATCTTGACAATAGCTATTTTGTACTTATTTTTTTGAGATATTCGCCTGATTGTCGATAGTTATTCTGGAGTTAAATTATGAGTAA
>JAPPOJ010000267.1 GCA_028817975.1 Zetaproteobacteria bacterium | reverse complement strand
GTGTAGGTACCAACTTGGTTCGGGCGCTGGGTGCGATTAAAGATCAAAAATCGTAGAGATTAACCTTGTTTTATTAAAAACAAACATTTTATGTAAAATTTTGGAGAGAATTATGTCTAGTGTAACTAAAGAGCAGGTTGTTGAGTTTTTAGAGAATCTAACCTTGCTAGAAGCTGCTGATCTGGTTAAAGAACTTGAAGACAAGTTTGGTGTAAGTGCTGCTGCTCCTGTTGCTATGGCCGCTGCCCCAGCTGCTGCTGGTGCTGCTGCTGAAGAGCAAACTGAGTTTACAGTTGTCTTGAAGTCTTTCGGTGAGAAGAAAATCAACGTAATTAAGGAAGTAAGAGCTCTCCTTGGCCTTGGTTTGAAAGAAGCGAAAGACCTTGTAGAGTCTGCGCCTAAGGACATTAAAGAAGGTGTTTCTAAAGAAGAGGCCGACAAAATGAAGGCAGCTTTGGAAAAAGCAGGTGCTTCTGTTGAAGTCAAGTAATTGACTTCTGAACGTCTTTCGACCTATCACTTACATTTGCTTGTGTTTAGGTGCTCGTACCTTTACCCTTAATATGTAGGTGTTTTGGTTTGTTTCTGTCGTGCGTGATCTTTATGTGATAAGTTAGTATCACATAAATTTGGAAGACATCAAATTTGCGGTGTAGCTCAGTTGATCATAAACGCGACTTACAAAAGATATGGCCAAGCCGGAAAGCCCTTCTCTGGTTGCCTTCAGTTTATGGCATAGTACAGAGACGAGTGGTCTTGGCTTGGCCTTTGTCTTTTCTTCTTTTATAGCAGTTCTGACAAAAACCTATGGGCAAGGTGTGCCCATGGGTTAGTGTCGTTACATCCTTGTTATCGGAGCATAGTATGACGACTTTGGGTGCCTCCTTTATGCGGCCTCGTAAAAGTTACCGCAAGGTAAAACCGGCTATAGACCATCCTTATCTTATTGAAGTGCAAAAAACAAGTTATGGAAAGTTTTTGCAGGCAGAGGCACAGCCTGAGCACAGAGAAACCATTGGGTTGCAGGCTGTTTTTGAGTCCGTATTTCCCATTTCAGATTTCAGCGAAACCGCGTCTGTTGAGTTTGTAAGTTACTCCTTTGAAGAGCCAAAGTACGGAGTTGCAGAGTGCCGCCAACGTGGCATGAGCTTTGCCGCCCCACTGAAGGTTATTATTCGTCTTGTACTTTGGGATACAGACAAAGAAGCTGGATCAAAGGCAATTCGGGAAGTCAAAGAGCAGGAAGTATACTTTGGTGAGATTCCGCTGATGACGGACTCAGGTACTTTTATTATCAATGGTACAGAGCGCGTCGTAGTGTCTCAGTTGCATAGGTCGTCGGGTGTGTTCTTCGATCATGATAAAGGTCGAGGGTCTTCTTCGGGCAAGCTTCTTTATTCTGCTCGTGTGATCCCGTACCGTGGTAGCTGGTTAGATTTCGAGTTTGATAGTAAAGATATCTTGCATGTGCGCATTGATAGGCGACGCAAGATGCATGCCACCATTTTACTTAAAGCTCTTGGATATTCAAATGCGGATCTACTCGCTTACTTCTACCAGACTGAACGTGTCAATATTGTAGAAGGTGAGTTCCGTAAAGAAATAGACTTTGAGTTGCTTCGTGGGCAAAGAGCGAGTGTAGATATTGTCGACCCCGTGACGGGGAAAGTGTTCTTTAAAAAGAACAGAAGAATTTCTGCAGGTGCTGTGCGTCAGATGCAACAAGCTGGTTTGAGCTACCAAGTTATTTCCGCGCAAGATTTGGTGGGTAAGGTTGTTACGGAAGACGTTTTAGATGACACAGGCGAAGTGCTTGTGCCTTTGAACACGGAGATCACTGCTGAGTACGTAGAGCAGATGGTGGACCGTGGCGTCAAGTCGTTCAATATTTTGTTTATTGATGGTGTCAATGTAGATAGCTCTTTGCGTCAAACATTGCTTGGTGACAAGGTTGACACTCGTAAGGAAGCGATTTTAGAGATCTATAAAAGACTAAGGCCGGGAGACCCAGCTGCGGAAGAGCCCGCAGAGGCGCTCTTCCAAAGTCTGTTCTTTAAACAGGACCGTTATGATTTAAGTGCTGTGGGGCGTTTGAAACTTAATGAGCGCCTTTGCTTGCAAGAGCCTATTGAGCAGAGAACCCTGACTAAAAACGACATTCTTTCTACAGTATCTTGCCTACTCAAATTAAAGGCAGGCCAAGGAGACACGGACGACATTGATCACCTCGGAAATCGTCGGGTGCGTGCTGTGGGTGAGCTATTGGAAAACCAATATCGAGTAGGCCTTTTGAGAATCGAGAGGGCGATTCGAGAGCGTTTGCAGCTCCAAGATGTTGAAACACTGCTTCCTCACGATTTTATCAATAATAAGCCAGCCTCTGCAGTGGTGAAAGAGTTTTTTGGTAGCTCTCAATTGTCTCAATTTATGGATCAAACGAACCCTCTGACTGAAGTGACGCATAAGCGGAGACTTTCAGCTTTAGGGCCGGGTGGTTTAAGCCGTGACCGTGCTGGCTTTGAAGTGCGAGACGTCCATCCAACTCATTATGGTCGTATTTGTCCGGTAGAGACTCCAGAAGGCCCAAATATTGGACTGATTTCCTCTTTGGCTTCTTTTGCGCGTGTGAATGAGTATGGTTTTGTCGAAACCCCTTTCCGTCAGATCCGTACCGAAGATGGTAAATTAAAGTTTGATGGTGAAGTTAAGTTCTTTTCGGCGACGAAAGAGCATGAAGATCATGTCATCGCGCAAGCAATGCGCCCCGAGCACTTTGCCGACGATAAAGATGTCGGTGCACGCCGTCACGGTGAGAGTGAGATTGTGCGCGGCGAAGAAGCTGATCTGATGGATGTTTCTACAACTCAGTTAGTAAGTGTGGCGGCGAATCTGATTCCTTTCTTGCAGAATGATGATGCGAACCGTGCACTTATGGGCTCAAACATGATGCGCCAGGCTGTGCCGTTGATTCGTACCCGCGCCCCTTTGATTGGTACCGGGATGGAGCGTATCGTTGCGCGTGACTCAGGTGCTTCCGTGGTGACCAAGAGAGCGGGTCATGTGGTTTCTGTAGATGCGGAACGTATTGTGGTGAAGGTTGACACGGATTCGAGTGATAACCTCACTGAAGTAGGCGCGGACGTTGACATTTATACTCTTAAAAAATACCGTCGTTCTAACTTGGATACTTGCATTAATCAAAAGCCAATTGTTGCGGTTGGTGAGAAAGTCGAGGCGGGTCATGTTATTGCCGATGGCTTCGCAACCGAGCTAGGTGAGCTTGCCCTGGGGCAAAACGTAACCGTGGCGTTTATGCCTTGGAATGGTTACAACTTTGAGGACTCCATCCTTATTTCAGAGCGTGTGGTCAAAGAAGACCTCTATACTTCGGTACATATTCAAGAGTTTGAATGTATTGCGCGTGATACTAAATTAGGTGCGGAAGAGATTACCTGTGATATTCCCAACGTTGGCGAAGATGCGCTTGCGCAGCTAGATGAAGCTGGGATTATTCGTATTGGTGCCGAGGTTGGCCCAGGGGATCTGCTTGTAGGTAAAATCACTCCGAAGGGTGAAACCCAGCTCACTCCGGAAGAAAAGCTTCTCAGAGCGATCTTTGGAGATAAAGCAGGCGATGTGCGGGATAGCTCTTTGCGTGTCGCCCCGGGTGTGAGTGGTACGGTCATTGGCTGTAAAGTCTTTTCTCGCGAAGGTTCTGGCAAAGATGTTCGCAGCCAGCAGATTGAAGAATATGAAGCAATGCGTCTTAAGAAAGACGAGAGAGACCGTATTGCGATTATCAAGGACTCTGCGAAGCGTAAGATTGAAGCGATCAGCAACGGCTGTGAGTTAGGTGCGGACTTGGTCGATCGTGAAGGCGCAGTTGTGGCGCGTAAAGGCACGGTTGTCGATGCGAAGTTCCTTGAGGTTACGGACTATACGAATTGGTTTGAAATTGTGCTTAAAGAGGCTGACAAGGATGCCTTGATGCGCAAAGCAATGCATAATTTGCGTGAAAAAGTTGCTCAAATCAGAACGATGACCACTGAGAACCTTAAAAAGTTGAACAAGGGTGATGAGCTTCCCCCGGGCGTGATCAAAATGGTCAAGATCTATATTGCGACCAAACGTAAGTTACGCGTCGGTGACAAAATGGCTGGTCGTCACGGAAACAAGGGTGTCGTTTCTCAGATTCTTCCGGAAGAAGACATGCCGTTTACGGCTCGTGGAGAGCCTGTGGATGTGGTGCTGAATCCTCTGGGGGTTCCTTCTCGGATGAACGTCGGCCAGATTTTGGAAACCCACTTGGGATGGGCTGCGAAAAATCTTGGGAATAAACTCAATGAGATGATGGACGCGTCTTTCAACCGAGCTGAAGTCGAAGACATGTGTATCAAAATTTGGGATACCGAGGATGTCAAAAAAGACGTAGAAGCCTATGTGAAGTCTTGTACGGATGATGAGTTAAAAACCTTTGTTCGCAAGTTTAAAGAAGGTGTTCTGCTCGCGAACCCTGTATTTGACGGTGCTACTGAGGGTGAAATTGAAAGTGCGTTGGAATTGGCTCGGGTAGATGCTGACGGCAAAACTGAGTTGTATGATGGGCGTACTGGAGAAAAATTCTTCAATCGCGTCACTGTGGGAGTGATGTATGTCTTAAAGCTGCATCACTTAGTCGATGAAAAGATTCACGCTCGTTCGATTGGTCCTTACTCTTTGGTGACTCAGCAACCTCTTGGAGGTAAAGCTCAGTTTGGTGGCCAGAGACTCGGGGAAATGGAAGTCTGGGCGATGAAAGCCTATGGTGCGGCCTATACGCTACAGGAAATGTTGACTGTAAAATCGGATGATGTTCTTGGCCGAACTCGTATGTACGAGTCTATTGTGAAAGGGACGAACTTGGCTCAGCCAGGTATTCCAGAAAGCTTTAACGTTCTTGTGAAAGAACTTCAAAGTTTGGCCCTTGACTTTAGCTTGGTGCGTACAGATAAGGAAGAGGACGTAAGTCCGGAAATAGAAAGTCTATAGGGGGTGGCGATTATCTTTGGGCTTTGCTCCAAAGATATGCCCTTTTTTATTTATGATGTAGTGGCTGCCTCAAACAAACTTGGTGGACAGTGCAGTAAGGGAGTATGTCTTGAAAGATTTACTTAATTTTTTCGATAAACCGTCAGATCCTCAGGATTTTAATGCTATCAAGGTTTCTTTGGCATCTCCTGAAAAGATCCGTAGCTGGTCGTATGGTGAAGTCAAAAAGCCGGAGACCATCAACTACCGTACTTTTAAGCCTGAGCGTGATGGGCTTTTTTGTGCCAAGATCTTTGGCCCTGTGCGTGACTTTGAGTGTATTTGCGGAAAATACAAGAGAATGAAGCACCGAGGAATCGTGTGTGACAAGTGTAATGTAGAGGTTATTCACTCTAAGGTACGTCGTGAACGTATGGGGCACATTAACTTGGCCAGTCCCGTAGCGCACATCTGGTTCTTGAAATCCTTGCCCTCGCGTATAGGTGCTATTCTTGATATCGCCTTGAAAGATGCTGAGCGTATTCTCTACAGTGAGTCTTACGTGGTCTTGGACCCGGGCAACGAAGAGCAAACAAAGCTTTCTCGCGCTCAAGTGATTAGTGAACAAGATTATGATGATCTTTTGATTGAGCATGGAAATGGTGCTTTTCGTGTCGGTGTGGGTGCGGAAGCCATCCTGGAGCTTCTAAAAGACATCAAGATTGATGAGTTGGTGGACACCTTGCGTGTGGAACTTGCGAATGCCACAAGTGAAGCTGCACGTAAAAAATACCAACGCCGTCTTAAGGTGGCGGAAGCTTTCAATACGCGTAACAAAAACGATAATTTTGAAGCAAAACCTGAGTGGATGATGCTGACCGTTATCCCGGTACAGCCGCCCGATCTACGTCCTTTGGTGCCTTTAGACGGGGGACGCTTTGCAACTTCAGACTTGAATGACCTTTACCGTCGTGTGATTAATCGTAATAATCGCTTGCTGCGACTCATGGAGTTAGGTGCTCCAGATATCATTGTACGTAATGAGAAGCGTATGTTGCAAGAGTCGGTAGACGCGTTGTTGGATAATGGTCGGCGAGGTAAGGTCTTCACTGGGCCGAACAAAAGGCCTTTGCGCTCTTTGTCAGACTTTCTAAAAGGTAAGCAGGGACGTTTCCGCCAGAACCTTTTGGGTAAGCGTGTAGACTACTCCGGGCGTTCGGTAATTGTGGTTGGCCCTGAGCTGCGGTTGCATCAGTGTGGCTTACCTAAGAAGATGGCGCTAGAACTATTTAAGCCGTTTCTGTATTCCAAGTTAGAAGAGCATGGCATCGTTTCGACGATTAAGAGTGCGAAGAAGCTGGTGGAAAAAGAGCACCAGGAAGTCTGGGATATTCTAGAAGAGGTGACTAAAGAGCATCCTATCCTGTTAAACCGTGCACCAACTTTGCATAGACTTGGTATTCAGGCGTTTGAACCGGTGCTCATTGAAGGTAAAGCGATTCGCTTACATCCTCTTGTGTGTTTTGCGTTCAATGCTGACTTTGACGGTGACCAAATGGCTGTGCACGTACCGCTATCTGTAGAAGCTCAGATGGAAGCACGTGTCTTGATGATGTCTACCAACAATATTCTTAGCCCTGCATCGGGTAACCCGGTTATTGAACCGTCTCAAGATATTGTATTGGGGATTTATTATCTCACCAAAGAAGATCTAGAAGCTAAAGGTGCTGGAGCGACTTTCTCTAGCCTTGAAGAAGTCCGTGTGGCTTACGACCATGATGAAGTTGGACTTCAAGCACCTGTGAAAGTCCGCTTGCGTGGTGGAACCATTCAGACCACAGTTGGCCGTGCCTTGCTTTCGGAAGTGATTCCAACAGAGATTCCATACGAGTCTTTCAATAAGATGATGGGTGCGAAGCAGCTCGGAAAATTGATTGATACTTGCTTCCGTGACTGTGGTCCAAAAGCTACCGTGTTGATGGCCGATGCGCTAAGAACTTTAGGGTATCATTACTCGACGCGTGCGGGCTTGTCGATTGCGGTTGGGGACATGGTTATTCCCGAAGAAAAGAAGCAGCTCTTGGATGATGCTGAATCTGAGGTGAAGCGTGTCAAGGAACAGTATTCGGAAGGTCTCCTTACGGAAGGTGAACGCTACAATAAAGTCGTCGATATTTGGGCTAACGTTACGGAACAAATTGCAGAGCGCATGTTTAGTAATATTGCCCAAATGGAAGTGACGGATAAAGATGGTGTTGTACATCAGGTTCCGAGCAACAATAGTATCTTTATGATGGCAGACTCCGGCGCAAGGGGATCTGCGCAGCAGATTCGTCAGCTTGCGGGGATGCGTGGTCTCATGTCGAAGCCTTCGGGTGACATCATCGAGACCCCGATTACGGCGAACTTCCGTGAGGGACTGACCGTTCTTCAATACTTTACTTCGACTCACGGTGCGCGTAAAGGTTTGGCAGATACGGCACTTAAAACTGCAAGTTCTGGATACTTGACGCGTCGTCTGGTAGACGTTGCTCAGGACTGTATTGTGGAAGAAGAAGATTGTGGTGTTGACTATGGTGTGAAAATGCGCCCCATTCGTGATGGCGGTGATATTCGCGTTAGCCTGACTTCACGTATCTTGGGCCGTACCCTCGTTGGCGGTGACCTTCTTGACCCGAACACGGGTAAAGTGCTTGTGGAAGATGGTACGCTCATGTTGGAGAGCCATTGTCAAGCGATAGAAGACGCTGGGATTGAAGAAGTGGAGATCCGCTCTCTGTTGACTTGCCAATCTGGCCGTGGTGTATGTGCCGCTTGTTATGGTCGGGATCTTTCCTCAGGGAATAAAGTCAATGTTGGCGAAGCTGTGGGTGTGATCGCAGCCCAGTCGATTGGGGAGCCAGGTACACAGCTGACGATGCGTACGTTCCACTTTGGGGGTACTGCAACCCATAAGGTAGAAACTACCACTGTAGAAAGTCGTTTTACCGGTAAAATTCGCTTTGTGAATGTTCGTGCGGAAAGAAACCGTGAAGACCGCTTGGTTGTGCTCTCTCGTAACGGTGAGCTTCAGGTCATTGACCAAGAAGGGAATGTTCGGGACACGTACCCTGTTGTGTATGGCTCGACCTTGCTGATTGAAGATGGTGGAGAAGTTGTGGGTGGTCAAACTTTGGCCGAATGGGACCCGTTCTCTGTACCCATTGTTGCTGAGGTGGCTGGTAAGATTAAGTACTCTGAGCTTATTGAAGGTAAGACCTTAGATGAGACTACGGATGATGTGACTTTCTTAACACGTAAAGTTGTCACAGAGTCTAAAGGCGAGTCCTTGAAACCGGCTATTCAGATTGTTGCAGAAGAAGGCGTGGAAGGTAAGACACTTTATAACCTTCCTGTGGGCTGTATTATCAGCACTACGGAAGATGTGAGTGTTGTGCCGGGAGACATTCTTGCTAAAATTCCGCGTGAAGCTTCTAAAACAAAAGACATTACCGGTGGTTTGCCGCGTGTAGCTGAGCTTTTCGAAGCGCGTAAGCCAAAAGAAATCGGTACCATGGCAGATCGTGATGGCACGGTCTCCTTTGGGGACGATACCAAGGGCAAGCGCAAAGTCATTCTTACCGATGACAATGGTAAAGAGAAAGACTACTCGATTGCAAAAGGTCGTCACCTCTTGGTCAATGAAGGTGACTATGTGCGTAAAGGGGACCCTCTTGTCGATGGCCAGGTAGATCCTCATGAGATTTTGGCTGTTTTGGGTCCTGTTGCTTTGGCTGAATTCTTGGTGAACGAGATTCAGGAAGTCTACCGCCTTCAAGGTGTAGTCATCAACGATAAGCATATTGAGATTATTATCCGCAGGATGCTACGTCGTGTGACTGTGATAGAGCCAGGTGATAGTGGCTTGCTGCAAGCGGAATCTGCTGAGAAAAATGAAGTGAAGCGTATTAACGAGGAGCTGATTGCACAGGGCAAAGAACCCGCAGAGTGGGAACCTTTGCTCTTGGGGATTACAAAAGCTTCCTTAGCGACGGAAAGCTTTATTTCAGCGGCTTCTTTCCAGGAAACGACTAAAGTTTTGACTCAGGCGGCGATCCATAGTAAGATCGATCACCTGCGCGGCTTGAAGGAAAACGTAATTGTGGGGCGCTTGATTCCTGCGGGTACCGGCGCGGCAAGGTATCGCTCGTTGACAGCCCAAGAGATAAACACTGTGAATTTGACTGAAGCGACTGAGGTGGATGCACCTGCTGTTGCCGAAGCTTAGTTGCAGGGTTTCCCGAGAGTTAGGCTTGAGACAGCCGCTCTCTTTGATTCCTAAAAAGGATTTATATTTAGATGGTTAGGTTTTGAGTCGGTGGATTGCTGGTGCTGACAAAAACACAGCCTTCTTGCATAGAAGAATAGCATAAAAAAAACTTGCATAAGTGCCTACTTTTTGGTAGGATACCGATCAAAGTTGTCTTGGAAAAGGTTTGAGAAAAGATGCCAACTATTAATCAGATTATCAAAACTGGCCGTACCGCTCAAAAAGCGAAGTCTAAAGGTCCAGCTTTACAGCAGTGCCCCCAACGTCGTGGGGTGTGTGTCCGGGTTTATACCACTACTCCTAAAAAGCCTAACTCTGCCTTGCGTAAAGTTGCGCGTGTTCGCCTCACGAACGGTATTGAGGTGACGTCTTACATCGGTGGAGAACGTCACAACCTTCAAGAGCACAGTGTTGTATTGATTCGCGGCGGAAAAGTTAAAGATTTGCCGGGTGTTCGTTACCATGTCGTCCGTGGAACCCTTGACACTCAAGGAGTTGCAAATCGTAAGCAGGGTCGTAGTAAATACGGAACGAAAAAGCCTAAGGGCTAGAATATTGAGGAGATGACATAAATGTCACGTCGTAGGTCAGCTGTAAAAAGACCGGTTTTGCCAGATCCGGTATATAAAGAAGAACTTGTAAGTAAGTTTATCTGTTGTATGATGTCTAATGGTAAGCGTTCAGCTGCAGAAAAGCAGTTTTACGGTGCTTTGGAGATCATTAAGAAAAAAGGCTTTAAAGAGATCTCTGGATGTGAGAGCGAGCTTGATGTTTTCAAACTTGCCATCGAAAATGCCAAGCCTCTTCTTGAAGTTACCTCACGCCGTGTGGGTGGTTCGAACTACCAGGTACCTATTGAGGTTCGTCCTGTGCGTCGTGAAGGCCTTGCCTTCCGCTGGTTGGTTGAGTTTGCACGCAAACGTCCAGGGAAAAGCATGATGGTTCGTCTGTCAGACGAGATCATGGACGCGGCGCAAAAGCGTGGCGGTACGGTTAAGAAGCGTGAAGATATTCACAAAATGGCGGATGCCAACAGAGCATTTGCTCACTTTAGATGGTAGTCGCTATCTAGCTTACTTTTAAGGCCCTTGCTTGTGCGAGGGCTTTTTTATTGGAAACTCTTTTTGGAGTGTCCTGCAAATCCCAGTGCCTGTAGACTGATTTCTAAAAAACAATTTAAAACTATGTGAGAGAAGGCCCAGTAAATGACTGATACGGACCGATCTAATTTGCGTAATATTGGTATTATGGCTCATATTGATGCTGGTAAGACCACCACCACTGAGAGAATTTTGTACTACACAGGCAATATTCATCGTATCGGTGAGGTGCATGACGGCACAGCTACAATGGATTGGATGGTTCAGGAACAAGAGCGAGGTATCACCATTACCTCTGCTTCAACCACCTGTGACTGGAAAGGGCAGGTGATTAACATCATTGATACCCCGGGCCATGTGGATTTCACCATTGAGGTGGAGCGTTCGTTACGTGTTCTGGACGGGGCGATTGTAGTTTTGGATGGTGTGCATGGTGTGGAACCGCAGACAGAGACGGTATGGCGCCAGGCAGAGAAGTATGGGGTTGCCTGTATTGGTTTTGTGAATAAATTGGATCGAACAGGCGCATCTTTTCAAGATTCTGTGGAGTCCATGCGCGAAAAGCTCGGAATTAACGCAGTTCCTATGCACTTACCTATTGGCTTAGAAGAAGACTTTCGTGGGATTGTTGACTTGATTCACATGCAAGCTTTGGTTTGGGAGTCAAGTGGCAAAGGAGAAGAATTTTCTGTTGAAGCAATACCAGCTGAGCTTATGGACGATGCTGAGCTGGCGAGAGAAGTCTTGTTGGAAGCAGCAGCCGAGTTTGATGATAGCTTGATGGAGATTTTTTTAGAAGGGGGGGATATTTCCGCCCAGAGTCTGAAACAGGCTGTGCGTCATGGTGTTTTAGCGAAAAAATTAGTGCCTGTATTGGCAGGGAGTGCTTTTAAAAATAAAGGCGTTCAACCCCTACTAGATGCCGTGGGAGACTTTTTACCCTCTCCCGTAGATTTGAATACAGTGGAGGGCTTTGATATTGCAGATGAGGACCGTAGCCTTTCCCGCCCGAGAAGCCCAAGTGCACCCTTTTCGGCGATTGCGTTTAAGATCGCGACAGACCCTTTTGTGGGGCATATAACTTACATGCGGGTGTACTCGGGGCACATTAAAGTTGGTGAGTCGGTATACAATCCGCGACTCAAGAAAAAAGAGCGTATTCAAAAGATATACCAGATGCGTGCGAATAGCCGTACAGAGATTACTTCAGCCATTGCTGGAGACATTGTTGCTGTGGTCGGTTTGAAGGTTGTGGCTACGGGAGATACTCTCTGTGATGCCAAGTCACCTATTTCCTTTGAGCCCTTGACGAGGCCACAGCCGGTTATTTTTTCTGCAGTGGAACCGAAAAGTAGTGGTGACGTGGCGAAGCTTGAAACAACTTTGCAAAGGCTGGCGATCGAAGACCCTTCGTTTACCAGTACAGAAGACCGGGAAACAGGGCAAAGACTTATTGGAGGAATGGGAGAGTTACACCTTGAAGTGATTGTGGATAGGCTCGATCGTGAATTTGGTGTGAAGGTGAATGTTGGCTCCCCTCAAGTGGCTTATCGAGAAAGTATACGCAAGTCGGTAGAGATGGCACACTCTCTCGAAAGAGATATACATGGTGCGCTGAAAACCGGTGGGGTAAAGATACGCTTGCTTCCTAGTGAAGATCAAGCGGAAATGGGTTTTCGAGATGATTCTGGGCAAGAACGTAAGGTTCCCGCAGACATTCGTGATGCCGTCAAAGAGGGCTTGCGTTCAACACTGAGTGCGGGCATGCTTGCCGGTTTTCCAGTGATTGGGGTTGAAATCCGAGTGCTTGAATTCGATTATCAGGAGGAAACAGCCGATCCTGTCTGCTTTAAAATAGCTGCAGCCAATGCTTTACGGGAAGCTTTACTCAAAGCCGATCCTACCTTGAATGAACCACGTATGCATGTTTCGATTCTGGTGCCCGAAGACTATGTTTCTGAAGTGATTAAAGATCTGAATAGTCGTCGTGCTCAAGTGCGTAATATGAACCAAAAAGGCTTGTTGCAAGAAGTAGAAGCATCCGTTCCTTTAGGAATGATGTTTGGCTATACAACCGATTTAAGGTCTCTCTCTCAGGGCCGTGGTGAGTTTAATATGAAATTTGAACGCTATGACGAGGTGACTCCTGCCACTCGCGAAAAAATAGTAGGCCGTGGCCGTAGTGAGTTTGTCTAGTTTTCTGGGGGGGGGCAGGTAATGCTGGGGCGGCGTATGTGGTCGGATATCCGACTCCCCATCACTTTTTGTTTGATCTTACGGTAGAGCAAAGCACCGCTCAAAAGTTTTAGCATAAAACGCGCTTTTTGTTTCCATAAGTGAACTTTAATGCCGGTGGTATACTCTTTAGAATGAGTCACACGAAAAACTTCGGACTCACACCATTCGATAGCCTCGTCCAGTTCTTTTCGCCGTGCGCTTAATTCCTTACTTGCGCCGAGTAGCGAAGCACTGGAGGCGAGAGGGGGCACAAAAAGAGTTACCATTTGTCCTTCAGGTTTTGGGTGGGGATAAAAAATTTCTCCTAGGTGTGATTGAAAGCGTCCAATGAAGTTATCAGGCTCCAAGGACTGGAGCAGTTGCTTGCGTGCTGCACACCCTCTTTTTTTCAGCTCGTCTTTATCGCGTAGTGCTTCTTTCAGAGTTGTACATAACACGACTTCGTCTATCTTAGACCGTGGCAGGTTGAAATCTAAAGTTGGCTGAGGACTGTGCCAAGACGTGTCTTCGGGGGGCCGTGCATGCAGCTTCCTGGGGGCTAGAAAAGCATACTGAGGAGATAAGAGTTGTTGGTCTTCACTGTGCTCTGTTGCGAGACTCACCACAGTTTTTCCTGAAGTCATCGCTTCCAGTACAGTACGATCCAGACTTTGTGTCTCGTCTATATAGATGTATGCATCGCAAAGATTATAAAACCCAATACGGTCCATGGTTTTGAGATCTTGATAGATAAACTTTACGTCAGGGGCACTCGGGTGGTGTAGCGGAAATTTTCGGTCGCAGGCGTTGAGAATAAGTTGACGAAACTCTATCGGTGAAAAACCTCTGGGTAAGTTGACCAACAGTGTGATGTCATCCTTGTGAGTAAAAGATTTGAGGAAACAGCGGATAATACTTCCGATGTCATTGCTCGATTGGCGACGAAAAGAGGTGAAAAGGACGGTCTCTTTGAGACCATCGATCGTTGGGGAGGGGTAATCTGGATTATGGAAGTGAGTTTCCAGAAACCTGGGCAAACAGTACGCCTTATCCTGGTGAGGAGGTGTGATCTTGTGTAGCTCGGTATGGGTGGGCACCCAGATTTGAGTGTACTTGTGTAAGTATTGTCCCCAGAAAAAAGGTAGATGAGGTAAGCGTATATCAAAGTAGCCTATACAGGGTGCCCCGCGAACGATGATATGACTCGCTAAATCGGGCCTTTCATGGACAACGACCATGAACTTGGTTTGGGTAGATGTGCTATGTAGTACCAAGTCGCCATTGGCACTATGAAGGAGGTTTACAGAGAGCCCATAGTCTCCACCGCCTATTTGGCCGGTCTCCAAGTCGCAGAGTAGGGCTGGAACCCGTGCTCTTTGTAAAGCAGCGAGGTAGTTGCGTGCATCTTCGGCATACTCGGCTTCTTTTCCCAAACGTGCACACCATATGATGGTGAGTTGATCGCTGAGTTGTGGGGTTGTGGAGTGGAAGGGTTGACACGAGGTTGTGGGTGCCCGTGGAATGGACATATAATATGGCTTGTCGAGAAAAAGACCGAGCTGTTCTTCATGGCGAGGGTCGGAACGTAAGTAATTTTCAACCACACGACTCCATGAAAGGCGTCTAGGAATCTCTTTGCAGGATTGTGAGCGGTGCACGCGATTACCCACTTGGTAATAGCGACCATCATTGTGCATGGCATATGCGTGGGCGCAAAAATCTATCTTATACCCAGCTTTTCGGGCTCTTGTCGACCAGTCGACGTCTTCCGCTTCATAAAACCCTAGCTCCGCGTTCCACGGTACCTTTTTCCACACATGTTTCTGAAAGGCCACAAGCCCCCCACTGACGTATGTTTCAGAGCTGTCTAGGTCTGTGGGAATAAGTATATTTTCTTGGGTGGACTGTGTATGTACGGACCAGTCCCAAAACCTTGAGCCATCGGTATTGCGAATAGGAAAGGCCAGAATATCCCAAGAGTGTCGATGCTCCTGTGTATATTGCTGGAAAGACTCGAACCAACCGTCTGTCAGAACCATATCGTCGTCGAGTAGGATAACCGTCTCGAACCGAGCTTCTGCTGCGAGTGTGTTCATCATTTTGGCTAACAAGCCATTGTTTGCAGAAGGTAGGTCAGGTAAATACCGGATCTGCTCGTGACCATTTGGGGGGAAACGAAACTCGCAGTTTCCAGTAATAAGTATTTCAAAGCAGTTGGTATCTATGTTCTGTGCCAGGATGGAATGAATGGTCAAGTGTGTTTTATGTTCATAGCGAAGGTTGGTTTTGATGCCAAAGCTGAGACTCCTCATACTGCTCCCGCGGTATCTATTAAAATAGAGGCTGCATATATATCATAAATGAATCTATGTAGAGGTCTCTACCTTAGGAAGACCGGATATGTCTGGCAACCATAAAATAGCCGTGGTAATAAATGGGGCTGTGAAAAAAAAGATATGATAGTGCAAGCGAGAAGCCTCCCGACGGAAGGGAGAGAAGTTCCATTTTGAGAAGCTGATAGGGGAGAGATAATAAGTGAAGTTGACTTTGGTGGAGAAAATAGCGGTGCTACTTAGCATGCTGATGGTCGTGCAATGTCAGTCTGCTCAATTGGGTCGTGTTGAAACAGAAGGAGTTATCCCACCTCTTCCAGAAGCTACAGCAAAGGAAGACGTTATTCTCGCTCCACAGAGGTCGAAGGACCTCTTATTTCGTCTTTATCATACTTTGAGTCGTACGGACCAGGTGAGCTTGCGTCACCGAGATATGCGTCTGATAGAGGATCTGGCTGCGTTGCCGGAGAAAACACCTCTGATAGAGGCGATCCAGGTTCTTGCTGGGGTGCAGGTGGTGTTAAAGAATAGTCAAGCTACGAGTGCTTTTGCGAAACAAGACACAGGGCAGGTAGATACACGCAATGAGCTGCAAGGTTCGCCGGAAGATGGCAAGTTTACACAGTGGTATGGCACCTCCTCTTTAGAGGAGTATATGGGATTATTTGCGATCAATTTGCCTGCTGTTATGGACAGTAATCGCTTTCTGAAGTCTTACGAAATCCAAATTCTGGTGCAGTCTGCTTTACGTCAGGGATCTGGGCAGACAGAAGAGTTTATACGTGAAACATCTAAAGTGCTCCGTGCCAATGTTGAGAACTGGCATTTAGTGGCACAACGTATTGGTTTTGGGGTTCTCCCTGGATCGGTATCTGCCACGGAACAGCCTGCTTCAGGTCCTGTGCAGGAAGCTGATGAGGAAGCACATTTGTTGCAAGACCAACATGGTATTGCAGCTGCTCTTCCATACAATCCAGCATCTTTCGGCAAAGATGAAGCTAAGTTGAGGCAGGCAGATGCACTGGCGACGGAGTCGAGGTATAAAGAATCGATCGCCTTGCTCAAGATTCTTTCGCAGTCAGACTTTTATCGCTCGACAGCACAGCAGAAAATCGTGGAAGCTTCGGATGCAGCGGTCAAAAAGCTGCGACATCAAGCTGCGATTGCGTTTAAAAAAGCAAGGCCCGTGACGGACTCCCAAACACGTAAAGCGTACTTAGAAGATGCAAAGCGTTTACTTGTGGAAGCGCTGGAAGATTTTCCAGAATCGAGTCAAATTGAAACCGTAAAAAATAATTTGAGTGTCATTGAGCGCAACCTCATGGCCCTTGAGAATTAATGTGGTACGGCAGGACACGCTTGCATCTTCTGGGGCGTTTTCCAGGGGCATGAGTTACTTCTGACCCGGTCTTTTGAGTGGGGAGGAATAAGGAGGAGTCATCTAGGGATGGAGGATCTGCGTATGACAAAAGATATGGGGTTTGCAACAGTATGTGTGCATGCAGGTATGCAGGCGGAGGAAGTGACGGGAGCTGTTATTCCACCGATTTTTCAGACCTCAACTTATATGCAACAGGAACCTGGGGTTCATGCCGGCTACGATTACTCTCGGGCAGACAACCCTACTCGGGAGCACTATGAGACGGCTCTTGCTGCGGCTGAAGGTGCAGAGTATGCTTTGTCTTTTGCTTCG
The DNA here is from genome assembly GCA_028817975.1 of Zetaproteobacteria bacterium. Taxonomy (GTDB): domain Bacteria; phylum Bdellovibrionota_B; class Oligoflexia; order Oligoflexales; family Bog-1112; genus JAPPOJ01. Next base: position 12,082 of record JAPPOJ010000267.1, on the reverse strand, counting down.
GGCTTGTGCGCGGTGCAGGCTTTAGTACATCAATTAGAGCCTGGGTCACATGTGCTCGTGTGTGATGATGTCTACGGTGGGACGGGGCGTTTATTCCGTGAACTCTATCAAAAATATGGGATTGAATTTCAGTTTGTAGATATGTCTTCTGTAGAACAGGTGGCCAAATGGATGCGCCCGAATACCCGTATGGTATGGGTTGAAACACCGACGAACCCGACCCTTAAAGTAGTAGACATTGCGGGTATTGCCGAGTTGACCGCAGTAGGGAGTGCGTTACTCGTGGTTGATAATACCTTTGCAACTCCTTGCTTTCAACGCCCCTTGAGCTGTGGGGCAGATATTGTGCTTCATTCGACGACTAAATATATTGGCGGCCATTCGGACCTTATTGGGGGGGCTGTGGTGATGTCCGACGCCAATTTATTTGAACGGCTGAAATTTTATCAGTTTGCTGCTGGAGGAGTTCCTTCTCCTTTCGAGTGTTTCCTCTTGTTGCGTAGTCTCAAAACCTTGGATGTACGCATGCAGCGCCATGCCGAAAATGCGGAGCAGGTCGTGCAGTTCTTGGCGCGTCGTCCGGAAGTCGACCAGATTTTTTTTCCAGGCTCGGTGAATGAGAGTCAGCATGAGGTGATGAAGCGTCAAATGAGCGGTACTTCAGGAATGATAAGTTTTAATCTGAAAGGTGATTATGCGAAGGTTAAAAAATTCTTGCAGTCCTTAGAAGTTTTTACGCTCGCAGAAAGCTTAGGGGGAGTGGAGTCTTTAGTCAACCACCCGGCGAAAATGACCCATGCTTCGGTTCCCCCTGCCTTGAGAGAAAAGCTGGGGATTACTTCACAAATGGTGCGACTCAGTGTAGGGATTGAGAGTAGCGTGGATATTCTTGCAGATTTAGAGCAAGCTTTTGATAGATTAGGAACTTAGGGTTTTTAGCTGCTTGCATAAGTGTAACGAAGGTCAAAGAGCTGGAGGGCGAGGTATTTTGGAGTATCTACATTGGAATATAAGTCCTGAAATAGTCCGTATTTCAGGGCCGTTTGGCATCCGTTGGTATAGTTTGTTTTTTTTGACGGGGATTTTGCTAGGGCACCACTTTTTTGGGAAGATGCTCGCGCGGGAGCAGAAGGATGTGGAGTTACGTGATCCGCTGCTGACGTATATTTTTCTGGGTACAATTGTGGGCGCTCGCTTAGGGCACTGCTTGTTTTACAATCCTGGATATTATTTTCAAAACCCCTTGGAGATCCTCAAAACTTGGGAAGGAGGATTGGCTTCCCATGGAGGCTTCACCGGTGTTGCGATATCTTTGTATTTTTTTAATCGTAACTACGCGGTGCCTGGTTTTCTCTGGCTTGCCGATCGTATTTGTATTTTGGCAATATTCGCGGGAGCCAGCATTCGTCTGGGGAACTTTTTTAATTCGGAGATCATTGGCCTCCCCACTACAGTACCTTGGGCGGTGATTTTTGAGCGCGTGGATACCCTGCCGCGCCACCCCACGCAGTTGTATGAAGCGGTAGGTTATGCGACGATCGCGGCACTCCTCTATTTGGTCTACTTGAAACGCGCCCATCTCAAACAGTTTATCCCTGGTTCGCTGTTTGGACTTGCACTGACACTGGGCTTTGGATTCCGGTTTTGTATAGAATTTTTAAAGGAAAATCAGGTGGATTATGCAGAAAGCTGGACTTTCAATACAGGGCAATGGCTTTCCATACCTTTTGTGATTCTTGGCGCTCTGATGTTGATGGGGTTACCCCAGCAGTGGCTGTGTGCTTTAAAGCAGCCTAACTCAGTGACGAAAGTACCCGCGCGTAAAGCTTCTCCCAGACGTAAAAAATCTTGACCGCTATGATTTCCACTGGACAGGCATTTTCAGCATCGCTAACCCCGCTTCGGAGGAAGTGGGGAGCGCCCCTCCGAGTAGGTTTACCTGTAAGGCAGGAATCATCAGCCTGGGGAGGGACAACTCTTGGTCACGCTCGCTGCGGAACTTGGTGTACTGTGACTCAGAAGTTTCTTGGGTGAGCTGGATGTTGTGCTTTCTTTGTTCGGCAACGGTGCTGGCAAAAGACCATGGACGTCCTTTACCGTTTGGGTAGTCATGACCAGGGTAAAGTTTGGTTTCTGCAGGCAGTGTATACAGCTGTTGAGTAATGCTTGTGTATAAGTCTTGTCCACTCCCACCAGGAAAGTCACAACGTCCCGTTCCACAGTCGGGCATGAAAATCGCATCTCCTGTGAAAGCCGCTTTTTGATCATCCATCACAAAGCTCATACATGCAGGGGTATGACCTGGGGTGGCAAGAGCGGTGATGTTCAGTCGTCCGTATTGCAGCTGTTCATGGGGTTGGATGAGGTGGTCGAAATACTTTTCCACGTTCTGATATTCGTGACCTAAATTGAGAAATGCCACCATGGATTGAGCCACCTTGCTCACCTGATGGCTAATGGCGACGGTGATGCTGGGGTGTTTTTTTTTGATGTAGCTCGCCGCGGTGAAATGATCTGCGTGTACATGTGTTTCGAGAACGGCATGTAGCTTGAGCTGCTTTGCAGCGATGATCTTGAGAATATGGTCTATGGCGTCACTCCAAACGGTCATTGTCTGAGGACAGAAATCCAAAACCGGATCAATCAGGATACAGTCTTGTTGAGCTTGGTCGATGACTAAAAAGGTATTGGTGCAAGTATCCATATGGTAGAAGGCGGAAATTTCGTACATGAGGTTCTCCTTTGTTGGGTTTGCCTATCTTAGCAGAGAACCATAGGGATAGAGCAGACATTTGTCTTCTTGAGGATCTCTGGACCTGTCACCCCCCCTTTTGGGTCCTGCATTTGATTCTTAGAGAAGACTCCTTTACCCTGGAGGTAAACGATCGAGTATGGGGAAAGAACATATGCCACATAGACGACATGACTGGGTTTCATTAGGTTTGGTTTGGATTATCCTTGGGTGTAGTGCGCGTGTGTCCGCACAGGCTTGGCGCGATGCACAAGTGATTGCGGCGATGACGGGTTGTTATCAAGTCGAATACAGTTACACCGAAGTAGAGTCTTTGCGCGAAGGCTATCCATTAGATCCACGTGTGTATGATGCGACGCAACGCCGTAATATCTACGAATGGAACCAACCTGTTTTCGTTGCGATGGATCAAGTCGAGTTTCAAAGAGTGCTAGTTGTGGAGCTACCGGATGATGAGGAGTTTCATATCATCAAACATCATGGCGAAGTTTGGAAAAGAAAACCAGACTATCTGTATCACTACCAAGCTCAAGATACTTGGGCGCCTGCAGCCCTGGAGACGCCACCAGACCTTTGGCTGCGTCGCGTCTTAAGTTTAGACGACGGAATAAGGTACGACAGTATGGGTGCGTGGCAGACCACTGCTCAGGGTACCGAGTGGCGCGGGTCCGCAAGCTTAAGTCCGATTCCTGGGCGTGAAAGCCGTGATATGGGGCGATCAGACTATCAATTTTTATACCGTACGACACGTTTACTGGTCCAACCCTGGGGATTCCTGGAGAGACAGAATAACATTAAGCAGTTCTTGGGGGAGGAAGCCCAATCTCTCGTGCCTTTGGCGCGGGAAAAGGGGCGCATTTATAATATACGCTTGTCGGAACATAGTACGCCTGCATGCTACCTGGGAAAGCAGTGGGCTTCAGCTAGGCTACCCTATTGGCGCCTGTCCAGGAAAGTCTGGAATGAGGTGTTGAATGGGGTGGATACGCTTAAGATTCGTAGCAAGGCTGTGGATGGAACCCCTCGGTTTGCAGAAATGTGGCAGCTGGAAGACCTTCACTACCGGGATGCGGAGAAAGAAGCTGAAGTGCCAAGGATTAAAGCACTCCTTTTGGCGGCCATAGCTAAGTATATGTATGACTAGGAGGTCTCTCTGACCCGAGCCGAGAGGGAGGAGAGCTTAAGGCTGGTGAGGTACATAAGACCCTGTGATTTGTAGATCCATACCGGAGTGCTTACAGTCCTTGTCGTTATTGTCTCCTGTGGTAATGAGACGGATGCGGATGTTTTCCACATCGGATATTTTTTCGGTGATATTTGAAAGCGCACCAAAAGGAAACTCCAGGTTGACTTTGCCTTCTTCGTCGTGCTCAGGGAATTCGCACTTGGTGTGATGGATTAAGCACTCCACTTCGCCTGCTCCAAATGGGTTACCTTTCACCCGGTCAAAATCCCAGAGCATGAGGCCTGAGGCATCTTTGTACTTGAGGCTATCATCACTTGTCACCAAGACATAATCATCGAGCAAGAGAAGGAAGAAGTCGTCATACCTCACCTTGTCGGTGAGCGAGACGATGGACAGATCACACAAAGTTGCATTCTGGGGGAGGCTAAGGATTTGGCTTTGCTCTTTGCGTGCGGTGTGATGCAAGTTTTTTGGGGTAGCGTTGCCATTCTGGCCAAACTGGCAGCCTTCTGTATCTGCATAGTGGAGCATCTTGCTCATCGAGAGGATCTTTTCTGGAAAAGACTCGCAAAGGTTGACAATTTCGGCTTTGGTTTTGGGGGTTGAGATAGGCTGCTTAGGTTTGGGGTCTGTCTGTTGGGTGGTTTTCACGGGCTCGGGATCTTTGGAAGCGGTTGGAGTCGGTACGACCGGGGGTTGCTCTTGTTTCTGCTCCGTTGCGGGTTGCTCGACTTTTGGCTTGGTTGGACGGCTGCATTTGTTGTCCTTCCAGATGTGGTTTTCCCGCAGGCACTCTAGCTCACCCTGTAGATCTGCCTGTACAGGTGCAACAGCGGCATCTGCGGCTCGACTCTCGATGACCTTTGCCTCTGAGGAAGTTGATTTATCCAGAGTTTTAGTCGTTTTGCCACATGAAATCACAAGGAGTGCGAGCAAAACCTTGTAGTTCTGAATATCCATAGGGTTTGAACTCATTTCTCTATCAAGGGTTGTGTTGGGGTCACCCTAGGGCCACCGACTGGCATTCATCGGGAAAGTTGCGCACAAACTTTATGGATTGTGCAGATCAACAGCTTTATTCGTGGGTTGAAGCGTATGTTTTGAGTCACTTGGACGGTTCACGAAGAAATTCCAGAATGTGTTGATAGACCTCAGCTATCTCCGCGTTGTTTGCGTTAAAGTCAGGGGAAGTGGGGTCCATAAACATTTCTGCCGTGAAGTGGTCGTATGTGCGAATGAGGAATGGAGTTGGGGTCGAGGAGGTTGCGGGGCCTATGTTGGAAGGGCTGAGGTGTGCATCACGCATCTTTTGGACGGCTGCGAGATCCACTTGGGTCGCCCGAGAGGAAAAGATATGCAAGGAGCCTACAAGCTGATGTCGATTGGGATGTTGTTCGAGAATGAGTGGGTTTCCGTGTAGGTTGATGATTTTGCTGACGGTGATGTTGCGGGCGATCGACGCTTGCAAAAGCCAACTGGCGGTCTGTCCGTAGCCGATGGCCATTACGTTGGTTGCCTGAAAGTTGGTCTCAATGTAGTTTTGGGTAAACTGCAGTAGAGCAAGCAGTTTACTCCAATCGGCTGCAAGTTTGAGAATGAGATCATCCGCTTCCGCATCTGTGGTCGGTTTGATGCCGTAAAACAAGTCGGGGGCAATCACCACGAAGCCCTCTTGGGCGTAATGAGATAGCTCGTGCATAAAGTCATTCCGTAACCCGTGTTTGCCATGGAGCACGAGAATGACCTGGCGGTGCTTTTGGTGTTCTAGCCCAGTGAGATAGGCCCGGAGTGGCCCCGCAGCAGTCGCCCCAATGGTTGTAAGTGCTGTTGCTGTAGTTGGTGAGGGTTCTGTAGAAGGAGAAGCTTCAGGGGAGGATGTCGAAGACGGTGCTTGTGCCGCCGGAGAGGTCTTGGCCGCTTCTGCGTGTACAGAAGTATGTCGCGTCCCGCTTTTCGTGGGTGGTTTACACATGCTATTCCCCATGGCAATACAGAGTAGCCATGCAAAGCAGCTTGGATGATATACCTTACCCATCGATCCCCCCGCGGGGGGATCGGTTCGAGAAGGTTCGCGGTGAAGCCCTTCTTGAAAAACGCTGTGGTTAAGGTGTGTTGTGCTGCGGTTGTGCTTTCCTTTCCAACCAAATCCTCAGTAAATGTGTGGCAGCTGGGGTGATTCCGCTAATCCTGCTCGCCTGACCTAAATTTTCGGGGCGGTGCAACTCTAGTTTTTGGCGTACCTCGTTACTCAAACCGTGGATTTCGGAGTAGTTGAGCTGGGTCGGTAGAGCTATTTTTTCGAGCTTGGTGGTGTCGTTTTTGGAGGAAATATCCCTGGAAATGTAGCCTTCATACTTGATTTCAATTTCTGCACGCCGTCTTATGTTTGCGGGGAACTCTTGTAAAATGTCGAGGTCCTTCATCTTAATCTCGGGGCGCTTGAGAAAGGTTTGCAGGGCGGTACCGCGGTTATCCTTGCTATGATACAAGTCCTGAGGGATGGCACTCTCTCCTAAGGTTGTGGTGCGAATATGTTGGAGAGCGCGCTTGAGCTGTGCTTCGCGTTGCAGATACAACTGGTAGTCGGAGTCGTTGACGAGGCCGATCTCTCGTCCTGCCGGTGTCAACCGAGAGTCCGCATTGTCTTCGCGTAGATAAAGCCGGTGCTCTGCCCGTGAGGTGAACATCCGGTAAGGTTCTTTAGTGCCCTTGGTGACGAGATCGTCGATTAGCACACCGATGTAGGCTTCTGTGCGTGACAAGGTCCATGGGGTTTGCTGGCGACAGGCGCGTGAAGCGTTGACCCCGGCCACAAGTCCTTGTGCTGCAGCTTCTTCGTATCCCGTGGTTCCGTTGATTTGCCCCGCTAAGAAAAGCCCCGAGATTTTATGGGTTTCCAGCGTTGACTTCAGTTCGGTGGGGTCCACAAAGTCATATTCGATCGCGTACCCAGGTCGAATGATTTCTGCTTTTTCCAGACCACGAATGGTACGGACGTATTCGATTTGGACGTCCAGCGGTAGGGAGGTTGAGATACCATTCGGGTATATTTCACATGTCTGGTACCCTTGGGGCTCTAAAAAGATTTGGTGCGACTTGCGGTCGGGAAATTTGACGACTTTGTCTTCAATAGAAGGGCAATATCTTGGGCCGATCCCGGTGATGACACCACTGTAAAGGGGAGACTGGTGCATGTGTTTCGCGATCACCTGGTGCGTACGCTCGTTGGTGTGGGTGATATAGCACGGTAAGAGGCGCTGATGAATTTTGGCCGTTGAAAAGCTAAAAGGTAGCATTTCAGGGTCTGAATCCTGTCTTTCCAAACCTTCCCAACAGATTGTGCGGGCATCGAGACGTGGAGTGGTTCCGGTTTTCATGCGGCCAACCCGGAAGCCATAGCGTCGAATGCATTCCGCTAAGCCTATGGAAGCGGAGTCGCCGAATCTTCCGGCAGAAGTCTGAGAGTCTCCAATATGAATGGTACCATCGAGGAAAGTTCCGGTGGTAAGGATCACCGTTTTGGCTTGAGTGGTCCCAAAAATCTTACAATGGATGCCCTCGATACGAGGTGTTGCCTCCGGGCCCCCGAGGACAAGCCCGACGACGGTGTCTTGGCGTAAGCTGAGATTTGGAGTGGACTCCACGCAGTTTTTCATATAGCTCGAATACAGGCTCATGTCTGCTTGCGCGCGCGAAGACCAGATGGCAGGGCCTTTACTGCGGTTAAGGATACGAAACTGGATACCTGTCGCGTCGATGGCCTTGGCCATTTCTCCACCCAGAGCGTCAATCTCTTTGACCAGATGGCCTTTGGCGGTGCCGCCAATGGCGGGGTTGCAACTCATGGCGGCAATGCGGTCTGCGGACTGGGTGACTAAGAGGGTTTTTTGTCCAAGTCGTGCACTGGCGAGTGCTGCTTCGCAACCGGCATGCCCTGCGCCGACAACGATGACATCATACATTTCCATTTTTTTTCCTTAGCTTGGATCTCCAATTCTCTGGCATGGTCAAAAACTCTAGCATAACCTTGAAATTTGCAGTTTTTGCCAGTCTGGGATCATGTATGCATAGCATGGGATAATATTGAGGAAACAATATAGCGCAATCCCCATGGATGAGCAATGAAATCGTCTAGCCCGTTGAAAAAACAGTTAAATGAGGAACGCTATTGGCAAGCCTGAAGTGGCTGAACAGGCTAGGGGTCGGTCCAAGCGGCTCGGCTTGGTAGATAGGTGCCCAAACCGTTCTCGGAAGGGCAATGCTCCGAAATGGGTAGCTGCACCATGTGGGCTTGCTTTTGGACCAGTACGGTGACATTTTTGGCTAGCTTACAGATGGTATTTGGAGTGTTAGCTTCGGCAAATAGCTGCAGATCGATAAGTAGTGTTTCGACTTGCCATGCTCCGTCCTGGCTGCCGGTCTCTAACCCTGGATGGGTGGGGCTCACAAAGCCGTAAACAAGGTCGGGTGGGCAGTTGCCGGAGAGCTGGTGCACTTGATCTAGCCGTATACGGAGTCTGCTTTGCTCCGAGGTGGAAGCTGCTATTTGGAGAGCTTGTCCTTCCTGAGTGAGGGTACATGCTGGAGAGCTGCCCTCAGCGTCTTTAAAAACGGTGAGCTTGTCGCTCCAAGTGAGGAAGCTTTGTGGGGTTGTCTTAGATGTCGTTTCTCCTGCCATGGGCGTGGAATGTGCATCTGCCTGTGTAGTTGTCGTCGACGGGCTGGTGGCCTCTTCGTTTTGGGGGGCTTGGGGAGACGTAGACTCTGACGGTGCTTGCTGCCCTTCCTTCGCGCAGCTCAAGCTGCTGAGGCACAAGAGTGTGGTTATGAACTTGCGTTTGATTTCTTTTGGCATAAACGTCACCAACCTCCCAGAAATGCGAGTACGGATCGGGTGTTGAGACCTCAAAGATCACTTTTTGGGCTAAGGGATACATATTAAAAGGCAAAATAGCTGGTATTTAAACCTTGCCTGCGGCGGAGCGCTCTTTGCTCTGACTTTCTGATCTTTTTGTTTTACGTTAAACTAGGCAGCACGGGCACTATTTTTAGAAGGAGCTTCCTTTGAAAAAAACTGAGACAAAAAAGACTATTTTGGTGACAGGTGGGTGTGGTTATATCGGTTCCCATGTCGTCTGTCTGCTCTCGGAAGCTGGATACGATGTCGTTGTGCTGGATGACTTGTCCACGGGGTTTCGAAAAGCTTTGTTATACCAAGAGAAACTCTATGTCGGTAGCTGTGGCGACGCGCAATTATTGGCACGGGTTTTTACAGAGAATGATATCGAGGCGGTGATGCATTTTGCGGCGTCGATCGTGGTACCTGAGTCGGTCACCAATCCTCTCAAGTATTATCAAAACAACATTGTCAACACCACGACTTTGTGCCAGGCGGTGGAAAAGTTTGAGGTGAAACATTTTATTTTGTCTTCGACGGCTGCTGTTTATGGTAATCGTGGCAGTGACGCGACCCCTTGTGCAGAAAACTTTTCTCCTCAGCCTATGAATGCTTATGGGCGTACAAAGCTTGTGGATGAGTGGATTTTAGCGGATTTGCATGTGGCGCACCCGTCCTTTCGTTATGTTGCGCTGCGCTACTTCAATGTTGCCGGAGCGGATGTGCAAGGAAGAATCGGCCAAAATTCCTTGAATGCCACGCATTTGATTAAGCGTGCGGTGCAGGTTGCGTTGGGGTTATATCCAAGTATGAGTATTTTTGGGGACGACTATGATACACCGGACGGGACCTGTATTCGTGATTATATCCATATTGCCGATTTGGCGGCGGCTCATTTAAAAGCATTGGAGTACCTGGTTGCTGGGGGCAGTCCGCAGGTTTTAAACTGTGGTTATAGTAAAGGAGCTTCGGTCAAAGAAGTTTTAGATACTTTAGATGGCCTGTTGGCGGTGCCTCTCCTCCGTAAAACCATGCCAAGGCGTGAGGGGGATGCGCCGTGTCTGATTGCAAACGCCACGAAGATTCGTGAAACCCTGGGCTGGAAGCCTTGTCACGATTCCTTAGAGACGATTCTCGCCTCTGCACTGAGCTGGGAAATGAAACTAACCAACAAAAAGGCCATACGCCGTCAGCCAAATCAAGAACAGGTCTTATGAGTGTCGTTAGGGAAGTGCAGGGGTGGCGTTCAGCGAATGTTGGTAGGTGTCGCGTAATTCTAAAAACCGCGCATCCTGGGCAAACTTTTCGACGAAGCGTATATTTGAGTAGAGAAAATTTTCGGGGTTATGTAACCAATATTCGTATTGCGCTGGATTGAGCATGCCCTCGGTGCCGGGCTGCATGCCTGTGAGCACAACCTTTTTTTTATTGCCGTCGATCCATGTACCCCCTTGAAGATAGCGCAGGATAAGTGCGATCAGTCCCGTGCGTTGCTGGCCGTCTGCGCAGTGAAAGAGTACCGGTTCTTCCGAGCTTAAAATCAGTTCGAGGATGAGCATTAAATCGTCCACCGTGCCGTCAATCTCGCCATCATCCCGGAGACCAAAGTACTGAATCGCTTGTTTATTGAGGTATTGCTTCTGGTCGATATCCTGACGGGCAAGGTAGGGATCTTGGCCATCTAAGTAGGTTTTCCATTCGGAATGATAACTATGAAAGAATTGATATCCATAGTCTCTTTGGCTCTCATATTCCTCAAGTGCGAAAAGACTATGCAAGGGAGGGTTTTTTTTGAACCCATGTTTATCCACATAAATGATTTTAGTGGGGAATGGGAGCTGTTGACGCTCCAAGTATGAGGAAACCTCGATCAGACCAGCCTTTCCCAGCCTGGAAGAGCGGTAGATCTTGTGCACAGCATTTTGAATCACCACGGAAAAATGGTGGGGTGCCTGATCATCCCTCGCAATAGTCACACTTTCGGCATGAGCGGTGAGTGCCCACGCCCCGATAAAAATGCTCAAAATGTAGGTTGTTTTCGCACACATCCCTCGACTTCCTCTCGACACAGCACCTACAGAACCTTTCTAGCTCTGCATGTGTCCGCCTTCGGAGTAAGTAGGGAGACAGCTTAAGTTTGTCCATAATGTAAGGGAAATCCATGTTTAATTTGAAGCTTATGTGCATGGATATGGATTTTTTGTTACGGAATTTTGACAGCTGGATTTTTATCAGACTTAGCAGCACAAACACGCACCTTTAAGTCTTTGATTTCAATTGGGTACTATCTTTATCTTTACTTTGTACGGAAAATAGCCGTACACTTTATGTATGCCTTGATGAAAGGGGAAAAAAAAGAGGGAGAATAAGTAATGGCAGCAAAAGGAGCAAGAATAGATTTAAGGCTATTCTCGGAACAAAAAGACTTAATCACTCAGGCAGCAGCTTTAGAGGGTAAAGATGCTTCTAAATTTGTTCTCGATAACATCCTTACGAAGGCCAGAGAAGTTATTGCAAGAGAGTCTGTCATAGAACTCAATATCAATGAAATGAAGAGGGTGGTTGAAATACTCCAGCAAGACAGCTCACCGAATGCTACTTTAAGAAAGGCTGTGGAAAGGTATAAAAAGAAGCATGGCTAACTTCTTAATACGCGCCATTCAGAAGAGGGACAAGACAGAAGATTTTGATTGTGGCCACCAAGCTTTGAATGCCTTTCTAAAAAAAACAGCCTCTCAGTACCATAAAAAGGGGTATGCGCGTATACGGGTCATGGTAGACAAGAACGACACAGTTTTTGCTTACAATACCTTATCTTCTGCACAGATCGTTTCTGCCGAGCTTTCTAATGTCGTCGTTAGGCAGCTCCCAAGGCATCCTATGCCTGTACTGCTTATAGGCCGTTTGGCTGTGTGTCGATCACAACAGGGTAAAGGATTTGGAGAAGAGATGCTGATGGATGCGCTCAAGAGGTCCGTTGAGACTGCAGATACTATCGGAGTATTTGGCGTTGTGGTGGACCCTATAAGCAATGCAGCCGAACGTTTTTATGCTCGCTATGGGTTCCAGGTGTGCAAAAACACCCCAAAGCGCATGTTTATCTCTGTTAAAACGCTCAAACAACTATTTTGAGTCTTAGTCCTTGACTTGGTTCACGCGCTTCTTTTTAAAGTCTCTTTTCTTTATCCCTAGAAAAAGTCATAGCCGATGCCGAGGTGGAGGGCGGAGTCGCGCAGGGGCATAAGGA
>JAPPOJ010000185.1 GCA_028817975.1 Zetaproteobacteria bacterium | reverse complement strand
TCGATGCACCACGCAGCAAAGACTTGCGATTCGACTTCCCTACAAATTCACCAGATAAAGCCCTTGAAAAAGCTACTGTGTTTGTAAATGCAACAAACCATCTTCAGTGGTTTCGACAGCTTCCAACTGCAACCCAGTTGTGGCAACCTAAACAAATTTATTTAAACGTGCTCACTCCAATAAACAACAATAGCGAGCAGCGTACACAATACTTTGACCCAAACAAAGCAGAATATAGGCCAGGAACATCTAAGTCTAGAGCATCTATTCTACTTGCTGCAGGGGATCGCGTGGCTTTAGAAAACCTTTTGATCGACCCCGATGTTGTTGCGCATGAATTGGGACATGACTTTATTTATCATCGCATTACTTCTACTCAAGGGGAATCTGTTGTACTTCATGAAGGACTTGCAGACTATTTTGTAATGGCACACACAAAAGATAGTTGTTTAGGCAATTCTATTTGTCCAAATTCAAGCACCACCTGTGCACACCCACCAAGATGCTTAAGAGATGCTAATAATGATCTCACCTTTACAGGAAAACTACCAGAAGCACATCATGCAAAAGGTCAACTTTTCTCAGGTCTTATGTGGGATATTGGCAAACAAATAGGACATACAGAAAGCGCTTCTCTTTTAGCTGGAGCTATTTTCTTTTTAAAATCAAATAGTGGATACAGTGAGTTCATTACTTCACTCTTGGTCGCAAACCAAAAGTTTTTTCAAAACAAGCATTACTGTTCTATCCAGTCAAGCTTAATCAAACGAGGCTTTGAAAAACAGTTACAAGCAGCGATGCAAATCAAAATTTTTCAAGGGGTCCGCTTCCCGGAATGCGAGTAAATGATCACAAGAACAAAAATTCATGAGGTGAGCATATGTCTCAAGACACTTAAAGATATACTGACATGGATGAAAACATTTTCCTCGTAACACCTCGCTATACATGCAGAGTAAGGACCGATACATGCAACTAAAATACGGAGTCATCATATGTCGGGTCCAACCATTTCACAATGCTCATCAAGAAATATTTGAGCAGGCCTTAAAGCAAGTAGACAAACTAGTGGTCATTCTAGGATCAGCCACTTCGGCACGTAGCATTTATAATCCATGGACTCCCAAAGAACGGGAGCAAATGATCACAGCATGTTTTCAAAATCACCTGCATCAGCTTGTCTTCGTACATGCAGGTGATTACCCTTATAGCAATGAAACCTGGTTGGCTCAGGTAAACCAATTGGTTGGTACTGCAACCTCGTGGTCAAAATGCATTCAACTTTTTGGACATCGTAAAGATCACACTTCAGATTATCTCGAATGGTTTCCCAATTGGGGCAAACTGCATGAGTTCCCATCTATTTTTGAAGGTCTTAGTGCAACACAAGTACGCGAGTCCTATTTCCACCCGACTCAAAAAGACCCACAAACTTACCTCAAATGGGAAAAAAACGTCCCTCCCCCAGTCAAAGACTTCCTCCTTCAGTGGAAATCCTCGGATGAGTACCACAGGTTATGTGAAGAACTAGAATTTTTCCTAACACATAGAAGCCCTTTACTCAAATTGTCTGAAGAGCTTAGACAACCTATTACTTTTGACTGCATTAGCGCAACACTCACCCGATCCGGTCACCTACTGCTAGAAAAAAGAGTCGATCACCCAGGTCAAGGACAGTGGTGCCTTCCAGAAGTTCCCATTCAACCAAGCGACTCTCTTTCAAAGGGGCTTATTTATCACCTTATAGAAAATCTGGGACTTGAAGATATAGATCGTCGAGAAATTCAAAATCTTATTCTTAAGCACGGTTTTCCTGCTGTCTTTGACAATCCTAGGAAATCACAACGTGGTAGAACTATTAAGCATGTGTGGAACCTTGCCCTTCCTGAAGTCACCCGGCCTCTCCCCCACTCTACTAAGCAACGTGCGTCATGGTTTCCACTTTCTTCACTCCCACCCAATGAGGAGTGGTACGACGACCACCGTAGTATTGCGTTGGAGTTACTCAAAATTTGAAATTTATCTCGAACAAGCTACCTCCAACCTTCTATAAAAAATAAGCATTCTCATGCTTGACTCTTTTACCTACATCTGATAGCTTGTTCGAGAAGTCGGGGTGTAGCGCAGTTTGGTAGCGCGTACGTCTGGGGGACGTGAGGTCGCTGGTTCGAATCCAGTCATCCCGACCAACAAAAAATTTAAGTACCTGATATCATTATCTTTTTTTTTGAAAATTTTTATTTTCGCCACAATATCAATGGCTTGCGACTTATTTTGCCATTACCGGAGATTTCCCAATCATATCAATAAGATAAGCCCTTGATTCTAGTCTTTTTCGTGACGACTAGAATCACACCCGCAAACCGATTTTTGTGAAAATTTGCTCCGGAATACCTAGACAAGGGTCGCACCAAGACGGCGCTCAGAAAAGCCAGGAGAGGCTCGCATGGTCTTGCGTGACTACAGCAACTTACAACCGCCTCACGCTCGCCCCACCGATGCGTTGCAGGCCCTCTCCGCGGCTGCTCGCCTTCTTCACCTCACGGATCATCTGCTCGTGTACATGCACATAACGCTCGATCACCTTTTCCGACTTGTGCCCTAGCCACATCCGCGCCAACATCAAATCCCCTGTGGCCCCGAGCACATTCGTCGCACAGCTATGCCGGCAGCAATGCCAGGTACGCCGCCGCAATCCCAATTGGGCATACACCTGATTTAAACGCCGCATGGATAAATTACGCTCGATTGGCTCAAACAAGGGATACTGGTCTAACTGCTCCCCCCAGGTCTTCTCCTCGTAGGCACTGACCTGAGCGTTGTACAACGCCGTGATTTCGTCCCACAGCCCTTCGTCGATAATCGGCACCAGCCGGGCGTTTTTGTCATCGATCACCCGCTGGCCTTTCAGCGGCTTACGCACAATCACCCCGCTCTTATTGCGTAAGCGCCGTGCCGCATGGCTGGGCTGACTGCTCAACACCAAATAACCATAGGTCTCCATGCCATGCTGCACCAGCTTCTCCCCCAGCAAGGTGCCTGCCAAACTACCTTCGTGCACATCCGCCAAACTTAGCCCCATGGCTTCATTAAAGCGCAGGCCCGTTTTGTACAGCAACTTAAAAAACGTCGCCTCCAGCGGCCACCCCCGCCGCTGCAAACAGCCCACGATCTGTTCCATCTCGGGCACCGTAATCACATCCTCTGCACTGCGCATCCCACACAGATGCTCGGGAAAGCGCTCACACAGATGCAAATCCTCGATGTCCCGGCGACGGTAGGCGTGACGCAAAAAGGTATTCAACGCCGCCACACAGTGATTCATGGTCCGGTAGGCTAAACGCCTGCCGGGGTTGCGCACACTGGTGGCCTGGTTTTCCAGCCAACTCTTGAAGTTTTCAAAATACAGGTACCACTTGCTGAGGTCGTGAATGCCACGTTCTTCAAAAAAGTAGACAAACACATAGCACTTGAGATTGTGCACACTGACCATATAAGAGTTGGGCGCCACCTTGCGCTGGCGTTCGCTGTAATGGAGCAACAACTCCCGGCGCCGCTCACTGCGGCGAATACCCAAGGTGGTTTTGCGCACCCGCTCTTTGCGCGATTCGTACTCCGGGCGCAGGGTTTTCGCCGCCCGCTCCGCCTCGCGCCGGGTCTTAAGCTCGCCGCCAAACAACATCTTAATCCGTGCCTGGGAGACACGCTTGCGCTGACCCGTCACTTTGTCCGTATACGACAACGAATAGTAAGACGTCCCATTTTTACGTTCACGGTATTCTGCACGCATCTTCTAAGTTCTCCTTCACCCGCGCGCACGCGGTTCCATGAGTTACATGAGTTACATGAGTTATCTAAACTACACTTGTTTGCTGACTTAAAGTTTTGTCTGCACCTTGGGGTAACACGGTATCCGCGGTAACAGCGGTAACACCCCCTCCCTCCATCTCCTCTGCATAGGGGATGTTCAAGGCCCCCGCGCGAAAGTGATACATGCGTTTGAGTCCCTGACCCGGACAGCGCACCGCCTTGGTGGAGCGGTTATCCTGCAGGTACAGGCAATTGTGCTTGCGCAGCACCTTCGTCACCTGACGCACCTTCAGTCCCTTGCACACCTGCTCGCTAAAACAAGACGCCAGCACAAACCACTCCCACTCCCCGTCCGGGTTTTTCTCCCGAAAGCCCGTAAACTTGCCCTGATAGCCGCCGAGCCGCAGGGTATTCGCCTCGGGGAAGTGGCTATAGGCGTTGTTCTCTAAGAAACTGCGTACCTGCTCTAAGGCCCTCGTCTCCTCAAAGTCTTCTGCCACCGGCTGCTGCGCCCACCAGCTTTCAAAACAGGCCTGTACCGCGGCCATGTTCTCCTCTGCCGACCAAGGCAGAATCCCCTGCGACGCCGCATAACAGCCACTGGCCGCAATCAAGGCAAAACGCTTGGCCACCCGCCGCGCCTGGCGGGTGAGCCGGGTGTGTTCCACCGCATGCAAAAACGCCTGCTCATAGCGGGTCAGCGCCGCCGGAATGTCCGTATCTTGGGTAAGCAGCTTAAGGTAGGCCCGAATCGGCGCCCCGCCATAGCGGGCCGTCTGCAGACTGAGGGTGTCCGCCAGTTCCGCGGCGCTGGTGCCCTCCGGGACAAAATCAAACACCCCGTGGCCTTGGCCCGCATCCGCCTCGATATCCACCAGACGGATGTGCTGGCCCCCGCGCATCTGCTCGCCAGTCTCGCCCAAGTGCTCGGCGAGGCCGATCTCGCCTGAGGACAAAAACAAGGTGCGCCAGCGCGCGCATTTCTTCGCCTTACCGTCTTTGTTCAGTCGTTGCTTGCCGCTGCCATTGGCGAGCATATACGCCGCCTGACCGGCCGATTTGGAGCCGATCTCGGCCAATTCATCCAGCACCAACAACGAGTCGTTGCTGCTCTCGGCCAGATGCTCTAAGCCATTCACCGTGGAGCGCCACTTGCGCACCAGGTTTTGGTTGGGGCCGCAGCCCCACACACTGGCCGCCGTCTTCAGGGTCAGGGTCTTGCCAATGCTTGAGGAGCCGACAAAATGTAACCCGCCACTCTCAGCTCCCTTTAGGTGGAGTGACGGGGGTGTAAAACCCGCAGAAACCGCCAGCATCAGCCGTGACTGGCCCTTGCAGTGCTGGGCGACGTTCTCCTGCCAGTCTTCGAGACTGCCCTTGACCTCAAAACCTGTGGTGTCCCCCGTGGTCTGCAGGCGAATATCGTCCTTATTGCCAAAGCTCTCATCGGGCAGCACGTACTGGCCCTCGTGCCAGCCGATCTTATCCACACAGTGCATCCGCTCGAGCGGCCGGCACAGCAGGATATACTCCATCAACGGGGTGCGCATGCTGCGCTTTAAGGCCATGGTGAGGCCACGGTCGAGCAGCTGAGTACGCAGCTCCAGCCCATCGCCTGCAAGCATGCTCACCGGCACCGTCCACTCCTTGCGGTTGCCGTCCGCGTCGTGAAACTCCAGTACCCGCCCCCACTTGTGCGCCTCTAGATCCCGAGTCAGGGCCACCACCTTCAAGGGCGCGCACAGCCACAGGCGCTCGGGGTCTTCGTCCGGACCCCGGCTGCGCAACCACCACACCCCGTCCTTGTCCAGCTGGAAATTGGGCGGCAGCCCAAAGGACCGCGGCTGGGCGCTGCGCTTCAGGTCACTCACCTCTACCTCCGGGTGCTGTTTGGCCAGGCGCTGCACCAGCTGATGCAGGTTGCCGCCCTCGGAGGTGGCAAAGTCAAAGTAAACGTTCTTCTGGCGGTTGTAGTGCAGCGAGCCACTGCTGCCCGCAGCGAAGGGGCTCGGGCAGATCAGCTCGTCGCCTTTGGTCTCAAAGCTGTCAAACTGCGTGTAGCCAAAACGCCGCAGCACCGCCTCAAACTCTAGCTCGGTGCGCATGGGCTTGGGCGCTTGCAGCTGGCGAAAGAAGTGGCTGGCATCGGCGTCCGCGTCCCAGTGCCACACTTCTGTCGGCACCGGGCGCTCGCGCAGCTTGTGATTCACCGAAAACGGCAGCCGCATCAGGCGGGCCGGATTGCTGCACGCCCGGTCAAACTGGAACTTCCCGCCCAGCACCTGCTCTAACATCCGGCAGCAGCGCTTGTAGTTTTCGCGGTAGTTTTCCGCACTCCCATAGGGCAAGGGCTGGTTTAGCTTAAAGTGCAGGTGAATGCCCCCACCCGTGAACACCAGCAGCCACAAGGGAATCCGCTGTTGCTGGAGCTGGGGCAGCAAGGGTTTGACAAAGTCCATCGCGTACTTCCACCGGACCGACCGCGGCCAGTGCTCGAATTCTTTGGTCAGATCTTTGAAATCAAGATCAAAGCTGATGATTTTCTTGGATCTCATGTGCCTTTGGCTGGTGGAGTGGTTGGTCTCCTTGTGCAACACCGGGCTAAAGTGCTTGCGTTCGATATCGCCTAGGAAGGCCAGGTTTTTCTCCTGGCCACTGATCTCGAAGAGCTGTTCGCCCGTCAGCTTCGGGTAGTAAATACAACGGTTAAAGGCACTGCTGCCCTTGCGCGACTGTGCAATCTCGACGAAGTGTTCTTGCCCCCGGCTGAGGGTCTTGGCCAGATCTGCCATCACCTGAATGGCAGTGGGATCACGCCTTTCCACGACTTGCATGTCCTGTTCTCCTTCGCGGTTGAATCCGTAAATCAACTCCAGCAAATGTGTGTTGTGAGAAATTTGGACAAAGCGCGGCCAGATTTATGCATTCCGTATTTGGTCTGAAAGATAAATCTTGGTAAGATGAGGTTGAACGGCTCCTAAATCGTTCGACTCCATCTGGCTTTGTCCACCTGGGGTTACATATCGCCTCCTCTCGCAGGGGGTGGATTGCAGTGCGCAAGACCAGTCTTGCGCACTGTCTAACACAAGCTTACACCATCTTGGAAGGCTTGTTCCACCCACCACCCCGATAGGAGGCTTTTTTGTATGCCCACACTTGTGTTTTGCGTCTTCTCACTTTTCCCGCTTTCCGTGCAAATCTTGCGCCCCCGCATTTGGCTGCGGCTGCCTGCCTTTGCGCCCGCACACCCTGACGGGAGGACACGCCATGCCCACTGAAGCCCTCACCCTTTTGCAATACGCCCGCCACTGGGAGCAAGGATTGCAACAGGGGCAGTACAAAAACCAACGCGACATCGCCCAGCGCTTTCGGGTCAGCCAAACCAAGGTCAGCTACGCCCTCAAAGCTGCCCGCTGGCCCGATGAGGTTTTTGATTTCGTCCGTGGAATCAAGCCTTTTCTCCAAACCAAGCAACTTTTCAAGGCCACCCGCTTGCGCCAACAAGACAGCCAAACCTTAATCACCTTTTTTAAAAAAACCTGTTGCACCGAGGAAAACGCCATGAACACACCCACGCCCCCAACCACCCAAGACACGAACGGAACAGCGGCGCCAACAACAAAGGAAACTAATTCAGAAGAGGTATAAAGGACAAGAGCTACA
>JAPPOJ010000002.1 GCA_028817975.1 Zetaproteobacteria bacterium | reverse complement strand
ATTAAATTCAATCACCGCTTGCGCTTTACCAATCGCCGCGATCTTACCTTCAAAATCCGCATTGCGGATCTTGTCTCCCGTGATATTTGTCGCAAATTTTACCACCTTGAAAGGGTTTCCATCGGCATCTAAGATCGGATTGTACGACGCCTGAATCCAAATCGCTTCGCCATTCTTACCCACCCGCTTGTATTGCCCTGCATCGTACTGGCCCAGGTTAAGACGCTCCCAAAACTCGGCATATTCACTACTCTCTGCGTGGTCCGGCTCACAAAAAATACGGTGATGCTGACCCTTAATCTCCTCCTCCGCATAGCCTACCGTCTGGCAGAAGTTCTCATTTGCGCAGATAATCGTGCCATCCAAGTTAAACTCAATCACTGCCTGTGCTTTATGAATTGCCGCGATCTTACCTTCAAAGTCCGCATTACGGATCTTGTCTCCCGTAATATTTGTCGCAAATTTCACCACTTTGAAAGGCTTACCGTCATCACCTAAAATCGGATTATACGACGCCTGAATCCAAATCTCTTGTCCTTGCTTGCCAAAACGCTTGTACTGCCCTGCATCAAACTCACCCTGATTCAAGCGCCACCAAAATTCCCTATATTCCTGGCTTTCCGCATACATCGGGTCACAGAAAATACGATGATGCTGGCCCTTGATCTCTTCTTCCGCATAGCCCACCGTCTGGCAAAAATTTTCGTTCGCGCGAATAATCGTACCGTCCAGATTAAATTCAATCACTGCCTGAGAACGGTGAATCGCCTGTAGCAGCCCTTCTACATCAGATGCGTTGACTTTATCCATACCCTGTCACCCCATCGTTTATCTTGATCTCACGATTCCACTGCGAGGAACCCATTCGAGGTGGCTCTCGGTTACTTAGGGCCAGAAGCTTAGATAAAAGTAAGTGCCGATAAGGTCAAAAAGCAAAAGACAAACTAAGACTTTGAAATAATTATTTTTTATCCTAAAAGCTGCTGACGAGAAGTCACAAACTGTATAGGACTCTCTACTGCCGAGCTATGCTTTTAGGAATAGGGGGAATGGTCACACAACCAATGCAAGCAGATTAAGCCTACTTTCCTGAGGATACTTTTTGACGGTAAATTTTGACTGCCTTGCCTTCATCCGACTCCACTGACTGCGAGGCAAAGCCTTCTGCCTTGGCAATCATGTTGTGTTGCGCACGCCGCACAAAACTATTCTGTGGGGCTAAGATTTGCACAGACACCGCCGCGTCTTTTTTCATAGTAGCAAGAGCCTGACGTACTTCTCGCTCAGCAGGTTCGAGAGATACTTCTCCTGAGTGGGTTGCCGCATTTCTTTTACTTCCACCATCACGCGCCAAAAAAGCATGCTTGCGCGCCACTCTTTGGTGCATGAATAAATAACGGCCTTCTGGAGGAATCGAACGGAGGCGATCTGTCTCCCATGCCTCTGCGGAAGCACCTTTACCTCCACCAAACTCCCAGGATAAGAAAGATTCCATCCATTCGCCTTTTTCTTTAAACACTTCACGCAATTGCGGTGCAATAAAGCGCCCCATTAAGGCTTTTATATCCCAAGGACCAGAGTCTTTTGTCTCAGGCTTACCGCGATAGCTTTTTTCAATCATCCGGCACAAAGTATTTAAATCGTGACATAACAGGACAAACTCAGGGCCAAAATCCACATGAGTCGCATAGGTCAACGGAGCACATAAGGAGAGAACAGGCTTATGAGATTTATGCCACAGTAGCACTTCTTCAAAAAGGCGTCCCAGCCTCATCGTCTGATTCTCGATATGATGTAAGAAAGCTTGGTCAAATGGAAAACAACGCTTCAACGTATAGCTTCCGGCATTTGTCTGTAAAACAGCCGCTAACGTGCGCTTTTCTTCCGCACAAGTGAACAAGAAATAATCTTTAGAAATAGGGTCTAGTAAACGACCTTTAAAGGTTTCCAGCTCCTTTGAAGTGCTTTTTTTTTCCCACCCCTGAAGTTCAATGACCTCAAATACACCTGCTTCTTTCAATGATTTCTCCTTAAGCGTTGCGCTCCGCGCTCTCATCTGTAGGTTTGCACAACTTTAACACATTCCACTCGATTGACTAACACCTTCCTACACCTGGAGAAACCCTTTCAAGGCTTAAACACTATCTTGGCTCACTTGGCTCATCCGAACCTTAGAACGCATACCATTCACAGGGCGTAAGCCCAAATAGCCTCCCGCAAGGTAGTACACCGGCTGCTGCGTCCACTGCGAGGCAATCTCCGCAGCTTGCATACTCGCTAGACCGGTCTTACACACAAACATGGTTGGGCGGGATTGTGATAACTTCGTTTCTCTCAGGCCAAAGGTGGAAAGAGGCCAATGCTCATCAACCACAACACGTTGATCTGGCTCCAGCTGTTCACAAACATCAATAACCATGAGGTCCGAGTTATGCCTCTGTAGTTTTTCTAACTGATCGAATGACATTTCTTGCAACATCTTCACCTCCGACTTAGCCCCACGAGTTACAAACAAGCAACTCAAGGTCATACGATGACAAAACGCCTTGTCTCTATGGTATACGAGACTAGCTATTATTTCACAGCATCTTATGATCAGGGTTAAAACATTAAGGTGTCATCTTAGGAAGATGTTGAGGAGTGGCGTCCCCAGGGGGATTTGAACCCCCGTCGCCGCCGTGAAAGGGCGGTGTCCTGGGCCAGACTAGACGATAGGGACGCATGTTAGAAAAGATGGTGAGCCCACCTGGACTCGAACCAGGGACCCGCACATTAAAAGTGTGCTGCTCTACCAGCTGAGCTATGAGCCCATCTCTTTCGAACAAGGCCAGTTATACTAGGATGGTGGAAAGGAGTCAACCTTTTTATGCATAAAAATAATCGCTTGGGTATAACATGCTGTTTTTAAAGGATTATAATTATTTGCTTTTTAGATGCGGGTTGCATACACTATGCTTGAGAGATAATACGTCATTTTTAAAGCTTCGAGACCCTTAAGCCGTAGGAGCGCGTAGGCACTACGCACCTTACACAGGAACAGAAGACGACCACCCCCTTAAGTGAAGAATACCCATGCAGACCATTCGCCGTAAAAAACAAGACAGCTTGCAGACCCTCAAACCTTTACTTCTTGAGTTTGCCCAACTCGTAGCCGGTGAAGGGGAAGAACAAGCCGCCCAAGAGCTTGAAGGTATCGCCCGACTCATTCCAGGAAGCAAGGCTTCCGAAAAAAGCACCTGCGTGTCACAGATCTGTGCACGTCTACAAGAGGCTTTTGAAGGCGAGCACGAGCTCAACGCCTATCTCTTCCGCCGGGATGACTTTAGCCAGTGGTCCAAACAAGAAGATCTTTACCTGTCCGCCTCAAAAATCTGGGCGTTATGCCAGCGCCTTGGACGCGGACTGGAAAAAACGCAAAAGTGAGCGACAGCATCTTATGAGCATCCAGCACCTTGAACTCAAGCACTTTGGCGTTTTCGAACACGCCTCGATCGACTTTCAACCAGGATTTTCAGCAATTACAGGCGAGTCTGGGAGTGGAAAATCCACGCTTGTCGCAGCTTTTGAGAGCTTACTTTCCCCTCGTACCGAAAAAAAGTGGATTCGCGCTGGACACACTTGGGCAGAAGTTTGTGCTATCTTCGAGCCATGTATGCCACTCAATAGTCCAACCCGTACATCCAAGCAGGAGCTACACTCCACGCGAGTGCATATCCGCAAGAGGATTCATCGCTTACGCGCAAGTCAAGTATGGCTCAACGGTGCTAGTGTAACGCAAAAGGAAGGGGCTGCATTCTGTCAGATCTTATTGCAAATCTGCGCCCAACAATCTGGACAAACACTACGTTCCTTATCGGCTCAAACCAGCTGGGTGATCGCTTCCTCCAACACACTCAGTAACCACAAAGCCCAGCTAGAGCGTCAACAACGTCATTGCACTCAACTTCTCCAAGCTTGGAACCAAGACTGCCAGCAGTTTAACCATTATGAACAGGAGCTTGAATACCTCCAGAATGTGGTTACCGAGCTGAGCGAATTTAAGCCCGATGTGACAGAATACGAGTCACTCGAAGCCAGTATTTCCGCGACAGAAGAAAGCATGAAGTTCTATCACCAGTTGCAGAGCGTGATTGCACCAAGCGAACACCCCTCTAGGAACTCCTTTTGGGACCTCGATCGCGCATTTGAACCGCTACGGCCCGCTCTGCAACAATCCGAGGCATTCCAACACCTTTACCAACAGTATCAAGACGCTTCTTTTGCCTTAGGGGAACTATACGAGTCTCTTACAGCAGCCTGCACCAAGCAACAGCTTCAACAGGAGTCCCTGCACGAGCTGCTTGCACGGCAAAAAGCATACCAACAAGTGTTTAAGAAATTTCGTGTCCACTCTGCCGAGCAGCTACTTGATATTCTCCACAAGAATCAAAACAAGCTTGAACAACATCAACAGTTTTTAAGTGGCTCCGCTCAACAGTGGCAGCAACTCCACGAAACATGTCAAGCATACTTTCAAGCCAGTCAACATTATCACCTGACCCTCCAACAACACACCCCTGCCTTCGCGGAGCAGATGAGCCTACTGCTCGGGCAGTTTGGATTCAAGCAAGTGCTTCTACAAGTGAAGCTGACCCCCCCCCCACATAAACACCTATCGATTGACCTTCCTGTGGGAGCGCAAAACTTTTTGCCTCGTTGCGCCGCCGAAGTCGAGGACCTCCGTGAGCAACTCAGCACCGCCCACAAATATAGCCATACACACACTCAGTGGCAGTGGCAAAATGGCACTCCCGACTTCCGTCCCATTCATAAAACCTGTTCTGGGGGAGAACTAAACCGCATTCACCTTGCCGCGCACTTTGTTGCTACGCAAGGCCGCCACAACTACACGCTCTTGTGTGACGAAGCCGAAAGCGGGCTTTCCGGGGATGCCGCACTTCAGTTGGGCAAATACGTACAGAGCCTGCCCCTAAGCATGCAAGTCATTATGATCACTCACCTGCCTCAGACAGCCGCACATGCCCGAGCACATGGGCGCGTTATCAAAAGGTCCAGCAGCACCCTAGCCAATCCAGAGTCTTCCTTTGCCTGGCTTCACCGCCAAGCGCGCTCAGAAGAAATGGCACGGTTAGTGTCAGGCACCGAGACCAGCAAGGAAGCACTCGCATACGGGGAAGCGTTGATCCGTAAAGCGGCATACCCAACACAGACAAGCACACCTCCAAAGCATCTTCCCGGCTAAAACATCGGCAACAACTTATCTCCCCATTTCCCCGCACGCCGTGCTTGCCGGCCTTGCTCCATTTTTTGTACCAGCTTACGATACCTCGGGGCTTGAGCTTCCTTCACATACACAGGGATTTCAACCCGCACCTCTTGCCCTGGCTGCGAAGAGACAAACTGGCTATAATTCAAGCGCTCACCATCTCCCCCCAGGGTGGTATAACGCGACAAAAGGTACTTACCCGTGAGCAAGGTAAACACCGTCACCCGATCAGGAAGCACATCATAGCTAAACCCAACAAAGGGTGCCCCTGCCACATCCAAGCGCAACAAGTCCGTGACATGGTCCTTACTATATGTCGGAATTGGCACCACTTCTACCGTGCCTAAGGTATATGTGGAAAAGTCTTTTTCCTGCGACACACGGCGACGAATGCCTTTGGACCCCTCTAGACCTATCTCGATGTTTTTAGCTGCAAAGAGGAGCAAGCGATCTGAACGGGCTTCATAAAAGGGGTGATTCTTACCCGCAAAGTGCAATACCACCTCACGCTGAGCAAAGCATGACCACTCGTAAGGTGCGCACCCAGAGTGGACCACAACACCACGCAAGTGCTTTTGCAGCTGTTGATTCGGTTCAACATGCAGAGGAATCACTTCTTGCGACCCTGTCACCGAGACCAGGATATCCCCAGGTAATACAAGATACGGGCGTTGTAATTGTAACTGGTTACTCCCATCCAAAGTCAAAGTGGGCGCCGAGGACGCCAGGTGACTTGATTCCAGCGCTTGTGGCAACACAGGAGGTATAAATTCCACCGAGCCAGAGACCAAGTCACGTTGCTCTCCAGCAACCAGCTCAATTTGCTTACGCGTACCATTCAAAAAAGCTTGGTACTTTCCTGGCATGAGTAACAACCACTCATCCAGCTTTTGACTGATCGTCTGAGTGTAGCTTTCTTCTTGGGAAACTAAAAAATAAGATCCTGTTTGCCCAGAATACCCAGCAGGAACAGAGACACGCACACTGGCCAACTGTAATTCTCGAGTCACCGGTTCCGTCACAGGAGCTGCCGAAGCTGCTGAGAAATGTTCCAAGTGCCCTCCTTGCATTCCGGCAAGGACCTCATCCATGTTGGCAAGTACATCCAACTCAAAACGATTTAAAATCTGCTGCCCAATACCTGTTGGGGGGTAACGACGGCAACGCACCAAAAATTTGGCCTTCTCCGCCAGCGCAGGCCGCTGATAAACTAAGTGATGCGCAACAACCTTCGTCTGCTTCCCATCCTCAATCAGTACTTCTTGAAAGCTACAGTCGGCAAGAATAATGTAATGACCTACAGGCAACTGCAGGGGCTGATTAAAGTGTCCAACACGCTCTGAGGTGATCGATTTACGATAGGAGCCATCAAAGGAATAAACCTCAAAGGCACCTTCCGAAACCGCTGAAACTAACAGGCTACCACTTTGACGCAGCGGCACCCGACACCCAAACAAACTCAACAAAAGAATAGACAAAAAGCCCTGCACCACCCACTTGCAGAGCTTCCTCTGTGTCTGTCTTGCAACCACCATTCACATAAGTCCTGAAAAACTAAAATAAAAAGGAGAACCGCCCTCCCAATTGATACTCGCGAAACGCGCCAAGACCAAAATAAAAAACAGGGGCAACACTCCATTCTGGAGCAATATAGTAATCTAAATGCACCTGTCCTGACAACAGTATCCCATCATAGTTCTTCTTGGGGGCCTCATTGTTGCCGGAGTCCTGCAGTGCATATAGCTTACTACGGGCAAAACCCAACCCTACCCCTGTGCTCAAGGCTAAGTTGGTCTGTAAAGCAACCGCAAAATCGACCCCTAAAATGTACTCTTCGACAATGCCTGAGTACTCACGCTGATAGCCATCCGTACTCTCGACCTTAGGCTGAACGGCATCGGGAGCATAGCGAAAGAACCCTCCCACCTTAACTGCCTGCATAGCCCAAGCGGGATCTGCATAGCGCACGTAAATATCAGTCATACCTCGCGCCTTCCAGCTACTCCCCTCCACAGACTTGCGTGACACAAGGTAAGCTACTGCCAACTGCAATTTGTCTGCAAACAAGGAGTCCAAAGCACCAGGCCTACCTTCTGCCGCCGTTGACGCAGCCGCAGGTTCTCCCGCTTGTGGCGACGCTTCCTCTGCAGGGACAGAAGGCGCTTCTCCAGCAGAGGAAGCGCCCTGAGCAAATATCACTCCCT
Source organism: Zetaproteobacteria bacterium (assembly GCA_028817975.1). Lineage (GTDB taxonomy): Bacteria > Bdellovibrionota_B > Oligoflexia > Oligoflexales > Bog-1112 > JAPPOJ01. The sequence continues at coordinate 21,278 of JAPPOJ010000002.1, read as the reverse complement.
CACACAAGCAGCTCCACCCACACACCAGAGACCAAATCCTCAAAAAATTTTTCATGACAACCACACCTTATCTTTCCATGTGTATTGCAAACAGCCTCTAGATAATTAACTTCATTTGCATTGCATAGCGACGATCTTCGAGACGTGCGTGCTGTCCCACCACGACCCCATGATCTAACGCATAAGTAACTAACCTCAGGTTCAGCAGGCCTACATCCAATTCAATCCCCGAACTCAGCAAACCATGCCGCAAGCCCATTTGGAGTTTAAACAAAGTACCTAACCCCAGTTCCGCACCTACATTAAACTTTTTAGAGTAGTGCTTCGGTTGATTCAACTCATGCCCTTCTACCGAAGTTCGCAACCACATCCAATCCACATCATAGGGGACCACACTTACTCCAGCATGAATCCCCATTTGCTTGGGTGCTGGGACCGAGCCTGCATCACCCGCTGGCGAATAAGGTGTCCCACCAAGATCCGAAATCATCAAGCCAAGGGTCGGACGCATCACCTCAGTAGGGGTAAACAGAAGCCCAAAATCTGCTCCGACGCCCACCCCAGCCTTTACAAGATCTTGCAGCTCCTCAGAGTTTTGTAACTTGGTTAGGCTATCCAAAGGTAAATCCGCATCAATCCCCCCTTGAGCAATCACTTTCAAAGTCGTGCCAACGCTAAGACGGTCCTGCATGAGATTCGTGGCAAAACTAAGCGGCACCATCACATCTACACCAGCCTTAAACTCTACCTCCACATATCGATGGGCCACAAAAGTGGCCGGCATGTAAAAGCTCGTTGCAAATCCCCAACCGCTCCCATAAAGATGGGGAGCCAGCCCAAAAGCAAAATGGTTTGTCTTTCCCGTATGAGAAGACAGCAGCGAAAGGATGTCCGCAATTCCTTCCGTCGAAGAAAGATTTTGTGCATCTTCGATAAAATCAAGTGAGTTCGTTGACACCTCTAAATAAGGATTCAAGATCTCGCCATCCCACTCCTGAATACGCGCAAGCCCAGCCGGGTTATAAAACATCGCATTGTGATCGTCGGCAACCGAAACATAAGCATTGCCCATCGCCAAGGGGCGCAGGCCAAAGTGAGTCCAACGATCATCTCTAGCTTGCACATCCACAGCGACAAGCACTATCGCTAAGCTCAGGGATACAAACCAGATCGGAATCAAATTTTGAGATAACAAGCTCTTCTCCTCCCTCACGACGCTGTACACTGGGTGTGGGAACAACGCACAACCCCGTCCCACGCTTGCCATAAACAAGCCCTTACGCCTACGCTTACACGACCTTTTTCCACAAGAGGTCTTGTCTAATAGATGTTTCAGGAAAAAAATTTTTGACTTTCAACTTATAAAAACGTATGCCTACACATAATATACGCTAACGGGTTCTTGCAGGAAGCTAGATGCCAAGCAACGGTTGCCCAGTAATATTCTGAAACAAAGACACGCCGATTCATAGCTGCTAGAATTTATGGCTTACCACTTTAGAAAAGGAGATACTCATGCCACGCACGGATGTCGCCGAAGAACGCAAAGAACAGATTGTGAAAGCAACCATTCACTGCATCACTCAGCATGGCTATGATAATTTTTCAATGCAGGACGTCGCCCGTAAAGCGGGTATCAGCAAAGGTATTATTCACTATTACTTTTTAAACAAAGATGATCTTATGATGTCTGTGCTTGAAAACGTCTCAACACGCATTGAAGCCTCTGTTCTACATACACTGGAGAAATACAGCGGGGCTGAAAAACGGTTACAGATATTCGTGGAAGCTTGCCTTGACACAGTGCAAAATACCAAAGAATATTATCAAGTTAGCTTCGATTTTTGGTCGCAAGTACAACAAAAAACCGAAGTCCGCAACCTGTTTCTCAGCCACTATGAACGACTCAGAAAAATTTGCTCAGACATCCTTCAAGAAGGTATTCACGAAAAGTCTTTTCAAAATATAGATGTTAGCGACTTCAGCAATTTTATCCTCTCTATCATCGATGGAATCAGTCTACAATATTTGTTAAATGGGTCCCAAGTCACATTCGAATGTCTTTCCAACATTGCATGTCGTCAGATTATGGAGGGAGTTCTCTCCTCTTCCAGCGGCACCTCTACTCTGTAGCAGCACTTCTATGAAATGGGAACCCGTGCACGACTAGACTTACTCAACGCATGGAGTCAACCTTTCATGAGCCTGCCCCTAACATCCGAGTCAAAGTTAGCCGAAGTAAGCTCCTATACTGAGAACTTAGATGATTTGTCTGCCCCTGTACCACAAATGATTTTAGAGCAGCTCGCTGCACTTGAATGCTGGAGCCTTTTTTATACTTACCTCGACGCTAAGCTTGCCCGAGAATCCGACCCCATTGGACTCGATACTTTTCTACTTTATCTCAAAGCCAGGATCACTTACCAAAGACAACCTGAACGAACCGAGTATTGTTTATCCAGGCTGATCCACTCGCACCACTTATCTTTTGCCGACTTCCGCGACAAAATTGCGCCTCACGTCATCCCAGCACGTGACTATCATACCGAAACAGTCGTACTCAAAATTCTCGTAAAAATTTTTGAGCACAAATCCGAGCAAGTTCTCTGTCTCGAACGCTTGGCACTTCTATACGCCAAGAGATTACATGATGACGACGAAGTTGAAAAAATTAACGGACAAATTCTTAAATTGGATACACACAACCTCTCTGCACTAAAGTTTTTTAAGCACTTGCATAGCCAGCGAGGAGAGTGGGAAGAAGCCTGTGCTTATCTTCAAGAAATGATTGCTGCAGATGATTCCGAAGAAAGTCGACACCGGCTCGTACAAGAACTTGCCAGCACCCAGCTCTACCAACTCGACCAGCCTCAGATCGCTTTAGATATCGTCGAAAAATACGGCTCTCATCAATGGCCTGGTACAGACAACCTACTGTATGATGCCCATGCTGCTCTCGGTAATTGGAATCAATGCCTCGACATCTTACACGAACAACTCCGTCACTTCGACGAGCATAGTAAAAAAGCAGTGGTTCATTACCGCATTGCAGAAATTCACCAAATACTCCAAGCTGACATCAAAGCTCTGGAACATCTCAATGCGGCGATCGAACTCAATCTTAATCTATACCTCGCACATACGAAAAAGATCGACATCTTCAGTAAAAATCAAGACTGGAGCAATAACCTAAAAGCTATCGAAGCGTTTATCACCTTATGCGAAGACCCCAAGAGCATTCGTACGCTCAAAGAACTATGCTCCCATATTCGCGAACGTGTCGGCCTTGCCACTTAAAGTTAAAGGGGTTACCAACACTTTATTCAGACTTTCAAGACTTGTTTGCAAGCCTTGAACATTCACACATGGGTACGCTGCACACCCCTGATGCGTGAAGCTCAACACTCCTTGCTTAGACAACTGTAAATTCATCAAGCACTCTTGACGTGTTCTCAAAGAAGCGTGGACTGTTTTAAGAAGAGCGGCCAATACCCGCGCCAAACGAAGCTGCTGCAACGGAAGATGAGACGCTTCAAGATGCTTCCTCGACACATGGCCTTTGCGAGCAAAACGATTGACTACCGCCACGACCTGTCGCTGTTGAGGGCTCAAACCTGGAATATCCGCAAACATACTTAGGTAACAACTGTGACGTGGGTACTTACTCAAATGTACTTGCTTACCCCACTCCGACGTCACCGCACAGATTTGCAATAGATGAGAAGCCCTCAGCTCTCCAGGCCTGGGGGACTCCATCGCGATCACTTCCTGTGGCAAGGCCTCGTGCTGACGCAAAAGTTCAAACAGATGAAGACATCTGCGGCACAATAAAGTCGCAAACGCATCATCCACTCCAAAACGCGTCGCCAGCTCCCTAAAACTCCAACTCCTTAGATTTTCGCACCCAGCTCTGCGAATCTCCCTCAACAAAACTCCTTCACGTACACCCATCATCGCAAATGTCCAGCTGGGGACACTAAAATGCTGCGTGAGGGCCTCTAAAATAAGCACCCCTGGCAAGAGGGATTTTGCACGACGCACGGTCAGCTCCTGAGCAAACATCGCCTGAAACTCCTGAGGATCTGCATATAACCTTGCTGCTAAACGCTTTAATTCCTGACGCATAAAACTCTGTCCATTCAGATCACACTCTAGACCTGTTGGAGCAGCACGCGCAAACAAAGACGCCAGCGTTTTCCCCACCCCAGAACACAGAACGTAGGCTTGCGCTTCAAAAGCAGGCAAGCGGCATTGCATCAACAAATCAAGCACCTTCTGCTGCACCTGCTTACGTTCCTTTTTCTTAAGGGGCGTGGTGACGTTTCCTCGCGGCAACAAATTCAGATGCCCTACAGGCAGCGATAGGCTAGCCTGAGGGATTGCGCCCCGCATCCATACAACTTCAGTCGATCCACCACCAATATCAACACCAAGAAAACAACACGACTCCGGCAATGCCAATGCATAACGCATGGCTAAGCCTGATAAAAAAGCCTCTTCGTGCCCGGGCAAAACCTCTATGCGCTGACAATACAGACGCTCTATCTGAGCGATAATCTGTGGCGTATTTTGCGCAGTGCGCAAAATCTGAGTCGCAAATAAAAAGACTCGTGCTTGATAAGCCTGTGCGATTTGTAATAGCATCCCCACTACTTCAAGCAGATATTGCACACACTGTTCCGCTAATGCACCATTAGGTTTTAAAGAATGTGACAACTGGAGTGAGTATTTCTCACCCGCGAGCTTACGCAACACTCCTTGCTGTACTTGTGCCACAAGAAGCTGCACTGAATTGGTTCCAATCTCAATACAGGCTAACGGACGGTGGCTATCATGGCCTTGCAAGCCCTCTCCTTCTCCAACAGACTGGACTATACTCTCAGACCTCAATGTTTTCCTTCGGGGCCAATGGGCGCGCAATCTTGCTTTTTGAACAAAAACGTATGGCTTCATCATAGGGTATGGACTTCAAACCATCCTCACGCGCAATATCCATAAAGCGATATTGGCTACGTAATTCAAGCTCACGTCCACCACGGCAACGCTTACGATACGTGCCCTCTGGGGATAACACCCAGGACTTGGTATTGTCTTGCCAGGTACACCCCAGCACCTCGTACAAAATACGATCAATAAGCGCACTGTCATAGACAGGAAACATAATGTCAATACGGCGATCCATATTACGGGTCATCCAATCCGCACTCGATAAATAGACTCCTAAATGTTGCTGATGCCGAAAGTAGTAAATACGACTATGTTCTAAAAAACGATCCACAATCGAAAGTACCTCAATATTTTCACTAAGTCCCTTTACTCCTGGCCTCAGACAACAGATCCCGCGGACCAAAAGGCGCACGACCACTCCAGCGGTAGACGCCTCATACAGCTTGTCAATGATGGCTTGATCGTCCAAACCATTCAACTTCGCCATCACAAGCCCACCTCCTTCCTTACGGTGATGGGCAATGACCAAATCAATTTCATCTATAATTTTCTGACGTAAAAAAAGAGGGGCTACAAAAATATGAGAAAATCGAGGAACCGCTTTTGTCTGAAAAACCTTGCCTTGCTCCCGAAACACGTTAAACCCGGTCAGTAAATTGAATAACGCAGCTATATCGCTCGCAATTCCATCATGACTGGTAAACAAGCCCAAATCAGTGTATAGCTTCGCTGTAATCGGGTTATAATTGCCCGTGGAAAGGTGCACATAGCGACGCATTCCTCGTTTTTCTTTACGGACAACAAGGGTCATCTTGCCATGCGTCTTAAGCCCCACAAAGCCATAAACCACGTGAACACCTGAACGTTCAAGCTTACGCGCCCACTCAATATTGTTTCTTTCGTCAAACCTCGCTTTAAGCTCCACAACTGCAGTCACCTGCTTACCATTCTCAGCCGCTTTAATCAAAGCCTCAATGATCAAAGAGGCTCCCGAAGAACGGTATAGCGTCTGTTTAATGGCATACACATCTTTATCTAACGCTGCAAAATTCAAAAACTCCGTAACAGCATAAAAGCTTTCATAAGGGTGATGTACCAATAGGTCACGCTCACGAATCAGCGCAAATAAATGACGATTTTGTTCCATCCAGCGTGGGAGACGGGGGTTAAACTCATCGACTTTCAGTGCAGGAAGGTCCTGTTCGACAAGCGTTCCCAAGCCGGAGATATCCACGAGGCTCGGCACCGTGAATACAGACTCCTTAGAAAGATTCAACACCCGTTGCATCTTAGCAACCGCTTGAGGCGACACCCCCGAGCCAAGCTCTAAACGCACAGACTCCGGCTGAGCACGGTGGACAACCTCCCGCTCGACAGCCTCAAGCAAATCGACGATGCGACTCTCCAACAGCGTATAATCTAAATTGCGTGTAACCCGAATTAAGCCACTACACCGAACCCGAAATCCTGGAAATAGCCGCTCCAAATGCGCCGTAATCAAGCTTTCAAGTAAAATGTACTGTTGCGATCCTGCAGAAACCTGCACAAGCCGTGGAATCACCTTAGGCACTTCCACAAAGCCCAGGAAATCTCCCGCAGGCATCACAAATTCTTCAGGGTGAAACTCGACCAGTAGATACAAAGACAAATTGGTCAAAAAAGGGTGAGGATGGGAAGGATCTACCGCTAAGGGCGTCAAAACAGGAAATACTTCCTCCTCAAAATAGACCGTCAGGCTCTTTTTTTGTGCTCTAGAGAGTTGTTTATACTCCAGCAACTCGATCCCGTGTTGCCGCAAACCCAGAAAAATCTCTTCATGTAAGCAATGATATTGCTGGCGAATAAGCTCTCGCGAACGACGCGAAACTTCTTCCAGAACTCGCCGAATAGAGGACTTATCGGCCGACTCACAAGAGAGCAAGCCCTCGCGCAGCATTTTGTACAGCCCCGCCACACGTACCATAAAAAATTCATCTAAGTTACGCGAAAAAATACACAGAAACTTTAAGCGCTCCAACAAAGGCAGAGAAACATCAAACCCTTCCGCCAATACTCGCGCATTAAACTCTAACCAGCTCAGTTCACGGTTTAAATAGCGCTGCTCCACATCTAGACGTGGTCGCTTGGCTGGTGGACAAGTACGTAAATTAGTGGAAGGGCTTTGCGTAGACGTTAACATCATCCCCCCTTACACAGAGGTCGGTACATTCGCCTGAGCAAGCCAAATCTTCGCACGATGTACGTCCTTCTTGATTTGCTCGACCAGTGCCGCCGGAGATGCAAACCTACGATTATCACGCAGAAAGCAGCCCCACACCAGGGCCACACAGTCCCCATACGAAGGTAGACTACCCGGCTCGGAGGCGCCCTCTAGCAGATAAGCTTCCACCGCCACCGCACCATCCTCCACAAAGGTCGGACGAGAGCCAACACAAATCGCCGCTGGGTAGGTCCTACCTGGGCGATGATCCAACTCAACCCACCCGGCATACACACCTTCCTTCGGTAACATTTGTAGATTCGGCTGCAGATTTAAAGTTGGAAAGCCTATCTCTCGGCCTATTTGCATACCATGTATCACCGGAGAAAAGTAGCGGTAAGGACGCCCTAGTAGAACAGCTGCCGTTTCGACATCCCCCAATCGCAAACATTGCCGAACACGAGTGGAACTAATTTTGATCCCGTCCACGTCATGCTCTAAAGGCACCGAATGTGCATAAATTCCCTCTTCAGCCGCCAGTTGCACCAACTGCGTGACTCCCGCAACACGCCCCTTACCAAAGCAGAAGTTTTCGCCCACAAAAACGGCCTTCACGTTCAAAAAGCCCACCAAGAAGTCTTTCACAAAAGCTTCCGGAGTAAGCTGAGAAAAGCTCTCTTCAAAAGGCTGCACACAAATTTGTGCCAAGCCTTGTGCTGCGATTAATTCTTTTTTATATTGTGCGGTGAAAATGCGGCTTTCTACACCTGCTCCGGTAAAAAAAGCTTGTGGCAAAGGCTCAAAAGTAACGCACGTTGCCTGCAACTGGTGCTCCTGAGCATACGTAATCACATGCTGAAACAGCTTTTGATGGCCCAGGTGCACCCCATCAAAGTTACCTATTGTGACACAACTAGGGGCATGCCCACCCCTACTGCCCTTCAAGTTTTCTCCCAAAGGATCAAAGCTTATGAGTTCTTTCACACACTACTTTCTAAAAAAGTTGCACACCTGGCATTTTTACACCAACGCCCATACGAAACACTTGCCTCAAAAACATACCACCGTCTACTTTAAAACACCAGACAACTTAAGTATGGCTAAATTCTTCCGATAGGCACTGAGGGCCGGGAGATTTAAATGATTGACAGGAGAATCCTGCTATGCCAAAAGTAGACGAAAAGAAGTATTTTCGCGATGGTGCCAGATACGTGTGTGTCAAATGCAAATCAAAGTTCTTCACCAAAGTTGAGGTGGAGGCTTGCTTTGATTCACATGGCAGCGACGACGAATGATGCATACTCTCTACAAATAGGTTTTTCTACCATATGACTCGACGAAAAAAGCGCCCGTTATTATGCCAAATAACTCTTGTTCTAGCTTTCTCGTATCCTTTTTACTCCTTGCTTGGCAGTACAACGGCCTTCACAGTGCCCGCAACGGAACTCATTGGCCGTAAGGTGCGGGTCGAGCAGCTCCTTGGTAAGCTCCACCCAAAATGGCAGCAGCCCCAACAAACTGCCGCCGCAGGCACCACAGCGTCTCCAAGAGGCCAAAAGGCCATACCTTCTTCGACGCAAGAGGCCATGCAACAGGTATGGACAAAAAGCTTAGCCGCCTTTACAGAGGCTACCCCCATTCAAGTTGCCAAATGGTTACAAGAGCCCATAAATCCAACAGAAGCCATCGAAACCACCACAGGGCCCCTCACAGACTCGCTGCAAAGAGCACAAGTATCCAACCCTGCTGTCTCTTTTGAAGAGCTTGTCACCGAAGACACCGCACCTGCAGCAACCACATCCTACACCATCGTAAGTAAGCAAGGCATGATCGAACCTCCCACAGAACCTGTATCTGGATCTATCGGCACTCGCATTCCCTTTCACTTCCAGTTGGAGGATAGCTCCGAAGTGGAGGTCTTCTCCTTTGATGACCAACATGTTACCTGGTCGGCAGAGACCCACTCCCTCGAACTGCACGCACCTGGCAATACAGAAATCTTCTTGCACTACAGAAAGCAATTGGTACGCATCCCGATCTCCATCCAAGGCTCAACAGAGAGTTTGGCTACTGTACCTCAGCGAACACACAGCACGTCACAAAACACCCCCGTCCGCGCTCTTGACCTCTACGCCACGACAGACATGACCCACACCTTGTTCGCGGATGTGGGAGAACACGAAAAAGTAGCTGCACTCAAACCGTCTCGCTTAGATATAAACAACGGGGGTGCACAACTCACCACACACAGCCGTAAGCCAATGGCTGAGTTTAAACTAAACATTCAAGACGAACGCTCACTTATTACAGGAAAGCGCCTCTACCCTCTGGAAGGTATTCACGCTAAAGCTGTGGGTATAGGCTACCTTGGCACTTCCGATGCACAAGGAAATATTAGCCTTGCCCACCTTCCCCAATATAGTAGGATGTTGATTACTCTATACGATGAGGGTGGGGAATACGTCACTGCCGTCCAAGAAATCCATCTCGATGACCCAACACAAGCTTTGCAAAACATATACATGGCCAGGCAGTCTGCCCTAGAACTTGCGGCTACCGCAAACCACATGCAACTCGGCGGACCCGATGGTAGCACCGCAAGCTTATGTGGACGCGTCTTAGATACCAGAGATCAGACAGTGCCCAATGCACAACTGCATCTCTGGAACACTCAAACGGAGGGCTTATCTGGCCCCCACTACTTTTCCGCCGAAGGGCTGCCCGACACGGCTCTTAAGGCCACCAGCTCCAATGGGAGATTTTGCTATTTCGGGGTTTCTCCCGGACCTGTCTCCATTGAAGTATTATACAACCAACACAGTGAGAACATCATCGTCTCAACCTTTCCAGGCATACACCGGGAACTGCCCATCGCCCTAAGTACGGCTAAACCCATGCAGTTGTCCCCTACGATCTCCCCACGCTTTCAAACCCTCGCTCACAATGATCCTACCAAGGCCAGAAGCAACCACCCAGCCAAGGGGGTTTCCTTGACCGCTACACACAGTTTACAAGCCATGCACAAGCACAAGGTCGGTAAGCGTGAAGTACATCACAGTGCACGAGGAGCCAAAACAGAAGGCACAACATGTGCTATGTTAGATCCACTGATCCCAGCCAATACCGCTTTCTTTCCAACTTTATACTGCCCACGTATCGCTCATGAGTCGGTACCCCTGTTTCCTAACGGATTTTTTCATGCTTTTGGCTGGGAAGGGCAAGTCGAGTTTGGCAGCGACAGTTTCCACGTGAGTGACGAAGGTGGGATCGCATATGTCCAGTACGCAGCCTCTTCACCTGATACAGACCAAACCATCGAATTATGGCAACTAGGGGCAGAAGAACCCCTCACCTACAGTAAGGTTGCGTTTACAACTGGAGACATCACTCACACAGGATTTTTCAATCTTCCCAGTGATATGTATCAAGTGGTGGTGCGTAGTTCTACAGGCGACATCTTAGACGCTACAACGATCCCCGTTTACACAGCAACAGCGTCCTATGCACGCTTAGGTAAACTACTTCAGCTTAGTTCCCCTTAACACCCTAGTGCACTGAATTTAAGACTTCGTTTGTGAAATCATCCCAGCATCAAAGGCCTCTCCTTTGCCTTGTCCCCAGATAAAAAGATATCCAACACTGATTCCCCACAAGCAGACACACACGAGCCCACAAAATGGGACCAACACAGCTAGATTGAGAGCCTGCAAGCCCAGCAGCACCGAAGAAGCCAACACCTTGCCGCCACGATACCCCAAAATATCAATCCACTCTTTCGCCCGGTAGCGAACTTCAAAATCAAAAGGAATATACAAAATCTCTTTCGCAGCACGGAACAACGAGTAATCTAAAGCCTTAAAAGTAAATAAGCATAAGGCTGCCGAACGCAAATCCATCGCATACATGGCCCACAAAAGACAAACGAAGTGTATCGCAGGAATAAGCAAATGCACTTTCCCAAAACCAAAGCCAACCAACAAGGGCCGGGAAAGCAACAGTTGCACCACAATCGACGTTACTGCTAAGGAAGAAAAAAAGCGCCCTGAATACGCAACCTGTGCATCTACAGTAGACAGTGATTCACTCAAGAAAGTCTGAAATTGTACCGTCGCAAAAGTACCATGTATCTGGCTTGTCACCACCAAAAGCAGAATCCAACCTAAGGCTTTATTTTGCCAAAATACTTGCACAATCGAACGTCTCGATCGCTCTTGCTGTGACATATCCTTGAGAGGATCAGAGCGCTGACGCGCTTCAAAATCAGGACAAAGACGATACGCCCAGGCCGCCACCACGCCAAATCCAAAGCAACTCCCCACCGCAACTAAAATAAGAGCATGACTCCCCCAGGCCGCTGCCTGTTCGCTCACGTGGTAAGCACCCAAAGCAGTGCCTATACTCGAAACAGCGAGCACATACCCATTCAAGCGCGAAGCTTTATCCTCATCCCAGAAAGAGTTCAAAAAAGACCACACTTGCTCCAGTAACAAAAGGATATAACACTCACGCAACCAGTAGAGCGCCCAACAAGCCCACGAAAAGCCTCGAGAAATCGCCATATAGGCCCCCAAAAGGGCAAAGCCTGACAAAGTGCTGCTCACCCACAAAGTGCGGGCAGGCCCCCAACGATTCATGAGCCAACCATAAAACAGCAGCGTAGGCACTGCCAACAGGGGAAGCATCGCCATTGCCACCGGAATACTGTTCACGCCATACGCTTGTATCAGCATGGCATTACTCGGGCTTCTCACATGCTCATAGCCAAATAACACAATCGCACATGCACATGCAAATATCCAGGGGGCGTTCTCACTCCCCATGACTCGCCGAGTTTTCATAGCTGTTCCTAATACAGATGTTCGCCCACTCTCATTCGCATGATGATACTAACTCTAAATGGCAGAAGTGGATAGCTCTGATTGCTCATTTACTTAGACTTTGAAGGCAGCAGGCAAAGCCGTTACAAGTTACCTATATACGGTACGAAACTTTCCTTTACCTACCTGCCAGACAAGCTCTCCGGAGGTGACCGCAGGAAGACGCCAACTTTCAGGATACCAGCGGCTCGAACTGCGAGGCACCGCATGAATCTGGTAACGATACGTGCCTGCAGGAAGGCGCAATATCTTGTGGTTGAGGTTACCAATAAAGAACTCTTGCTCTCCCATAAGCATATTCGCTTGAAAAGTTTTCGTGGTTTCCACCAAAGCTGGAGATAAATTATAGGTGCAACCACTCTCAAACTCACGACGGCCCTGCCAAAGCTCGGACAAAGCCCCGACCTTCTCCGACATAAAAGGTCGTGGACACGTCGCTCGTACGAACAGCCCCACAGGGAGCGTAGGCGCTGCAGCTGCTCGCTTATTCTGCCAAATTTGTGCCGACTGGCGCCAAATATTGTCCACGACATCAGAACTAGGTTCTAGCTTCACCCAAAAACCACTGTGATCCAACTTCGAGGTCACCTCAGAAGGAAGAGAAAGACGGAAACGTCCCGAAATACTGACCTTGGCTGATAATTCCACCAGATGGTCCAATTGCGCTACAACCTCTAGGGCTGCCTCTGCAGCAATGCTAGCAGCACTATCCTTATTCACCGGATCGCAGTAATTATTCTGCCACGTCTTGTCCGCCAAAGCTAAAGGCAGCTCTTCAATACCTACATGAGCAACGTTTTTACAAAAGGAAGCGCCCCCTCGGTGGGAACGGGCTGGCACAATAGGTTTTACTTCCGCCAGGACCTGCTGCATCACCGCAAGATGACGTAAGACAAGATAAGGCTGCCGTACCCACCGCTTTAAAATGAGATTTTCTAATGTCTTCAAGCGCAATCGGCTCTGTGCGAGCCCATCATCCCTACGGTGGCGGCAACGCCAGCCCTCCCCTGACTGAGCAGTACAAACATGGTCCGGGTACCACTCTCGCAACCAATCGGCAACTTGCTTAAAGACAACACCGTTACCTAACTCATAGCTTGGCCCCTGACAAAGACTCGCCAACAGCCCTTGCTTCGCAAAGCTGCCCTGCTGACGCAGCTCCATTCTCAAGTGACTACGAAAACCTTCCTGATGAAACGAAAGAGGAAGTGACAGCTTGACCGCACCACCCGCGGACTGCAAGTTTCCCCGACAAAGCGCAAGGCTAGAAGGATTCCAATCAAGCCAACCCTTCAGTGTCGCACTTGGCAACAACGAACTATGTGCCAAGCCTTGTAGATATAAGTTCTGTGGCAGATAAACACTCGCAGAAGACGCCAAAGTATTCCCATAGCTCAACGGCATCGCAAACAGCCAGCACCCTATATTTTGCAGGCAAGTGCTAAATGGAATCCACTGCTTGAGCCACAATAACCACCTCCTCATAAAAACTTCCCATAATATCACGCTCCGCAATCGACCAAGTTACCGGGCGGCAGCCCGACAACCGAAAACTTCGCCACTGTTTCCCAGCACCACCGACTTCTGCTACCACAATTTCATGTCTAGTTAAAAGTTGCTTCGATGACACTTCTGCCCAATTAAAGAGAGAGGGCTTCGAGACAAACTCACGGTGAAATCGGAAAATCTTGTCTCCTTCCGCTGCTCCTGGCTCTACGTAACCCCCCAAAAGCTCTTCCACAGAGGGCTGGAACAAGCCAAGGCGCTTACCATCTACAGTGACTTCAACCCACTCCGGTACGGAAGTCATTACCGAGACTTCTTCGGTTGAGGAAACCTGCAGCGACGCCCACGCAAGTAAAAGGAGCGAAGCCACCACAAACCATATATGTCTAGACATTGCACAACCTAAAGCTTAAATCCACATTGGTGTAGCGACTCTCACACTTTCTGACCTGTCTCTCCCCAATGTTCTTCGTCCTGCGACATCGCTCGCAACTCTCCCTCGATATGGGCAGGAATCGACGCTTCATACTCTGTTAAAAACACTTTCGATTTTAGCTCAAATTCAGCGCGATGCCCTAAAGCATAGCTTGCCTGCAAAGAGTGCCATAGCAACTGCCAAGAGTAATTCCCACGATTTTGTGCAAGCTCTAGCTGGACCACTTTAAGCACTCGGTCAAAGTCTCCAGCAGCTCCCAAAGCCCCTGTATACTCCAGGAGAAAAGCTTCTTCACGCTCACCTTGTTTATAAAAGGGATCTAAGTACAGTGCCAAAGTTTGGCTGTTACGGTGGGGGTCTAACTCAGCTGCCAGAGAGTAGCCCACCCAGGAGGAAAACTCACGAGCGGCTGCAAGTACCAAATCAAAGGGAGCATCCGCTCCCTCAGGGAGCATAGAGGCATAAACTTCCCACAGAGGAAAGTGGTTGGGGCAGATTTGTGCCCCTGCACGAAACCACTCTAGGGCTGTTTCTTGCGCTCCTTGGTTAGCATACAGTTGTACCAAATTAGTGTAAGGTGCAGGCTCTTCAGGCAGAAGGTCACGTGCAAGCAGCAGCGCTCTCTCCGCCCGAGAATCCTCCCCACAAAGCAGGCTTGCGGTCGCCTCCACATGATAACGTCTAAACGAACTGGGATCTATCGCCAAGTCAGGATAACTGTCCAGTAGAATCAAGGCCATCATCGGCAAGTCCATTGCCACCAGTTCGTCCATCAGATCTACAAGAAGACCCGCTTCTGGAGCAACTTGCTGGTCTAAACAGGCTTTAAAATTACGACAGAAATCCGACTTTTCAGCCTCAGTGATCCTCTGACTTTGAGCCTCCACAGAAAGAGCTTCATAGCCAAGCCAAGTTTGAAGTTTCGGTCCTTTAGGATACGTTTCTAAGTTGCATGGGGCCATTTTAATCCTCTTTCAGGAAATTTATCTCATGTTTTCTAGGATGTTACCCGATGTACAACCCCCAGAGTATCCAGCTCTTGCTGTGTCACCGGTGCAGGGGACTGAGTCATCAGGCACTGTCCAGAGAGCGTTTTAGGGAAAGCGATCACATCCCGTATCGCGTCACATGCGGTCATCAACATCACAAAACGATCCCAACCAAAGGCAATACCTCCATGAGGGGGTGGGCCATAACGCAATGCTTCCAACAAAAATCCAAATTTAGACTCTGCCTCTTCTTCACTCAAACCAATTGCGGCAAACACTTGTTTTTGCACCGCAAGATCATGGTTCCGTATCGACCCTCCCGCGACCTCATAGCCATTGCACACAAGATCATAAGCACAAGCACGGACCTTTTCAGGCTGCGTCCTCAACAATGGTAAGTCCTGCGCTTGAGGCATACAAAAAGGGTGATGTCGGGCAGCCCACCGACCTGTTTCTTCATCTTGCTCCAAAAGAGGGAAGTCCACTACCCACAGAAACTTAAGTTGTTGGGGGTCCATATAACCAAGCCGCTCCCCAAGGCTAAGACGAATTTTGCCCAAAACAGCTTTGACCAAGTCGAACGGTCCAGCACAGAACAAGAGAAGATCCCCACTCTTGACACCAAGCTGTACTTGCAACTGTGACCAGAGTGGTTCATCCACAAACTTTTTGAGTGGAGACTGCAAGTCTTGTAACTCGGTGCCATTGCATTTAGCCCAAGCCAAGCCCTTCGCCCCCAAGTTGAGGGCCTCCTGATTCAGCGCATCTAAATCTTTGCGGCTCATGTGCGCAGCTTGACCCTCTACCACAATGGCGTTCACCACTCCACCAGCAGCGACCACAGCGGAAAAAGCTTGAAACGAGCTATCACGCCAAAGCTCACTGCAATCTTGCAACAGCATCTCAAACCGAGTATCCGGCTTATCATTACCATATGCATGCAGCGCCTCCTCAAACGACATCTGTGGAATGTCGGTTACACACTCGCGTCCTAAAAAGCCATTTACCAAGCGCCTCACAACATCCGTAAAAATCTGACGCACTGCCACTTCATTCACAAAGCTCAGCTCACAGTCAACTTGAGTGAATTCTGGCTGGCGATCTGCACGCAAATCTTCATCCCGAAAAGCTTTGACCAGCTGATAATAGCGGTCCATACCACCAACCATATACATTTGTTTAAAGAGCTGGGGACTTTGAGGCAATGCATAAAACTGCCCTGGACTTACGCGGGCAGGAATCAAATATTCACGAGCACCTTCTGGAGTGGACTTATATAAGTAGGGTGTTTCTAGATCTAAAAAATCATGCTCTTCTAGCAGCTTACGCAAGCTGCTGGTCAGCTGAGAACGCGCGACAATACGTTGCCTCAAACTAGGGTCACGCAAATCTAAATAACGGTGCTTTAGTCGTAGCTGCTCCGAGCTTTCCTGACCAAACTGAAAAGGTAGAGGGTCCGCCTTAGACCAGACCGTAACTTCCTGGATCAGGACCTCTATGGCACCTGTCGCTATTTCTAGATTTTTCATCCCCTGAGGGCGAGCACGCACACAGCCACGGATTTGTACACAGCTCTCTGCTTTTAATTCTTGGAGCGTGCGGTTGGATAAGGACTCTGACTCTCCCTCACTGACACATTGTGTTAAGCCAAAGCGATCCCTTAAGTCTAAGAACAAAAACCCACCTAGGTTTCGCACTTTATCCACCCAGCCATTTAGAGTTACCGTGTCTCCAACCTGACTCAGGCTCAACTGCCCACAATGGTGGGTTCTCATCATCGTCATTTTTATATCCCTTTACTCTTTTGTACGCTCACCTTGAATATGTGGGGCTGCAGCCAAGTTCTACTATAAATCTTTAAGAAAAGCTAATTTTGCCAGCATACTTTGCTTCTTTGCTTCTGGAGACTCCATTACAGCCTCCTCATGGCTCACCCATTCCACTATTTTTTCATCCTCAGGCATCTCTAAAAGAAATCGGCTCTTCTCGCGACGCTCTTTACGCCCGGCAAGCGGCCTGTTCAATGCACATGTTATCGCCAGCTCTTTTTTGGCCCGAGTCATAGCTACATAGAACAGACGCCGTTCTTCATCTATCGCAGAATGGTCGACACACTCACCCAGACTATTGCGGTGAGGCAGTGTTCCCTCTTCAAGCCCAGTAAGCACCACGGCTTCATATTCCAGCCCTTTAGAAGCATGAATGGTCATCAGAGTGACGTGGTTGCCGGCCTCTTCTTCTACCATGCGCGTCTCATCCTCTCCCAAAGTCAAACGATCAAAGAGCGCTTGGGGAGAAAACCCTTTCCTATTGTCTGTAAACGCATGCTCGGCACATTTCTCTACCCACGCGGGCAACCCTTCTAAGTACTTTAACCGAGCTAAACGAGCATTCATTGTCTTGGCCTCTCGCTTAATCTGCTCTCGTAGCCCCGTACGTGCTAACAACTGAGAACACAGATAACCACATTCAGCCGCTGTACTGGCCTGAGACAAATGAGTACATTCAAAGATTGCATAAAAGTCTAACAGGTTTTGCTGAGTTGCCGCAGGCAGTTGCCTCAAAAAAGCTTCCCGCTTCCCCGCCTCAAAAGGGGTACACTTGAGTTGCTCTGCCAACCTGGATAATTTTTCTTGAGAAGCAATGCCAAGTCCGCGGTTGGGTGTATTAATCACGCGCCAAAAAGCAAGGCGATCTCCTGGGTCAACTAATAAACGAAGGTACGCTAGAAAATCTTTAACTTCCTTACGCTCAAAAAAACTTTGTCCTCCAACAGTGTGAGAAGGAATTCTCGCCTCTCGCAATGCCATTTCTATACAAGAAGCTTGGTTATTTGCACGATAAAGGACGGCAATATCCGCAAAACGATAGCCTCTCCCCGAGAGAGCTAAAATATGTTTTGCCACCCAACGTGCTTCATTTTCAGGTGTACTGAATTCCGCAACTCTAATCGGCTTTGACGCCCCTTTATCACTCCAAAGAGTCTTCGATTTGCGTTTCACATTATTCGCAATGACATGGTTCGAAGCATGCAAAATATTAGGTGCACAACGATAATTTTGCTCTAACTTAATCATTTTAATTGCAGGAAACATTTGTTCCAAGGTGAACACATTTTCCACCATCGCACCTCGCCAGCTATAAATAGACTGGTCATCATCTCCCACGACACAAAGGTGCTGTTGTTGACCTACCATCAGACGCAGTAACTCCAGTTGTGCGTAATTCGTATCCTGAAACTCGTCCACACAAAAGTAGTGGAATTTTCGGTGAACCCTGGCAAGCTCTGTGGAATTATCTTGCAATAAACGGACAAACTTATAGATACAGTCGTCAAAATCAATCGCCTGATGGAAGTCTAACTGACGTTCATACAGCTCCATAATCTCAGCAACGGCTGCCCAGTCCGGTGGCTGCTCATAGCTTTGGGGCGGGACCACCCCCGAGCGTAACCCATCAGGTGATATCAACCAGTTCTTACAGCTGCTAATAGCGGCAAGCATCTGGTCAGCAGCGTAAATTTTTTGCCACGATTTCTCTTCCAAGCTACGCATAATCAAGGCCAACTGATCGCTGGTCCCCAACAGCTTAAAGCCTGACTTTAAGCCTACTTTTGTCGGTAAAGACCGCAATTGGCGTAAACAAAAACTATGAAAGGTACTGACCGAAACTTTTTTTACCTCTTCACCTGGCACCAGCTGCAACAAGCGCTCTTTCATTTCACGCGCTGCTTTATTCGTAAAGGTAAGCGCGACAATTTCAGCTCCCCGTACGCCTTCCTGTAGCATACGCGCAATACGTGTTGTCATGACACGGGTTTTTCCCGTACCTGCGCCTGCCAAAATCATCATCGGTCCGGTCCACTGGACGACCGCTTCCCGCTGAGGGGCATTCAATGTGTCTAAGTCTAACATCCGTTACTCTTGGAAGGGGGGCTTTATGCTTTTAAAATCATCATGTGGGTCAGTGTGGTAGCAAGAGAGAGCCACGCCAGTATTAGCGCCACTCCTCCAATAGGGGCGACTGCCCCAAGCCATTTTTGGCCTGTTGCAACTAAAAGGTATAAGCTGCCCGAGAAAGTAAGCACTCCAAACGTCATAAAAATTCCAGACAAACGCAAGCCAAAGTGGTCGATATGACTTGCGGTCAGCCCCAAAGCCATAAATCCGGCTACATGGTACATCTGATAACGCACTGCCGTCTCAAAAATACCCAACTCATAAGGGGAAAGCTTATGTTGCAAGACGTGCGCTCCAAAAGCACCTGCTCCAACTCCAAGCGCTGCTATAGTCGCCCCTATAGCAATCCATATCATCCAAAACACTGTGGAACCTCTCACTTTTATTCCTGCTGCTTTACATAAGACTCGTACTCAGCAGCATCTAGCAATTCTGCTGTTTCTTCTTGAGCGATTTGAACTTTAACCAGCCAGCCTTTATCATAAGGGCGCTCCTGGACCTCCTCAGGAGCCGCACATATCGCATCATTCAGCTCTACGACCGTACCTGTTACCGGCATATACAAGTCTGAAACTGTTTTTGTCGATTCAATCGTCCCAAACGTCTCTCCCGATTGAAACTTGGTGCCTTTTGCAGGCAAATCAACGTGTACAATATCACCTAGCTGCTCTACAGCAAAGCCCGTAACCCCAACTGTGGCTACATCACCTTGACTTGCAACCCACTCATGATCCTTGGTATACCTTAAATTTTCCGGAATTTCCATGCTGAACCTCCATTTTAAGAAACAATATCCTTCGCACGTGAAGGATAAAAGGGCCGTTTTACGACTTCAGCGTGCTTGCGCTCCCCACGCACTTCCACACACACAAGCTCACCTGCTTTTACCATGTTGGCGGTGACAAGCGCCAGCCCCCCAGCCCCCCCCACACTAGGGAATACTCCTCCACTGGTAATGAAGCCAAGCTCTTCTCCCTGCAAGGTCAAAACTCGCATCCCTTGACGTAAAACCCCCTTATCCTTCACTTTCAAGGCAATAGATCGACGCGGAACGCCCCGCTGCTTTAAGAGCTGCAAGGCATTCTTACCTGCAAAATCATCCTTTTCAAAGTCAACCAACCAACCTAGAGCCGCCTCTAAAGGGCTAATCTGCGCACTCAACTCATTTCCATACAAACAATAGCAGGACTCCAGCCGTAGCGTGTCTCGAGCTCCAAGCCCTATTGGCACCAAAGGTAAGTCATGCGACGCAGCCGCTTGCACTAACTGCTGCCACAGCAGCTCTCCTCCAGGCTTCTGCACGTAAAACTCCACCCCCAGCTCACCGGTGTATCCAGTCCTCGCACAGTATGTAAGCGTACTATGTTCATACAGCTGACAAATATGCCCAAACTCAAGCTCGAGCAAAGGCTGGTAGCTAGGAGATGCCTGAGCTAATGCCGCAAGAAGCTTAAAAGAATCGGGGCCTTGCAGAGCGAGTTGATCCCACTCCATAGATTCATTGCGCAACTGACACTCTGTGTCCGCATAACCTAGAAGCTGCCGTAACTCCAACAGTCGCTGCCAGTCTGCATCCACCCGCGCAGCATTCACACAGAGCAAAAACTCTTGCTCTGTGAGACGGTAAACATAAAGATCGTCTACAGTGCCACCATCGTCATAGCACATCACCGTGTACATTCCCTGACCCGGCAAACATTTGTCTATATCCGACACGCAGACGTAGTTCAAGAAAGGTGCAGCCTCAGTGCCCGCAACAAAAATTTGCCCCATATGGCTCACATCAAAAAGCCCTAAATGTGTGCGCACATGATGATGCTCAGCCACCACTCCCCTTGGCTTATATCTAAAAGGCATCTCCCAACCACTAAAGCTAATAAAATGCGCATTGTTTTGTTTATGACACGCAAATAAGCTTGTATGCTCCAGCTTTTCAACCATGCAAAGTTCCTCGCACTAATCCATTTCAATCAGCTTAAAAGCTCTTCCAACATCCGTAGTGGGAAAACGGCAAACACTGTCCTCACAAACAAAGATACTGCCGTCTTGTCCTTTTAGTCGTGACTTGAAGCGCAAGAGCGGCAATGGGCTATGAGGACTTACATCTTCCCCAGCAATAAGTACAATATGGAAGTAGTTTTGCTGCCTTATTTTGTCTACAACGACTCTTGTTTTTAGGTTATCGTATGTTCCCACAATAACCACCTCCATAACGGGGCGGTTTAAGAATTGTTGCACATGCGTGCACAAAAAAAAGCTTTTCGAAGCACAGATTCCTTCTTGCAAACTTTGCGTCGCAATCATTCGAGCAGCATTAAAGCTCTTTTTTTCCAAACTAATTTTGGAAAAAGCCATGTATTTATA
>JAPPOJ010000084.1 GCA_028817975.1 Zetaproteobacteria bacterium | reverse complement strand
TAGTAAGTTGTTTTTATTTGTTTGTAAATATTTTTTTTGTCTAGTTCTTATCTCATATGAAGTTCTTCTAAGCCTTGTTGAGTGGATATGCTTGGGAAGTAACCAAAATCTTTGGTGGCACTTTGATGGCTGAAGTAGTGTGAATGATAGAGCTGAGAAGCAAGAAAGCGTGTCATTGGGGGTTCGCGATGATCAAAGCCAAGTGCTTGATACATAGACTCGTAGGTTGCTCCTGCAACTCTCGCTAAGGTGTAAGGAACAGACCGAAAGTTTACGTTCCTTTGTCCACTTCTTTCGAGTAATTGTCTTAAAAAATCCCATAACAGGACAGGTTTGTGTTGCCCAATAAAGTAGCTTTTGCCTCCCCAATCTTTGTGAGCGCGCATTTTGTCAAGAACTTGTAAGTGTGCTTGTGCTGCATTGAAGACGTGTATGGTATCTACCAAATTTGTACCGTCACCCACTTGAAATAGACGCTTACGTTTATATCTATGTATGAGCCTTGGGAGGAAGTGTGGGTCGCCAGGTCCCCAAATAAGGTGGGGTCTAAGTGCTACACTTTGTATTTTATGTTGATTATGGTGCCTTAGCACTAGCAGCTCGGCTTCTTTTTTGGAGTGTGGGTAGTGGGCAAGATAAAAGCGTGCATAAGGTAGAGATTCGTCTTTTCCGTGAATACTTTTATCTTCATAAACTACGCTTGGAGAGCTAGTGTAAACGAAGTGAGGAATGTGCTGCTCTGCACATATAGTGAGAAGGTTTTGTGTTCCAGTAACATTTGTAGTAAAGTAATCGGAGTGTGGTCCCCAGACACCAGCTTTTGCTGCGGTATGAATGACAGCGTTGCACCCTTTTAAAGCTTCTTTGAGGTCGTGGCAATTGGTAATGCTGCCCAGGCATATCTCTAATTTATGGTGGTGAGGTAAATGCCGAGGTCGGCTACGTGAAAAGCTTTTCACATACTCACCCCGAGACAAAAGTTGTCGGATGATTTCTCCCCCCAAAAAGCCACTTCCACCGGTTACCAGTACGCCCATTAGCTCATTATCTCCCCAAGGGTTAAACGGTCAATTTTTATATTATGTCTGCCGTCAAGCGGCATTTTTCGACAGAATACAATTTCTTGAATGTTTTGCAGTTGTGAATAATTTGCGATCATTTTTTGTAAATCTTGACGTACCCTTCTACGCTGGAAAGGCATAAAAAAGCTGGTCTTAAGCTCTATGGCAATAGCTGCTCTTGCTTTTTGTCCTGGTCGTTTTAGGCGTATAAGTGCGGCACGGTTTACTTTTGGGTGTGATTGGAAGTGTCCTTCGCAAGGAATAGGGTAGTTTTCTTCAAAACAGTGAGAGCTACGTCCGCAAAACCAGATAAAGCCTTCCTTGTCTTGATAAGCAACATCTCCCATACGATGCCAGAGGTTACCCTGGGGGTCGTAGATTTTTGCAGTGTATGTTGCTTGAGTGTTATCGATGTAGCCGGGAGTGGCGCATGGACTATGGACAATGATCTCTCCGATCTCTCCTGGGTTCAACTCTTCCATTTTGTTCCAGTAGACTTCTTTATCTCCAGGTTGGGTTCGTATGATTTTAAGTTGAACTCCAGAAACAGGTTTGCCAATGCAAGTCCCCCGTCCCTGGGAAGTTGCCCCGAGGAATTTACCTAGCAATAAAGAGTGATCCGCGACAGCTATAGGTAAACACTCTGTAGCACCATATGGAGTGTATATATGTGCATTAGGAAAAACTTTGCGACAATTGATGAGCATCGTTTCTCTGACAGGTGCACCAAACATCAGAACCCTACGTACACAGGGTAAGGTGATGGTGTGTTTTAGGGCGTAGTTGGTTACACGTTGCCAAATTGCTGGGGAGCCAGAAACAGTCTGTATATTCATATCAGTTATGACTCGAACGAGCTTTTTAGCAGGGGCTTTCGCTGGTTTGGAGCTGTTCATAGGAGCGATGATACTATGCACTCCCAGGAGCATCGTTAGCATAGAGAATAAAGGGAAACCAGCCATTTCGATTTCGCCATGGTGGAATGCAAATGTACTTTTGAGTGCACTGATTTGAGCCAAAAAAATACGCTGGGTATAAATAACGCCTTTTGGGTTCCCAGTCCCCCCTGAAGTATAAAGAACAGCAGCGGGTGCATCTAGGTTTATGTTTTGATAAGATTGACAGGATGGGCTGTTCGGCTCAAGTTCTTTAAAAAAATTGCCCCTGATGGAAAGAATCAGTCGAACTTCAGGTACACGGAGAATACCCAAGTGTAGAAGCCATGCGGCCTGAGGCTGTGCAATGGCAGCAGTTGCGCCACAGCCTTTCAGTGTTTTCAAGAGGGACTTTTTGGGCATACCTGGATCGATAAAGACAGGAAGTGCGCCAATTTCAAACAGGGCAAAAATGGTGGTCACAAACTCTAAGGATGGCTTTAACATCATCAAGGTGCGTTGACCTGGATGTAACCCTTTTTTTCTGAAGTAGTGGGCGAGCTGTTTTGACTTATGAGATATTTCTGCGAAAGAGTAGGAGTCATATGTTCCACCGCCGGTGGGTATAGTACAGGCAACTTGGTTTGGATTTCGCTCTGCAATACGATGGAGGAGTGTGGAAATTGAAATCATAGTCTTTCCAAGAATTTATCTACATGATTGACATATTCTAAGGGAGCATCTTCGAGAACGTAGTGTGAAGCATCTGAAATAACGGTTGTTTTTGAGTTAGGGAAGATGGATAACCACTTTTTGAAAAAAGTCATATCAAAGCAAAAGTCTCTTTGTCCCCAAATGATGTTTGTTGGGACAGTGATCTTGTTGAGTTTTGATTCAATCTCTTGTATGAGGGGGCGACTCTTGTGGTTTATGGAAAGAGGGATATCTTCGACAAATTTGAGGATTGCGATTCTTCTTTCATGTTTGCGATAAGGCCAGAGAAGTCCTTTTTTAACAATACGATCTAATCCCCAATAGGTTGCCATAAATGTAGCAGGCCATGCAAACCCGTTACACTTACGAATCCACCAGCTTCCAAAAAATGGAATACGACATAGAGAGATACGAAATGGTATTCTGTTTGAGTGAAATGCTGCAGTATTTGAAAGGGTGATGCTTGCAACTGTATCAAGGTTATTGACAGCCCAGCCACAGCCAATAGCTCCTCCCCAATCATGCAAAAGTAGATGCACTTTCTTAACTTCCAGTTTCTCAATGAGGGCAGATAAATTTTCTATATGCTGCGCGAGGTGGAAATCATAGTTTTTAGGATTATCGGAAAGCCCGCAGCCCATGTGGTCAAAAGCAATAATCCGTTTGACGCTTTGTACATGCTTGAGCACGTTGCGAAAATAAAAGGACCAGGTGGGGTTGCCATGCACGCAAACTAAAGCTTCGTCTCCGTGCCCGGTTTCAACATAATGAAGGCGGTTCTGCTCTGCATCGATGCTCATGTACTTTGATTCAAACGGATACAGCTCTTTTAGGTCTGCTGGAATTACCATTCTACACCCATCATCATACAGTTTAACCCAGAACCAATGCCCAACATTGCAATTAAGTCACCTCTGCTTATTTTATTTTCTTGAGAACGTAGTGCCAAAGATAAAGGAGCAGCTACAGAACCAGTATTGCCTAAGAGTGCTACATCGTTATAGCCTCTTGTGGGGTCTAGCTTTAAACATTCGAATACTTTTTGCTGATGGCTTTTGCTAACTTGGTGGCTGAACAGGTGTTTGAAGTCACTGTTTTTAAATCCAAACTCCCGTTTAAAGAGTTCCCAGGTCACCTGAGAAAGAATGAGACCCTGCTTAAGCAGCATGCGGGTATCTGTCTTCATCTGCTGGTGATAAATATTCCCGTTGCCTTCGCAAAGATGATGGTGTTTACTGTCAGTCTGTGTCGTGGCACCTAATAGCCGAGCGCCGTATGGAGCAAGCTCTTCATTTGTAAGGATAAAAGCAACTGCTCCTGAACCTAACGTCATACTGGCAATTGATTGTTCCATCTCTATACGACTTTGAGAGTGTGCGAGTTGAGAGATCGTGTCTTGATATATAGGCCCTGCATTCTCTCCACTCACGATAAGGGCACTTTGGATTTGCCCTAGCTCGATCATATTGGCGGCGGTACATATTCCGTTTAAAAAGCCCAGACAAGCATTGGAGATGTCAAAGACCATGCACTCGGGTTCTAAGCCGAGTTTGTGGTGTACGACGGCGGCTGTTGCTGGTTCGAGAGCATCGCGGCATACACCTGTGTGTATGACACATTCAATTTGATTCTTGCTTATTGGAGCAACTTTGAAAGCTTCTTCGGCCGCATTTTTGCCAAGTTCGGATGGCTTAGAACCGACTGGCCAAGTGCGGCGCTCCTGGACTCCAGTGAGGCTTTCAAGGTAACCTTTAGGTAAGCCAAGCTTTTTCATCAGTGGGTGTAGTTGCTTTTCAATGCTTGACGAGGTGAGTATCTCTTCAGGTAGATAATAGCCTGTCGCCGCAATTCGTACTCGGCGGTACTGCATGTACTCTCCAGTAAGTTTTGTTGAGGGGAAAATCGGAAACTTGGTGTGCCAAAGGCAACTTAAGGACTTATGAAAACAAGTAAACATCAGCTTTTGTCGCTGTACCAAGCCTTACTCCCGAGAGATTCTACCATATCATTCTAAAAAAAGCACTTTTTTTAAAGTAGAAGAATAACCAACTCTGTCTGAGGGTGCTTTAAGTTCGACTTGATTTTGTTGGATTGGGGGTCGTATTTGTCTCACTAAAGCTTTTACATGGTGAAAGGTTCTGGCAAAATCAATAGCAATTGGTTATTCTAGCAGACCTCAAAAAAGAAAGGATCTCATGGATAAGAACTTTGCGCTCGAGTTTGTCCGAGTTACAGAAGCTAGTGCGATTAGTGCAGCTCGTCTTATGGGTAGGGGAAGCGAAAGGGATGCAGATCGTGCGGCGGTAGAAGCGATGCGTCGAGCATTTGATCGTATTGATTTTCATGGTGTGGTTAAAATTGGAGAAGGAGAGCGAGACCAAGCACCCATGCTTTTTATTGGTGAAGAGGTGGGCAATCAAAGGGGGCCTCGACTAGATATTGCAGTAGATCCTTTAGAAGGCACGACTATTACAGCAAAGGGAGGTCCAAATGCTTTGAGTGTGATTGCCGTGGCAGAAGAAAACAATTTTTTGCATGCCCCTGATGTTTACATGGATAAGATTGCTGTTGGACGAGAAGCAGCTGGGAAAATTGATTTGGATGCTTCGGTCTCTTGTAATTTGAGCCAGATTGCAAAAGCAAAAAAGTGTTCTATTGGTGATCTGACGGTAGTCATTTTGGATAGGCCACGTCATGCTGAGCTTATTGAGGACGTAAGAGCTGCAGGTGCGAGAATTTGGATGATTGATGATGGCGATGTACAGGCAGCTATTGCTTGTGCCTTGCCAGATACGGGAGTGGATGTCTTAATGGGTATGGGTGGCGCTCCAGAAGGAGTGATAGCTGCTGCTGCAATGAAGTGTTTGGATGGTGATTTTCAGGGGAGGCTGTTGTTCAAAGATGAACGAGAAAGAAAGCGGGCTATGAGTATGGGGATTCAGGACTTAGACAAGTGCTATATGCGTGATGATCTGGCACAAGGGAATGTGATGTTTTGTGCGACAGGTGTGACAAAAGGATCTATGTTGGATGGGGTTCGATTTTCCTGTGGAAAAGCGAGGACCCACTCGATGGTGATGAGGTCTGAAACAAAGACACTACGTTTTATTGATGCTTATCATGAGTTAACAAGTAAACCTGGTTTTGTCCACTCTGCGGTGTAATTTAGCGGATATGGTTATTTGAAAGATGAATGGATTTTTGATTGAAAGCCAATTTGAACACTATGACTGGAAGTGGATTGTTCATGTAGGCTGTTTGAATTTAGTTTTAACTTTAGAGGACCCTCACCTAGCGAATGGGCGTATTGGGGAAACATTATTTTTTGCCTCGGTCTCTGGATTTGAATCCGACTTACAGCAAGAGCGTTGGTCTGAGCTTACAGAATTTGTGAAGCTTGGTTTCCCATATACTCTTGTGGTCGGCAAAGCGGGAAGATACTTGGGTACCTTGAACTTGGGTCTATGTGAGCTCGGACGTTCTGTAAAGGGCTCCCATGTCGGCTTTGTCTGGAATAAAGAAGGTGAGTTTATTGCTTCTGAAGAACATTCGCAGCAGCTACATTAATGAGGTCGCGCCTTGTTTTGGATTATAAGGTGTTTAGGCATACATCTCATCATGATTCTTATTTAAGTGCAAGGAGTTGATGGTGAACGATTTTAGTAATGGATATGCAGTCGTTTTGGCAGGGGGAAGTGGATCGAGATTTTGGCCAAAATCTCGGCAACAGTTGCCAAAGCAGTTGTGCAATATAAATTCTGATGACTTTACATTGATAGAGCAAACATTTATGCGTTTAGAGGAGATCATTCCTGTAGAGCGTCGTATTATTGTGACTCATTATGATCAAGTCGAAAAAACACGGGCTGTAGTTGGAGATAAAGCAGCTATTATTCTAGCAGAACCTGAACGTAAGAATACAGCAGCAGCCCTTGCAAGTGCTGCACTTTTCGTCCGTCAACTCGCTCATGAGAGTGGCATTGAGCATCCCATTATGTACTCATTTCATGCAGATCATTTGATCGAAAAGCCTGATGCATATATACATGCGTTGCAAGCTGCTAAAGTACATGCAGAGCATGGTAGTTTAGTTTTGCTAGGAATAGAACCAACTTATCCTTCTACAGGCTATGGATATGTTCACTGTGGTGAAGATCAGCTGACCGGGGTTCAGGGTAAGAAAGTAAAGTCGTTTAAAGAAAAACCAGATCGTAAGCTTGCGCTTGAATACTTAGAATCTGGAAAATACTTGTGGAATAGTGGAATTTTTGTTTGGTCTGTCAAAACATTGTTACAGGAGCTGGCGAGGTATTTGCCACGTACAGTTGCACGTTTGGAAAGCGCAAGTCGTAAATGGGATTTCCATAGCAAAGTTTTGAATATGGCTATAGAAGATTATGCTGTTTTGGAGGATATTTCTATAGATCACGCTTTGCTTGAGAAGTCAGATCAGGTTGTTGTGATTCCTAGCCGTTTTTCTTGGCTTGACTTAGGTAGTTGGGAGAGTGTCGATATGTGTCGCCCCGCAGATGACGATTCAGGCAACCGCCTTTCAGGTGATATTCTTACTTTAGATTGCCAAAGTAATATTATCAGTACCGATTCGTTTGTCGTTGCTACCATTGGTTTGCAAGATTTTGTGGTTGTTGTGGATCAGGGAGCTGTTCTTGTCTGTCCCAAAAATCGTTCTCAAGATGTCAAAAAGATAGTGGCGTTACTCAAAGAACAGAAACGTTTAGAACTCCTCTAGAGACTGCTGTGAGCTAAATTTTGAGTGTTTTATGTGGCATTTGTTTGGGGGCTTATGTCCCAAACCCTTATGACTAACATTTGTAA
>JAPPOJ010000297.1 GCA_028817975.1 Zetaproteobacteria bacterium | reverse complement strand
ATTGGTGTAAGTGCTCCTCCAATATTACTCACCATAAAAATAAAAAATATGATAATAGTCTTACCTAAGGTGTTTTTAAGGCTAAATCAAGCGATAGTTAGCTTTGGATGTGTTTTTTTAGCTTAAGTGGAAGATTTATAATGCGTGACGCGTTTCCGAGCCAATATTTAAACCTCTCTTACGAAGAGCTTGAGGAAAAGAATACCGTGGCCAAATATGGCTGTGAACCTGGAGTGGGAGAGGACGAACAGGCGGCTCATTTTATCAACTACTTGTCGATGGATACGCAGATTAAGGCAGTGATGCTGTGCTTTTCGGACCTCCAAGGGCGCTTGCACACCTTAGATTATGATAAAAAACACTTTTTGCATCATCATCGTATGTTGCTGCTCGATGGGGGGAAAATTTTAGGTCAACGCGATGCGCAGCAGCTGTATTTGCGCTTGCAACCCGATTGGGGTAGCTTCCGTTGGCTTCCTGCGGATGTTTTTGGTGCAGGGAAAGTGATGATCTTTGCAACGATGTCCGCTTTAGATGGAAGTGCGTTCGCCTTGGATTGTCGTACTTTGCTTTATAACTATGTGAAGGATCTCAAACAAAAGCGGGAGATAGATACCCATATCTCTTTGGAGTGTGAAGGTTTTTTACTAGAAGGGCAGAATGCCGAGCAAAACTATCGCGATGAAACAGGCTTTAAGTTGGTTTCTAAGGGGGGGTACTTTCATTCTTTGCCGCAAGACCCCTTACGTAAATTTGTGGATCGCCTTGCAGGTGTGAAACGAGCCTTAGGGTTTGAGAATGAGCGTGATCAACCGGAAGTAGCTCCGTCACAATTTGAGCTGAATTATCGTCCTTTTCATGCTTTAGGTGCTGCGGATCAGCTGCAACTTTACAAGATGTTAGCACGCCAAACGGCTGCAAACATGGGATATACGGCTTCTTTTTTGGCGAAGCCTATTTCGGGGATTAATGGGAATGGTGCACCTTGTCGTATTTCTTTGACGCGTAAGGGCGCGGATTTGTTCGCAGGGAAGGGAAGCAAATCGAACCTTTCTGCCGAGGGGGAAGCTTTTTGTCAAAGAGTCTTATCTTCTGCGAATGATTTGAGCTTGGTCTTAAGCCCAAGTGTGAATGCTTACCGACGTTTGGACCCTGACTTTAAGGCTCCTGTGCAAATTAAGGTAACGACTCATGAGCCTACCTCGATTTTAACCATTCCACCGGTGGGGGAAGGTCATACGGTTATCCAGGTACGCTGTATTGCACCTGATATCAACCCTTATTTGGCTTTATATACGTTGTTGAGAACGGGCCTTGAAGGCTCTTTAACGCCGCGTAGTGCGGAGGTGGGGGGGAGACGTTCTCGAACCCGTTGTATTCCAGACAATATTCATGATGCGATTCGTCATTTTCGCAGTAGTGATTGGATGACAGAGTTGCTGGGCCATGAGTTGAAGGAAGAGTATGTAACTCAGAAGCAACATACGGCTTGGCGTTCGCCTAAATCTTTGGGTTCCTTGGTCAAGGAGTCGGAGGTTTTGTACCATCACGAGATTACCAATCAGTTTCTATGGAGTCAGTTTTGAGAAAAACTTTAGAGATCTTATTTCTGGGCTGTCGTCTCATTTGTGCGGGGGTCTCTTCTTGGGGCCGCCTTTTTTCAGCTCAACCCGATTGGGCTAAGATTATGACTGGACTCGTTCTGGGGGCATTCTCTGGCTGGTGGTTAGGGCCACAGGCAATTTGGTCAGAGCCTCTTGGACAGGTCTTTTTAAATGCAATTATGAGTTTAGTGGGTCCTGTAGTGTTTGTCTCTCTAGTTGTAGGCATGACTTCTGTGCAGGATACTCGCAAGATGGGGCGTGTTTTGCTGCGGGGACTGGGGCTTTATTTTGTAAGTATGCTTGCTTTTGCTGCATTAGCCTTGGTATGTGCCCAGTTCATTTTTAAACCTGGTACAAGTTCTTATTTACGTCCGGATTTACTGCAAGGGCCATCATCCCCTCAACTCCAGCAGGTGAGTGTGGTGGACTTCTTTTTGGGTCTGGTTCCGAAAAATATTTTTGCTGCATTTGTAGACGGTAACATTTTGCAGATCATTTTTTGTGCGCTGATCTTTGGCTTATCTCTACATCAAGTCGGGGAAAAAGCTGAGCCAGTCAGGGTTTTCTTTGTTTCTCTGTCCCAAATACTTTACCGTGCTGTCATGCTGATTATGAAAGCAGCACCCTATGGTGTCTTTGCGATTACGCATCATGTGGTGGGTACGCAGGGGTTGGAAGTCTTACGTTCCCTTCTATATTTTGTCTTTGTACTCTATGTTTGCGCTTTTGGAGGTATGCTGGGCATTTATAGTTTAGGTTTGCTTTGCTTTGGTTTACCTCCAGGAGCTTTTTTCAAAAAGATTTTCGCTGTCCAAACGATTGCATTCAGCACTGCCAGTAGTGCAGCCTGTTTACCGACCAATATGACCGTATGTCAGCAAAAGTTAGGTATCAGTCACTCTGTAGCCAGCTTTTTACTGCCTTTAGGGGCGTCGATGAATATGAATGGCCTCTCTTGTTATATGGGCGTCGTCGCCGTTTTTGCGGCGAACTTATATGGCATCCCGTTGAGTTACACTGATATGGTAACGGTCGTGTTTACCTCGGCAATTGCTTCGATGGGGTGTGCTGGAGTACCTGCGGCGGGGCTTTTTGTGATGCCGGCTGTCCTGAGTGCTGTCGGTTTACCCTTAGAAGTCATTGGGTTGGTGGCAGCAGTCGATCGTCTGATTGACATGATGACTACGACGGTGAATATTACCGGGGATAGTTTTGCGGCTATTCTAGTCGCGAAATCCGAGGGCGAACTAGATGATGCTGTGTACATAGGATCTGCAGAAAATGTGGAGCCGGAGGCTGCTGCCTCCTTAAATGACTGTGATAGCGTGCTTTCGGGGACTTGAGATCTGTCACCTTGTCGTGTTATAGTGGCGATTTTAGCTCTATCGAGGAGGTTTTATGGCTAAGAGAAGCTTAAGGTCTTTATTAAACGACTATTTCCCTGATTGTAAACAACAGCAGCAGCTCAAAGCGAAGTTTTTGGCGTTTGAAGCGTCTTCGGATCAGGTTTTTAAACGTAGCCATTTGGTCGGGCACTTTTGCGGGTCAGCTTGGGTTGTCGATTATCATGCTGAGCGAGTGGTATTGATGCACCATAAGAAGCTACAAAAGTGGCTGCAGCCTGGGGGGCATTGCGATGGGGATGTGGATGTTGAAGCTGTGGCCCGTAAGGAGGCCGCAGAGGAAACAGGTTTAGACAATTTGACCTTGGTAGTGGAGAATATCTTTGATTTAGACCTGCACGCTATTCCGGAACATAAGGGTGTGCCGGCTCACCTTCATTATGATGTACGTTTTTTGTTTCGTGCTCCTGAAGGAGCGCGTTTAGTCCAAAATGAAGAATCCCATGCGCTGCAGTGGTTTCCACTGTCGGCAACTTTTCCTACCGCCGAGGAATCTGTGCTACGTTTACAGCGTAAAGCGTTAGCTGTGATCGAATCCTCGTGCGTGTCTTCGTAGCTTTATCTTAATGCAAAGGAAAAAGGATAAGTTGGCCTGCGTCGTGTTTAAAGCGTAGCCGGATGATCCCGGAATCTTCCTCCTCTAGTTGGTGTGCGCTGACTGGGGTAAATGTCTCTGTATCGCTGTCGATTTCTGTGAGTTGTGCCGGGTGCTGCAAGACCTTTTGTGTATGGGTGTTGTTAAGTTGCGCATCGAACTTGGCATGAAACCAGTGCCCTTTCTGAGACTGGCAAATCACAATAAATCCTTGTACAAGCTCGTTATCTTTGCTGAGCAGAGCGGCATGTGCCAAGTAACTTATGCGTTGGTCGTGAGATGCGGGCGACTCCCGTAGTGCGATAAAGTATTGTTCAAATACCTCTGGTTGTGCTGTTAGAGCTAGAAAACGAAATGCTTGATGCTCCAACCATTGATGATACCGTTGGCTTTGAGTAAGAGACTGGTAGCGATACACACGAGACTTGTCCGAGTCGAAGTCGAAAAATTGACCAATCACGTGGGGTTGGTAGGGAATATTCCAACGTAAGATACGTGGATGGCAGGCATGGCTGAGGTCAAACTCGGTAACAGCGGTGGACTGCAAGAAAGATGGTGGTGTTGGTGCAGCAGAGGTGTCGTCTAACCTGGTTGTCTGATCCGTTTGTGTTGCTTTGCCTGTAACATGGGTCCCCGTGGTGGAGGCTGGTTGTGGAAAGTCGCCGAAACGAGCCTGCTGTGCATGTGCACGGCGCGTTTTGCGGTTGTGTTGTTTAGCTTTGCGGCCACTGCTGCTGTCTTGTAGAAAGCCATATTTTTCTGCAATGGCGAATGCTTTTTCTTCTTCGAGCTTGCGCTCAGCTTGTAAAATACGTTCTTGCTGCTTTTGAAATTCTGCACTTTTCATATACGCAATAAAATTGCGTAATAATTGGCCGTAGAGCAGGTTTTGTGAGAGTGCGGCCCCTTTGAGGAGTTCTTCATAGGAGAGTGTTTGTTGGGTTTTTTGATTGACCCACCTTAGGAACTGAGTGCTTAAGTTGGGGCTTGTGAAAATTGCTCCAATGGTGTCGACGCATTCTTGGTTTTGGCGTTCTTGATAAGACTTCATCAGTCCCGCGCGTGCTTGAGTGGTACGCAAGTTGCGTTTCCAACTACGTAACATAGTCTTAAATTGACTCAGTTTGTGTGGAAGGACGTCCCTACGTGGATCTATGGTTTGATCACACGAACTTATGACCAGTTTGGTGGTGAGTGCCTGAGCGAATGTCTTTCCTTCTTCGAAGAAAGCTTTCATGACACGTTTATGATGCTCCCGAGCGCGCTTGTGATAATTTTCGACAAAGATTTGATATGCTGTGGGGCGGTACATAGATTTTAAGTTCTGACTTGAGGAGAGTCCAAGTCTTTCTTCAAGAAATGTATATTCGAGTAAGTGATCTGGGTGAATGTTGAAGATGTCGTTGTGGCCCATCAAAATAAGTTCAAGGATGTAGTGACTATCTTCTATTTCTGGGTTGAGGTCAGCTAGAGAAAACTCAAAACCATGGCTTTCACGTTCGGGGAGTAAAAGAGGATTCACCAGTGGTAGTAGGTTGAGGTACCTGCTGAGTGTAGCCTCATCTTGTGCACTGCTCTTGGAGTTATGTTCAGGCGTACCACAAGAATCTGCGAAGGACTCCGCGAGCGCCTTGCTGGTTTGTTTGATCTTCTGTAAGGTCGGCTTGGAAAACTTGTGTCCTGGGTGTAGGTCAAAAAAATGGGTGATGAGTTGACGGTAGGCGTTTGCAGCCGAAAACATAAGCTCGTTTTCTTGAGCAGCAGAGACCCCTCCCGTGAATAAAGAGCATAGGACAACACACAAACGGGCGCAACGTTTCATTTTAATAAGACTCCTGCAAAATGATGATCTATTTTGAAAGAATCTAATACTTTTGGCGGTGGATGTCTAATGTTATTTAAGTAAGATAAGCTGATGTAGTTTCAACTTAAAGCGAATCTTGGTGAGTCAAGCCGTTTGGCACAGCGAAGTAAGCAATAAAGCTACGCGGCTCGGCCCTCTAGATGTGGTGCGCCGAGCCGGGAGTTTGCTAGCGTAGAGGGAAAAGGACGAGTTGTTCGGCGTGATCTGCAAAACGTAAGCGAATGACCCCAGAGTCTTCAACTTCAAGTTGGTGGGAGTTGACTAAGGTAAAGTCATCGTTTTCGAGGTTGACTTGGGGGAGTTGGGGTTGAAATTCGCGCACCCCCTGCTCTTGGCGGTCCATATTGCCTAGATGTTGATGAAACTTGGCATGAAACCATGCCTGTTTGTCCTCTGATTTGGCGATAATGATGAAGCCTTGGGTGACCTCGCCTTCAGAGTCGATGAAGGCAGCGTGAGCTAAGTAACGTATACAGTTTGATTTGGCTGAGCCAAGCCCGACAAAGTAATGTTCGAACATTTCCTTGTCTTGAGTGAGCGGGAGAAATTGAAAGGCTTGGTGCTGTACCCATTGTTGGTGCAATTCATCTGGGCTACAGTGTGCAAAACTAGGGGCGCGTTCATTATTCTCTAAATGATTAAATTGACAAATTGTTTCGGGCTTGTAAGGGATGCTCCAACGTAATACTCTGTAATGAACTTTTTGAGTTTGTTTAAATTGCGCAAAGCTTTTGGTGGAGAACAGCATCATTTGGGCTGGAGTTAGGACGCTCTGTAGTACGGAGCTTGTTTTTGACTTGCTTTTCTTGGGCTTGGCAGCTGCAACGGCGGTAGATACGTTTGCCGAAGGCTCGGGAGCCGCGGTGGACTGTACTCGGGTCGGACTACGCTTTTTGCCTTTACGTGAGAACTTTTTATTTTTGGAGTGAGGTTTAGTATCCTCCATAAAACCGTGCTTTTTAGCGAGGGCAAGTGCTTTTTCGTCTTCCAGCTTGCGTTCTGCGGCAAGGATATGCTCTTGTTGTTTTTTGAAGGGAGCGCTTTTGGTGTACTGAATAAATGAGCTGAGGAGGCGACTGTATAAAAGATTTTGTGAGAGCGCAGCCCCTTTGATAAAGTCTTCGTAAGAGAGTGTGTGCTCGGTTTTTCCTTTACTCCAGAGTGCAAACTGAGTACTTAAGTGCGGGCTGTTGAAGACGTTGTTAATATCTTCGACGCAGCTTTGCTTACGTTTGGTACGGTAAGAGTCAGCGACTTTGGTTCGTGCCATATAGGCGCGGAAGTCTCCCTGGGGCTTGGAGGCAACTCGCTTAAACTCCTCGAAGCCTTCAGGAGTAAAACTTCCATCCCAGTCAAATATTTCATCCAGGTCTTTGGGTGCAGGGTATTTTAAGGTGTATTTGAGTACTTCCGCGAATGTTTGTTCTTCTTCGAAAAAGCTTTTTATTTGTTCTCGGTAAACTTCTTGCCACTTTTTTTGGCTGTCCGCGATAGATGCTTCATAGCAACCTGGTTTAAACTTGGGCTTAAACTCGAAGTGGCGTGGAATTTGGATTTCTTCATAGCTGAAGCAGTAATCGAGCCAGTAACTAGGGTCGACATTGAAAAACTCAATCCGGCTCATAAAAATAAGTCCGATCAAGAGGTCCACATCCTCGACTTCAGGATTTAAATCTTTGGCGTAAAATTCAAAGCCGCGCTCTTTGTGCTCAGGGAGGACGAGCTGGTTGGTGAGTGAGAGGAGGGCTAAAAATTCATTGAGCTCGCTGTCTTCATCTCTTTGTAAGTTTTCCTTATCTCTAAGTCTTGCTTCGAAGGCGCTCGCGAAGGACTGTGATAAAGTTTGTGCGGCTTGTTTTACTTTTTTTAGGGTGGCGATGGAAAACTTAACTTGATCGTTGAGTTGAAAAAAATTAGCAATAATCTGCTGGTATGCTTTTTCTGCAGAGAATCTTTGTTGGTAAGTCTGACCACCATAAGATGGACTTACTGCTATAAAAGCGCAGAGAACATAGCATAGTTTTATAA
>JAPPOJ010000077.1 GCA_028817975.1 Zetaproteobacteria bacterium | reverse complement strand
TCAGCATAAGGACCGAGGTCGTCTCCATGGGACACTTCGGCCATCATCGTACTATCGCAGCGCTCTAAAATAACCCCCCATTGTGGGAAAACAGCCAGGATATGGGTGCTGATGGGGACATAGAGTATTTCTTGTGAATTCATTTTAAACCCGTGATAGTGGGTAATTTGGCGCTTAAGGTTGAGCCAGGCATGTAAAGTCGCTAAGAATGCGTCTTGAAGCTGCTGATTGAGCTGTCTGAGTTGTGTGATTAGCTCTGGGGGGACATTCAGGTCGGCCCATGTTGCTTCTGGAACGCTGCTGACCATGACGATGGGATGGGTTGGTGTTTCTTCGGCGTTGTACTGAGTAAAGTGGCTGTCTGCAGCAAGGCTCAAGTCGTAGCGCTCTTGGTGCTGATCCAGAAAGGCTTGGTAGTCAAGGGTTTGTGCTTCTAAAGCTTGCATACGTTGTAGGTATGTTTTGTAGATAATGTCGTTATATGGGGAGCGTTGGCGCGAGGTATTTGAGACACCCATGTGTATGGCAGTGCGTTGTTGCACAGGTCGTGTGGACTGGTGTGCAAGTGAGCGCTGTAGGGTGTGTTTCCATACGGACTGTGGTGGAGTGCCGACGGGAATTGTTGGGATAAAGCACAGCGCGGTTTGTGAACTGAGCAAGAGGGTTAAAGAACCTGCAAGGGAAGATAAAGATTTTTGTACATGAAGCATGGCATGACCTCTCTCTAGAGGAGTTGAAGAATCCTTCAGAAATATCACGGTTTATGGGGAGATTCAAGCTTATTCGAATGTGAGCATAAGCATTTTGAGCTTTTCTTGCCTGAAAAACACCACTTTGTGCTGTGATTTGCTCCCTGATCACGAAGAGAGCGGTGCCATGTTTGAGGAGGGAAACTTAGAGTGCTTGTAGAATATGCTGCGCAATGTCGAGTGCAGCGCGTGGGCGGGCGATTTCACGCGCCCTTTCACTCATTTTTTGCAGTTGCTGAGGTTGTTGGAGCCATTGTGAAGTGATCTGTGCGATGTTTTGTGGGCGATCGGCGAAAACCCCCAGTCCATGTTGCAATACATAGTCGACGTTATACTTTTCTTGTCCTGGGAGGAAAGATGTCAAGAGTAAAGGGAGGCCACGAATGAGTGATTCTGCAATGGTGCCGGGTCCTGCTTTGGTTGCAAGAATATCTGCAGCGCTCATCCACTCGTCGAGGTTGTGCGTAAATCCGTGTATGGTTGTGGCAAGGGGCCAAGCGTGTTGCTGGAGTCGATGACGCAGGGTGAGGTTGTTGCCGCAGATCACTGCAAGCTGTGTCTGGGTGGCCTGGGGAGTCCCCGCTAACTGAGCAGCGATGGCTTTGGCAGTATTGCTGAGGTTACCGACTCCGTCCCCTCCTCCAATGAGGAGTACTAATGCTTTATGAGGATCTAGGCCCAAGTGCTCTTTGGCGGCTTTTTGTTCCATGCCGACACTCCAAAATGCTTTGCGAATGGGCAGGCCGAGTTGAATGATTTTTTCGGGAGCTACGCCCGCCTGTAAGGCATCCTGGAATACGCGCCCAGAGGGTACATAGGTTTTGTCGACCTCTGGGTGGAACCACGCTGGATGGGCGCTGCCCAGATCGGTGACGACCGTGACATAGTGTGGCTTGTCCTGTGGGCGTTTTTGGTACATTTTGCGTAACACGCGCTGGGAGATGTCGTTTACGAGCGGGTGTACGGAAACAATTAACTCGGGCTGGATTTTTTCAAAGGCTCGGCGAATGCTGTGGTGTGCAAAGGCATTTAAGTATGATTTGAGGGCAAAATGCCCGGCCCGTGTCCGGGTAACTTCGTAACTTAACTTCCATAGCCAGGGGTGTTTGGCTAAAAAAGCGTACTGCTTCGGCATGTGTACAAATTGGCCTTGCGCAAGGTCTACCCAAAAATCGACAATCTGGATTTCACAGGTGGGGGGGAGGCTTTGGGCGAAGGCAGCTTGCAGGGCGAGTGCACTTGCACGGTGGCCTCCCCCTGTATTTGAGGACAGAATAAGGATTTTTTTCGGCTGTGGATGATTTTGAGTGTATGCAATAGGTGTGAGGCAATGCATGAGCCCTAACAATATGTGGATGAAAGCAATATTGTTTTTCATGGTATATAACCTCCAGCATTGTTGGATATAGGTGTAAAATAGGGTGCATTTGACCTGCAAGCCGTTGTCTGCACCCATATGGTGGCGCATTGTACCATATGGGTGGTGTTTTTGCACGTATTTACTGGGGATGTCTAAGTAAAGAGGGGGGCAAGATCTTTTTCGTTGTCGCGAATCCAGCTGTAAATGCCTTGTACGATTTCAGGAACCGTAATCTGAGGCTTCCAGCCAAATGTTTGTGTGGCTTTGTGGTTATCACTGACATAGTAAGGAATGTCGACGGCACGTGTTTCTTTCACTTGACCAATGGGGACACTGCGGTCGGTTGCACTTTGGCAGTGTTGGGTAAGTTCGTATAGGGAGGTCGAAATTTCATTCCCACCCCCCACATTAAAGACTTGTCCGGATGGGTGCTGCTGCTGTTCTGCCTGGCTTTGGAGTAAGCGATAAAGATCTTCGGGGTGGAGGAGGTCGCGTACTTGTTTCCCTTCTCCGCCGAACCCCATATAGGTAAGCGGGAGGCCGAAATAATGGTGGGCTACCCAAAGGGTAAAAACACCCTGATCGACTTTACCAAATTGTCCTGCACCTGCGAGGACTCCGCAGCGGTTGATGATAATTTGAGTCCCATAGGTTGCGGCGTACTCCTGAGCGATGAGTTCGGAGGCGAGCTTGGATGCACCGTAAAGTGAGCGTGGATTGCGGGTTTCAAAGTCTTCGGTGATTCCGGCTGCGGAAAGCCCACGGATACCTTGATTTTTATCGGGGGTCAGACGTGTGGGGGTGGGGCTAAAGGCAATGGCACGCATGTCGGCAATGGAGTAGACCCGTGAGGTCGACAGGAAGGTCATTTGTCCCACGTGTTTGCGCGCGAACTCCAGGCAGTTGAGGGTGCCCACGAGATTGGTGTCGAGTAGATAATGAGGGGAGCCTTCTGTACCTGCATGGACACTGGGTTCCGCAGATGCTTCGATAAACATGTCAAAGTTGCCAGGCAAGTCGTTGAGGTCACTGGGATTGCGAATGTCGCCATGACAAAAGGTGATGCGCTGCTCTTTAAATGCTGGCAGATTGAGTTCGGCACCACGGCGTTTAAGATTGTCAAAAACGACAATCTCTGCTTGGGGATTGTCGCGTCGGTAGAGTTTGGCTAGAGAAGAGCCTACGAATCCGGCTCCGCCTGTTATCAGTATTCTCACCATATGCACTCCTCTTGGTTCATGATGGGGCTGCCTCGATTTTCCCTGATTGTGAGCAGAGAGACAAGCACAGGTGTGCGGTCAGAGGCTTACAATTACGTTTTGGGTTTGACATGCTTTGTGAAGCTGCGCAGAATTTGTTCTATGGAAAAAGGTTGGTCTGCGTTAACTCCCACAAAGGACAGATGATGATAACTACAAAGTTCTTCAAGTGGCTCCCTTTCTGCACATTGCTCAGCTTGTTCTGGGTTGTCTTTATGAAAATTGTTGGCTTATATCATCCGGAGAGTGGCTTTGTGGCGGAATGGAACTCTGACAATGCCATCGCAGTGCTGTATGTCAATGACACCGTATATGATATTTTTCGGTTTTACTTTTTTGGGATGGATCGTTATGGACCGTGGATTTATCTCATTCCGCGACTTTGGCATCAGTTTACCGGTCATATTTTTGATGCTTGGGAAGTGTACTCGATCCATGCGTTCAGCTACTTAGCTTTAACCCTTGTGGGTGCTTATATGCTCCATCGACGTTGGGGAGTGGTGACGGCGTCGCTTGCGGTTGCGGTCATTTCGTTAAACTTAGCTGCAGTGTACGAAATCTTTCAGACCTGTACCCCGTTTGCAGTACAAATGAGCGCGTGCTTTGTTGCTTGGGCCTGTGGGCGGCGGTTGTTGGATCAGTATGGCTTAAGCTGGGACGGCACGGAGCGACAGCCTGAGCCGCGGAAGGTTTGGTGGCTCTGTTTCACCCTATTTTTCTTTTTTGCCGTATGGGCTTCCCTCGTCAGTGCCATCTTGCTGCTGGCTTGTCTTGGCTGTGAGTGGCTTGTCCGTTGTGTTTGGCAACGTTTGTCTCTACAAGAGTCTTTGCAACGTGGTGTCTTACTCTTAGCTCCTGTTTTGGGGGTGATTGCCATCGAAAGATGGTGTAACCGCGCCTACAATCGCTATACCATGCAAGCTTGGGGAAAGTCGTTTGAAACGGTCAAGGATATGGATTGGGGGCGGATGTATGGCAATTTCCACGCGATGACCCATACTTATTTGAAGTCTTCATGGTGGGGGTTTGGAGTTCTCGCGTTGATTCTGGTTGGTGTGCTTTTGGCGCATATCTTCACTGTGCTTGCGCAAGACAAGGCTCGGCGTCTGCAGCATGCGCAAGCCATGGACTGGTGTATGCTCTCTTGGGGAGCTTTATGCATGGGGGGTCTTAATTTTGTGATCACAGGGATGTCTACCTGGGTGCGGATGAGTCTATACAACACCCGTTACTTGGCCCCGACGATGGTTTTTGTGCCCTTTGGAGTGTTGGCAGCTTTGGTGGGTTTGATGCTCTTGTGGGTGAAGGGAGAGAAGCGGCGTTGGGTCGTTTCGACGTGCGTTGCTGTTTTGGCCCCTGTGCTGGTGTATTTCCAGTTACCTGCTGCGCGCCCTGGAAATTCTTTTCGAGAAACTCGCGAAGCGGCAGCGTTAGTGGCAGAGAAAGCCCCTGGGAGTATTATTTTGGGGGGGTATTGGGGGACCTACCTGTTTCCTGCCGCGTTGCCTGAAGCACAGTTAGTGGCGTTGCCCGATGAACGTGATACCAACCGGATGCCTTGGATGCAGAAAGCTTTGCAAACTACCCGCTCGGTAGTGGTCTCTCATTTTCACTATGACAAAGTGAGCTTTGACCACCCCTTGGAGCAATTTACCCAGTATGGCCATCGTTTTGAGTTACGGCAGCAAAAGTTTATCAGCCATGGGCGCTACCATTTTACGTTGTATGAAAATATGGGTCCTGTCACCGCTCATCTGGAGGTTGTCGACAAAGGGGGGCAACGGCATAACCTTTAGTTTCCCCCTCGGGGGTGGCGGTCACATTTTGTGTTTGACGCGTGCACTGAGAAAATAGAAGTGGCACTATGCGTGCCTCTGGGTTTCCGGTATCGTTTACCATGTGATGTTTGTATCTGCTCAGGTGCTTTGTTCTTAGGGAGGTGAGTTATGGCTGTTGCCCTCGTCACAGGTTCTTCGGGGTTGATCGGTAGCGAAACCGTAAAGTTTTTGCATGAGCAAGGCTTTGATGTCGTGGGTATCGATAACAACATGCGTAAGTATTTTTTTGGTGCCGACGGTTCCACGGCGTGGAAGGCTGAGGAACTCAGCAAGTCTCTGAGACGTTTTCAGCATCGTGATATGGACATTCGGGATGAATCTAAAATATCTGCCTTGTTTGAAACCCTGCGCGAAGAGATTCGCTTGGTGGTTCATACCGCAGCGCAGCCGAGCCATGATTGGGCGGCGAAAGAGCCGCTCACGGATTTTACGGTGAATGCCAATGGTACCTTAATCCTGCTGGAAGCCATGCGCAAGTATGCTCCAGAGGCGACGTTCATTTTTACCAGTACGAATAAGGTTTATGGAGATGCGCCTAACTTTCTGCCTTTGGTCGAACAAGAAAAGCGTTGGGAATTAGATCCAAGTCATTCTTATGCTGCATTCGGGATCGATGAATCCATGAGCATTGATCAGTGTAAGCACAGTATTTTTGGTGCTTCGAAAGTTGCGGCGGATGTGATGTGTCAGGAGTATGGGCGTTACTTTGGCTTGAAGACAGCAACCTTTCGTGGGGGGTGCCTCACAGGACCTTCTCATTCCGGAGCAGAGTTGCATGGGTTTCTGGCCTATCTCGTAAAGTGTGCACTTACAGGTAAGAAATATACGATTTTTGGTTATAAAGGTAAGCAGGTTCGGGACAATATCCACTCTCATGATTTAGTCTCCGCGTTTTGGGAGTTTCATCAAAATCCTAAGCCGGGTGCGGTTTATAACATGGGGGGATCTCGCCACAGTAACTGCTCTATTTTGGAAGCCATTGATCTGGTGGAAGAAATGACGGGTAAGCGTTTGAACTACGATGTCTCGGAGACCGCGAGGATTGGCGATCATATCTGGTATGTCAGTGATGTACGTGCTTTTGAACGGGATTATCCCGACTGGAAATACACATATGATCAGCGCGCCATTTTTAAGGAGATCATAGATGCTTCTGAAGAACGATACGCAAAGCTTTAAGCTTTCGGTGGTCATCCCTGCACATAATGAAGAAGGATGTATTGAAAGTACAGTGATGGGGTTGCATCGAGTCTTGCATGAGGAAGGTATTGAACATGAGATTCTGGTGGTCAATGATAATTCAAAGGACCGAACGGTAGAGATTTTAGCAGATCTTAGTGCGCGTGTTGAGCAGGTGGTGTATGTGAATAACACCCCGCCGAACGGCTTTGGTTTTGCGGTGCGTTGTGGTTTGGAGCGTTTTTCAGGCGATGCGGTTGCGGTTTATATGGCGGATGCGTCGGACTGTCCCCACGACTTGGTGCGCTTTTATCGGGTGATGTGTGAACGTAATGTGGATTGTGTTTTTGGCACACGCTTTGATCGTGCGTCGCGAGTCGTGGATTATCCCAAGTTGAAGCTGTTTATTAACCGTATGGCAAACCTCTTTATTCAAATGGTTTTTGGCCTACGTTATAACGATGTGACCAATGCATTTAAACTTTATAAGCGTGAAACGATGATAGGCTTGAAGCCTTTTTTATCTCATCACTTTAATCTGACCGTGGAGCTACCCCTCAAAGCAATTGTGCGTGGGTATAGCTATGCCATCTTGCCGAACAGTTGGACCAATCGGACCACTGGGGTGTCTAAGCTCAAGATTAAGGAAATGGGGTCGCGCTATCTGTTTATTGTTTTATACTGTTTTATTGAGCGCTGGCTCTCTCGTGGAGACTACAAGCAGAGCTTGCCTGCGCATGGACTGCAAGCAACCTCCACGCCGGTTTCTGTGCGTCAGGGATGATGCTGTGCAGGAAGGGTTATAGCCTTCCTGCCATAAACTCACTTAAAGTGTAAGTGGGTTTGAGGCGCGAGAGCCCAAGCTTCAGAATAGCCGTAACCGGAGTGGCTAAAAACATCCCTGCTGTGCCCCATATCAGCCCCCAAAAAACCAAAGAGAGGATGATCGTAATGGGGTGCAGGTCCAGGTCTTTACCGATAATTTTGGGGTCGATCACGTTACCAATCAGGATTTGACAGGCACTACTCATGGCAAGGACCATGACAAACTCGCTCCCAAGCCCATACTGTACCACCACGACAGGGAGGGGAAGGGCGGTGGCAATTAAAGAGCCAATACTTGGAATAAAGTTGAGGATGAAGCACAGTGTGGCAAAGACCCAAGCAAAGCGGATACCATATGCAGAGAGAATCAATCCGATGAGTACCCCTGTGAGTAAAGAGAGAAAGATTTTGTTGAGTACGTAGGAGGAAATTTTGCGTTCCATCTCGACGAGAATTTCACGACGTTGGGTGGTGTCCGAGCTGTGGCGTCCCATCATCAGAAAGCAGTACAGGATAAAGATGAGGAGTGCATTGGCGAAGAAGTAGATGGTGTTGCCGGTAAGTGTTTTCATATACCCTGCGAGAGGGAGTGAAGTTAAGAAGG
Source organism: Zetaproteobacteria bacterium (assembly GCA_028817975.1). GTDB lineage: Bacteria > Bdellovibrionota_B > Oligoflexia > Oligoflexales > Bog-1112 > JAPPOJ01. The sequence continues at coordinate 21,146 of JAPPOJ010000077.1, read as the reverse complement.
ATTTGAAAAAGTCTTCCTCTACAGTGATCCCGTATTGGTTCGCCACAAGAGCGGCTTGTTCAATAAGTTGAATGAAGATCTGGCGATAGTGTTCGATGCCTTTCCAAAAGGTCCCCAAAAAGATGGTGAGCTGGATCAGACCGAGGGTGCTGATGCCGAGTACAAGCCCCAGGGTGGTCAATAAAGACAGCAGTCTAGGCATCTGGAGGCGGCTCTCTAAAAATCTCATCAAGGGTAATGAAGCAGCGTAGTAAAAGATGGCAAAAACAAAGGGTATGACAACCGATTTGGTGTAGGCAAGGGCAAAGGTACACGCGACGGCTGTCAGGAGGCCCGTGCAAATGACGACAAATTTCTGGTCGTGGGTGCTATTCATCCGAGATAGTCCTCGTTATGTGGAGATGTATCGGTTGAGTGTGCAGCTTGCCGGATGGGGGCAGTGTCTTGACTCTGCAGTTGGTGGAGTTGTTCTTCAAGCTTTTTCAGCCTTTGCATCATTTCGGGGAGTTGTTTCTCGACAACGATGCGCCGTTTCCATTTTTTGGCGGGCATGGGGGGGGAGCCGTAGTAAGTTCCTGGCTGAAGTACATCGGTGATTGCCCCGGTCTGTGGGCCGAGGGTGACACGGTCGCCTATTTCGATGCTATTCCCGACTCCGGCGAGGCCGGCAGCGACGCATTGTTTGCCAATTTTTGCGCTGCCAGCGATGCCGACTTGGCCACACAGCATCGTCCATTCACCGATATCGGCATTGTGTCCGATATGCACTTGGGAATCGAGCTTTACTCCCGTACGAACATGGGTAGCCCCAAATGTGGCGCGATCAATGGTGGAACCCGCTCCGACCTCGACGTGATCCTCGATCTCGACGCGGCCAACTTGGGGAATCTTTGCCAGGTCGTTGCGGCCACGGGCGAAGCCAAAGCCATCTGCACCGATGGTGCTGCCTCCATGAATAATGACGTGATTGCGGATGCGAGAACCTTCCATAATCGAGCTTCCAGGTCCTATTTGTACGTTTTCTCCGATCGTGCTGTGATCCCCGATAAAGGTGTGTGGCATAACCACAGAGTCCCGCCCGACTGTAGTATGTGCACCGATATACGCAAAAGGGTATACGGTGACGGTGGGGTGGATGGACGCTGTCGAATGGATGAAAGCGAGTTCGCTTTGTCCTTCGTAGTGGTGGGAACGGCTATAAAAGAGCTGTGCCGTCTTAGCCATCGCCCAGTATGGGTTGGGGTGGATGACCATTGGAACGTGGATCTCTTTGTGGACCTCGCTGCAGATGATCGCACTTGCCTCTGCCTGTTTAGCTTGTTCGAGCCATTTGCTATTGGTCAGAAAGGATATGGTTCCGGGTTTGGCGCGATCGAGGGGAACGAGTGCGGTAATTTCTGTGGTGAGGTGAGGGCCTTTTTCTGGCGCGAGGGTGCCTCCAATTCTTTCAACAATTTCTTTTAACAGCATTCAATACACCCTTATTTATCTATATTTTTATGTATAGGTTTTTTTATATACAATGGGTTCGATACTCTTCGCCAAGCTTGACATAGTGATCTGCAGACCAGATTAAGTACTCGATCTCTTTGTCGGTGAGCTTACGCTTGACAGTTGCGGGAGAGCCTAAAATAAGAGAGTGATCGGGATATTTTTTCTCAGGGGGGCATACGGAACCTGCCCCCACCATACTATAGCGTCCTATGGTGCAGCCGTCTAGGATGACAGCGCCCATGCCGACGAGTGCGTAGTCTTCTACCGTGCAAGCGTGCAAGGTGGCATGATGTCCTACGGTGACAGACTGACCGACGATAGTTGGATGACCGTTGGTTGTCACATGGATGACCGAATTGTCTTGGATATTGGTGCGATTGCCGATCTCGATAGAATGGACATCCCCACGCATGGTGACGTTAAACCAGATGTTGGCTTGTGCTCCGAGCGTCACCTTGCCGATAATCCGTGCGCCACTTGCTACGAAGGTATCTGCTGCGATTTGGGGATCATGCTCAAGGTAAGGTATAACTGTGACGTCTGGCATTCGGTACATGATGACTCCGCGTGTCTGTATAAAAATAGGTGTGTTCAGAGTAAGCGGGCCAGGCTGGGCGCTTACAGTTTGAAGAATGCCTAGCCTAATTTGCGATTTAGACAAATTTTACACTATATTGAGGTTCTTGTGAGTTTTACCCCTGAAACACCTATACACTCTCTAAGTCTACCCTATGTAGAGTATATTATTGAAGATCTTTTTAATATTCCTCATCATATAATCGTTGTGGACGAAGATCGGCTTGGACGCTTAGCTAGCCTGATCGCAGAGAGTGGCTATACTTGGGATCAGCTGGTGATGACGTTGCACAAGGCGCAGTGTTTGGCGGAGACCATTCCTCACCCACCTCCACCTCACTTGGAGGTGGTACAGCTGTACACGACTCCTTTACAGGGCTTGGAAGACGTTGAAGGTGGCCAGTGTATCTGGGATTGGACCCTGTGGCTTCAGCAAGCGCAGCGTGAAGCTGCAGAAGATAAGTCGGTAGCGTGGCGGGTGGTTGCAGCTCATGCGCAAGATAGTTTTCTCCAAGCCTTTCATTTGCGCTGGCTCGGAGTGGACCAGGTGTATGCCAAGGTTAACCCACCATCTCTCCGCCCGTCTTGCGGATGACCACGGCAAGCTTTTCCACCATGTCTTTTTTCATGGGCCGATGGGTGAGGGCGATCTTTTCTTGGGTTAATACCCAGCTGATTCCATCCTCTTGCTGATTGCGTTCAAAGGTGAGTACGGAGGTTCCCATCTTTTTGATGGTGACTTCGAGGCTGGTGGAGGAAATGACAAAATCCAGTATTTTGCCAAGTTTTCTGCCGCCGAGTTCTGTCTTGATCCGGGCGACGATTTCTTCGGGAACCGTATCATTTTTGTATTTGATTTCCATAGGGTTGATGCTCCTCTTTGCCGAAGCTAAGCACGCTATGTTCTATAGTTTGCTCAACTTCGATGGTTTTTATAAGGGTGTACTGTACAAGGGCCTCTGTAGTCAAGCCTGGAGTTTTGCGTTCTCTAGGTTGGTAAATGAGGCTGTAAGAGTTTGTTTCCCATGTCGGGATAAAGTGTTGCTGTTCCACGGTGATAGGCTGATAGCCCTGTAGAGTGGTGCAACGAAAGGTGACTTCTTCAGGTGCAAAGGTGAGTACCACCCGAGTGGAGCCAGTCTGGAGAACAGCGTGGGTATAAAAGCCATATACTGACCATTGTTCTAGGTTACAGCTGATCTTTTGTGAACCTGTCAGCAAACTTTGAAGGCTTTGGGTATGATGCTGCAAATGTTCGCCGCACTGATTGTACTGAAAACATATTTCGCGGCTTCGCTGTGATTCCGTGGGAGGTGCAAAACCTTGGCGACCTGAACTTTGGCTGGCGGTGGCAAGCATCTGAACCCAGTAGGGGATGGATTCTCTCATTCTTAACCCTTTGTTTGTCCTTGATTTTTACAATTATATGCCGTATGATACCTCCCTGGATTGCACCTTGATAGGAAGTAATCTAAATATTATAATAAAAGAGTTATCCGCTTCAAGGCTAGTTCTGCACATTTCTTGGTCAAACACCTGTATTTAAGGGGGAAATCTTGGCTCGTATTTCTATCGAAGATTGTCAAAAAGTTATGCCTAACCGATTTGCTTTGGTTGTGGTTGCCGCGAACCGTACTCGCCAGCTGATGGGTAATTGCACTCCCCTCGTTGCAAGCAAAAATAAGCACGCTGTTACCGCGTTGCGTGAGATTGCCGAAGAAAAGGTCCTCTCTTCCGGAGAAGGTGAGGGTCACGAACAAGAAGCGGCTAAAGATACGATTGAAGCCCTCCTCCCAAGCCAGGGCCTTACCTAGATTTATGACCTTTCCTATGGGCGTATTTTTGCTCTTTCCCGGCCTTTGTCTATTTCCCCCAGACTCTCTTTAAGGTGCGATCTCGACCACATGCGTAGCGGTAGGTTTTGTAGCGGATAGGATTTTTTTGATAGTAGTTTTGATGGTATTCTTCGGCCGGGTAGAAGACGAGCCCTTGGCCGTCTTTGATTTCTGTGGCGACGGTTTGCAGCTTCTGCTTGACTTTGTCCACGGAGCGTCGTGCTATGCCGGCTTCGTTTGAGTTGCTGTAAAAAATCGCAGAACGATATTGGGGGCCGATATCGCAAAACTGCCCGTCCGCTTGGGTCGGGTCGACATTTTCCCAATAAACTTCTAACAATTGTTCAAAACTTACTTGTTTAGGATTGTAGGTGATCCGAATAACTTCGAGATGATCGGTTTTTCCTGCGGCAACTTCTTTATAACTGGGGTTGTTAAACTTGCCCCCGAAGTAACCGGACACGGTTTCGACGACTCCTGGGGTTTTATCAAAAGGCGGTTCCATACACCAAAAGCATCCACCTGCCAGATAAGCGAAGGCCGTGGCTTTGGTCTGTGTGGCTGACGGAGCATCTGTTTCATGCGCAAAAAGTTTTTTATAGGCACCATAACCTTCGGCGTCGAGCTGTGCGACCGGAATAAAGCGTAAAGCGGCTGAGTTAATACAGTAGCGTAACCCTGTGGGCGCAGGGCCATCCTCGAAGAGATGTCCAAGGTGAGAGTCTCCATACTTGGAACGCACTTCGGTGCGTACCGTAAAAAGCTGACGGTCTTCTTGGGTGGTGATATAGGCAGGGTCGAGAGGTTGGGTAAACGAAGGCCACCCTGTACCGGATACAAACTTGTGTGTCGAACTGAAGAGAGGTTCTCCGGAGACGATATCTACATAGATTCCCTCTTTTTTGTTGTCCCAGTAAAGGTTTTGAAATGCGCGTTCCGTCCCATCTTCTTGGGTTACCTTATATTGGAGGGGATTTAAATTCTTTTTTAAGCTGTCTAGAGAAGGTTTTTTAAAGTTTTTCCATTTGGCTTGCACAGGATCTTCTCCTTTTTGGGCCATTAAGGGGATGGCAAATAAGGTAAAATAAAGTGAGAACCATCTGATAAAGTACATGATCACCTCTTTGGTTACGATGTCAACAGCATTAGGATAGCATTTTTAACTTGTGAAAATGCTACAGCAAAACTATGATGGTGCTCAAAGACTGGTAAAAAGTAAACTTAAAATGGTTTCCGCTGTTCGTAGTGGCTTTACCGGGCCAGGGATATCTAACAACGCGTGTATTTGAGGAGATATGGAACATCACCATCACCATATGAAGTGGCGCACCTGGGGCATTGGCTCAGGCCTTATTCTGACATCTTATGCCATTGCCTTGCTTTTTCCAGGGCGACAAGATTTGCGTTATTTAAATACCTCCGCGTTGCTGGGAGCAGAGGTGGAAAACCATTTGCTGTGGCAAGATTTTGAGCAGGAGGGCGAACAGGTCTGTGTCCAGTTGCAGCAGGCGAAAGAAGAGTCAGGGAAGCTATGGCGCGCTCTTGCTCAAAAACGTGAAGTGACTGTGGTTGGCTATGGTGTCCCTCTGGAACTACGTGGCAAGGAAGTGGTGCGGATGTTGTTAGTACCGAATGATCAGTTTTGTGTCCATATCCCTCCTCCGCCCGCACATCTGATGATTTCTGTTCAAGTTCCTGAGGGAATGTTAACTGTGCGCGACCTTGATGGGCCGTTACAAGTCCATGGTGTCCCAGAGTGTAGTGCTACTAACATGGCTTTTGGTACAGCACGCTTTGCAATGGTAGCCACGGCGTTACGTTGTCTGGATTGTTAGTCCTCGTCCCGGAGATGTGTCTTCCTTTTTTCACAGATTCTGTCAGGTAAAAAACTCGCTTTAGCGCTTTTTTATGTACTCTTTATATCTGCTGACCCTGAGAGATGAGAATATGATTTGGGTTAGAGAAGGTATTTCAAGACATAGAAAGGCTTCATCTCATGCACAGATCTATAAAGCTTAAGGTGCAACAAATACTCTGGGGAGTTTCGCTTGGAAGTAGCTTGTGCGCGACTTCTGCGCGGGCGGTAGTACAGGACCGCGTGCGTATTGATGGGTCCAGCACGGTGTACCCGATTACGGAAGCGGTTGCCGAGGAGTTTGGGCGTAAGAGCCCGGAAGTGCGGGTGACTGTGGGTGTCTCAGGAACGGGAGGTGGATTTAAGAAGTTCCTGCAAGCGGAAACCGACATCAACAATGCTTCGCGCAAAATCAAGGATAGTGAAAAAGAAAAAGCCAAAGCTGCGGGTATTCAATACATGGAGATACCTGTTGCCTATGACGGCATTTCGGTGGTCATTCATCGTCAAAATGATTGGGTGGACTATCTTACGGTTGCTGAGTTACATGAGATATGGAAGCCAGGCAGCAAGATTACGAAGTGGAGTCAAGTGCGTGCGGGGTGGCCCGATTTGGCAATCAAATTGTATGGCCCAGGGACCCACTCCGGAACTTTTGATTATTTTACCCATGCAATTAATGGTAAATCCCAATCAAGCCGTGCGGACTTTACCAAAAGTGAAGACGATAACATTTTGGTGCGCGGAGTAGCCGGGGATCGTGGTGCACTTGGTTTCTTTGGTCTCTCTTACTATGTGGAAAACAAAAAATCTTTACGTGCGGTGCCGATTCAAGTTCCTGGTGGTAAACCCGTAGCTCCTGCGTTTGAGACGGTTTTTGATGGCTCTTACAAGCCCCTTGCACGGCAGATCTATATGTATGTCAATATAAGTGCATTGCAGAAAGCAAATGTGAAGAAGTTTATTTCGTTTTACCTGAAAAATGCCCGGCAACTCGTCAAAGATGTAGGATATGTACCCTTAGCCACAGAGGAGTATGAGCGCCTATGGAGTCAGGTACAAAAGCAGCCCGTCTTGAATTAGTCGAGGAACCGGTGGGGGAGTTGCTCTTGCGACGGCAATGGGTGAACTATAAAGATGTGTTGCTCAAGTTGTGTTTGAGCTTGGCGACTTCCCTCACCGTCTTGACCACTTGTACGATTGTGTTGCTGATTGGTAAAGAAGCATTTGCTTTTTTTCACATGGTGTCTATCGTGGATTTCCTTTTGGGGACCCAGTGGCAGCCACTCATTGAGCCACAGCAGTATGGGGTGTTGCCTTTGGTAGTGGGAAGCACCTTAGTGGTGGTGCTTTCGATGGGGATTGCCTTGCCGCTGGGGGTGTTTGTCGCGGCTTACTTAAGTGAGTATGCTTCGTTTCCTATACGCTCTGTGGTGAAGCCTTTTTTAGAAATTCTTGCGGGTATTCCCACTGTCGTATACGGCTACTTTGCTTTGACCTTTGTGACTCCCCAGTTGCAACAGTTGTTTCCAGCCATGGAGGTGTTCAATGCAGCTAGTGCTGGAATTGTGGTAGGAATCATGATTCTGCCGATGGTGTCATCCCTATGCGATGATGCGTTTTGTGCCGTTGCTCCTGAGCTAAAAGAAGCGGGATACAGTTTGGGGGCCACCAGCTATGAGGTGTTTCGGGGTATTGTTTTGCCTGCCTCCGCTTTTCGTTTGGCTGCTGCGGTGATTTTAGCTGTCTCGCGTGCTTTGGGCGAGACAATGGCGGTGACCCTTGCAGCAGGTGCGACTCCTAATATGGAATGGAGCTTCTTAAAAAGTATCCAGACCATGACAGCCTACATTGTTGAAGTCAGTTTAGGAGACACTCCTGCTGGAGGTGTGGCGTACCTGACTTGCTATGGTGTGGCGGCGCTATTGTTTGGAATCACCTTTGTACTCAATGTGTTGGGGTACCGTTGGATGCGTAGGACTGCGGAGTAAATGTGATGAAGCGACGTTGGTGCAAAGATGTGTTGTTCAGGTGGGTCTGTGGTGCCGTAAGCATGTTCGCGACGGCTTTGTTGCTGGTACTGTTAGTTCACCTTTGCCGTCAAGGTTGGGAGTACTTGGACAGTTCGTTTCTCACCCAGTTTGCCTCGCGTCGGCCCGCGCAGGCGGGGATTAAGGCGGGGTTGTGGGGGACCTTATGGCTGCTTGCCCTCACCGCGACCATGGCGTTTCCTTTAGGAGTGGCCACGGCGTTGTACTTGGAAGAGTATGCCCCTCAAGGTCGGCTTACCCGTTTGTTAGAGGTGAATATTGCCAATTTGGCGGGTGTACCTTCGATTATTTATGGATTGTTGGGGTTGGCTATTTTCGTGCGTTTGCTGGGCTTGGAGCGTTCGTTGTGGTCGGGAAGCATGACACTGACGTTGTTGATTCTGCCCGTCATTATCGTGTCTGCCCAAGGGGCGATCCGCTCGGTACCACGTTCTTTGCGCGAGGCGTCCTATGCGCTGGGCGCGCAACCCTGGCACGTCAACTTGTTGGTGGTGTTTCCTGCTGCCTTGCCGGGAATTCTGACGGGGGTTATTTTGGCCTTGTCGCGGGCGATTGGCGAGACAGCCCCACTGGTGATTGTGGGTGCCGTCGGTTATATGAGGTTTGTTCCCACCTCGCCGAGCGACGATTTTACGGCGTTACCCTTGCAAATTTATGATTGGGCCAGCCGTCCGCAAGTGGAGTTTCATCAAGTTGCGGCGTCGGGTATTTTAGTTCTTTTGTCCATTTTGCTGATGTTTAATCTGACGGCGGTGTGGATTCGTCATCGACTCCAGAGGTATCCTTCATGAATGTTACTCCCTCTTGTGCACTGGAAGTCAAAGGTCTCTCGGTGTCTTATGCCAGTCATCGTGCAGTTGAGGAGGTCAGTGTGTGCTTTCGGCGGCATCGTGTGGCCGCGATTATTGGCCCTTCCGGGTGTGGCAAAAGCACCCTGCTGCGCTCGTTAAATCGTATGCACGACTTTGATCCCACGGTGAAGGTGAGTGGCCAGGTGGTGTTTGAGAATCAAGACCTTTATGGTCGCGAGATTCATCCGCCGACGGTGCGTAAACGTATTGGTATGGTCTTTCAAAAGCCAAATCCTTTTCCGAAGTCGATTTATAAAAATATAAGCTGGGGGCCATGGATTAACCACATGCGTGGAGATATGGACCAACGGGTAGAGTCTTGTTTGCGCAAGGCGGCGCTCTGGGATGAAGTGAAACACCGTCTGCACCAGTCGGCTTTATCTTTGTCAGGGGGGCAGCAGCAACGTCTGTGCATTGCCCGTGCTTTGGCGATGAACCCCGATGTGATTTTGATGGATGAACCATGTTCGGCACTTGATCCGCGCTCCACCGCGTGTATTGAAGATTTAATTGCCGACCTGCGCGAAAAATATACCATTCTGGTGGTGACCCACAATATGCAGCAAGCCAAAAGAATTTCCGATGATGTGTTGTTTATGTATGAAGGGCGCTTAGTCGAGTTTGGCCCTACCACGCAGATTTTCTCCCAGCCTCGGGTGGCGCAAACCCAGGCGTACATTCAGGGCAAGTTTGGTTGAACGTGGAGTGTGTCGTGGGGATTTTTGATCGTAGATAAGCTCTCGGTGAAGTTTTGTGCTACTTCATTGAGAGCTTGACAAAACCATGTGTACCCAATAGTCAATGTCCGCGCGAATGACCGGGGCGCTTAGGCCCGCACGGGCGCGGAAAACAGGCCCCTGGCGTAAGTCAAACATCAGCCTTGCGCGCTGTGCAGAGGGAAAGTCTTGAGGGAGTTCTCCTGCTTGTTTGGCCTGTTCAAAGCGTGTCACCAGACGATTTTCGCTTTCTTGGATGGCGTGTTGGAGCAGGGGTTTGACCCCGGCAATGGTCTCCGCACAGGTACTTACACATGAGCTTAAGAAGCACCCGCGGGTTCCCCCGGCGTGTTCGGTAGTGTACTGGATGATGGCTTCAAAGAAGCTGCGTACGGCCACTGCAATCTGCGTCTGTTGCTCGAAGGCTTCGAGAGGGGTGCAATTACTGTTTGCCATATAGTGGGTCACCGACTGGAGAAAGAGAGACTCTTTGTCGCCATAAGTGGCATACAGGCTGGGACCATTAATGCCCATCGCCTCGGTCAGGTCTTTCAGCGAAGCTCCGTCATAACCCTTGCTCCAGAACACCTCGGTGGCTGCCTGCAGTGCTTGGCTTTCATTGAATTTTTTCGGTCTTCCTACCTTTTTTGTATTGTTCACTACAAAACCCTTTTGTTTGTCCGATAGAACATAGTAAGATATTTTATATCGATCGATACAAAATATCAATTGAGCACTTATGTATCGTGATAACCCATGAGGAGGAGTCATGGAAAACCTGTTTAGTCCTGGTAAAATCGGTAGCTTAGAAGTCAAAAACCGTATCTTCATGGCGCCGCTGACGCGCAGTCGAGCGACGGCAGACGGGGTACCGAGTGAGTATGCCAAACAATACTATGCCCAGCGTGCGTCGGCTGGACTTATCATCACCGAAGCCACGCAGATCTCTGCCCAAGGTAAAGGTTATGTCGACACCCCGGGGATCTATACCGCGGATCAGGTCCGTGCTTGGGCTGAGGTCACCGCAGCCGTGCACCAAGCAGGAGGCAAAATATTTATCCAACTCTGGCATGTTGGGCGCATTTCGCATATTTCGCTGCTCCCAGAAGGACATCAACCCGTGGCACCTTCGGCGATCCGAGCCAAGGCGCAAACTTTTACTGCAGAGGGTTTGGTGGATGTTTCCGAACCTAGGGAACTGCGTGTTGAAGAAATTCAAGCGATTGTAGTGGACTACAAGCACGCTGCCCAGCAGGCCAAGGTCGCTGGCTTTGATGGGGTCGAAATCCATGCTGCGAATGGCTATCTTATCGATCAATTTATCCGCGATCGTACGAACCAGCGCACTGACCTGTATGGCGGCACGGTAGAGAACCGCGCGCGATTTCTGTTGGAAGTCTTTGATGCGGTTGCGAAAGTGTGGGACCCTGGTCGGATTGGCTTACGCTTTGCCCCTACCATTTCATTTAATGATATCGAGGATAGCAATCCTCGCGTGACCTTTGGCACGATTTTTAGAGCATTAGGTAAACGCCGCGCAGCTTATCTCCACGTCTGCGAAGGTGCGCTAGGAATGGCAGAGTCCTCGCCAGAAGATCGTGAGGTTTTGGAGCACCTACGGGGGGAGTGGGATGGCTTTTATATTGCCAACGGTGGGCATCATCTTGAGTCTGCCCAGCAGTACCTCCACAGTGGACGTGCCCAGGCGATTTCTTTTGGCCGCGCATTTTTAGCCAATCCGGATCTGCCTGCGCGCTTACAGGCTGGTGCTGGCCTGAATGACCCGGACGAAAGTACTTTTTATGGCGGGGATCAGCGTGGCTATACCGACTACCCGACCATGCGCTGACCTTGTAAATATTTGGATGTTCAAGTCAACTCCGAAAGAGAGGATCATCATGAAAGAACTTCAACCTCAGTTAGATGCCTTAAAGGCAAAGTTTAAAGCGAGCCTACCGGCAGAAAAATTAGCCGCTATGGAGGAGGCAAATCAAGCGTTGCTGGATAGCTTGTCGACCACAAATGCGATTGCCGTAGGAGATCAGCTGCCACCTTTTGCCTTGCCCAACCAGTATGGCGAGACGATCACCTCGCAAGCCTTACTCCAGGGTAAACACCTGGTGGTGAGCTTTTTTCGCGGGGTATGGTGCCCTTACTGTAACTTGGAGGTCAAAGCCTTGGAAGCCTATGTGGAGCAGTTTCGTGCAGCCAATGCCGAGATTGTGGTGATCTCTCCCCAGGTCCAAGCTTGGGCGCAGAAGAGTGTGCAAGACAACCGTTTGTCTTTTGACGTGCTCAGTGACTTGGGCAATCACTATGCGGCCCAGTTGGGGATTCGCTTTGTGCAGACCCCGGCGATACAGAAGATTTACCAAGACTTTAAGCTTACCCTGCCCCGCTATAACGGCGATGAGAGTTGGTCTTTACCTATGCCCACTCGTTTGGTGGTCCATTCTTCCGGCCGAGTGGTGTATGCCGACATCCACCCAGATTATACCCATAGGCCCGAGCCAGCGGAGACGTTGCGTATCTTGCAACAGATCGAGCGGGATGCGGTTGCCTAAAACCAGACATGTATGCAGAAAGCTGAGCTGAGAGAGAGCGGCGCAGATCACAAAAGCTTTTTTAGGGCGTAAAAAAGAGAAAAAAGACTTTAAATAGCTTTATATTTTTAGCATGTTAAAAATATAAAGCTATTTATATTATATTTGTTATAAAGATTATATTAGAATGAGCCGACATAAACGAGGAGAGGCAGGCGTGGACATTATTCTCACTCAATGGGCCTTAGATACGTATCTCGAACTTGTGAGGAGTAGAGTGTTTGACGCTCAAGAGTATAAAATGCAGATTCGGCCAGATGTGCTCCTGTTGCGGGATTATCCTAATGATTCCAAATTTGGTGTTCAGAAATTTTGGTCACCAGCAGGATCTATTCCAGGAGGTTTCAAAATGAAGTGGCATCAAGTAGGTAGTGGAAATGTACAGCTTAGGCTTGGGGTGGGAGTATGGAGCGATGCGATTCTCTGTGAAGGGTACGTAAAAAGGGGTGCAAAGGCGGAAGCAAGAAAGCTTGCTCGATTGAAGACACATATGCAGCTGGTAGTGAAAGGCCGCTACACAAAGTGTGGGAAGATAAAATGACACAAGATAGTACCGTAAATAATCTTCGAGAGTCTACCGGGATTGAAATCGAAATTGGATATAAGATGATTTGCGCCGGCCTACCGAGAGAATTTGTTACTAGTGCTGTGAAAGTAGCTTTCGAATTTGAAGGTGTCTGCGACTTACTTAAGCTTTGGGATAAGGAAGAAGATGTCGAAGAAAGAAAGGAGATTTTGGCGGATATCCAGGACATGGTGGATGATTGTGCCTCACAAAAACAAGAAGAAGCTACCTATATAAGGTTTGATGACCTTGCTCAAATTGCTCAGGATGTCACGAAGTTTAAAGACAACCTTCGTCTGATTGTGGAGCAAAAGGGTGGAATTGGGGCTCTTGCTCAGAAAACAGGTATTCCCCAGCCATCTTTATCGCGGTTTTTTAACTCGGCCTCCATGCCTCGAAGAGTAACTCTTTTGAAGATTTCTAAAGCACTTGGTTTGACTGCTGTAGATATAGCCACGGAATGGGCGCGATAAATAAAACTCTTCTAACTCAGTATGCTTGTGGGGTGCACAGGCTTTAGAGTATGGCCGAATTTCTTCATATCTCACATTAAAGTTTTGAATGTTGCAATGTTTGCGGATATCTTGATAGGTACTGTATCTTTGTCCTGTTTTTTTCGAGACCATGTCGACTTTTTCTATTTGAGTTCGATCAATCATCATTGCTTGGACCTTGCGGAGTAAGTTTTGTGGATGAGTTGAATTCTCATTCAGGTGATCATCTTTTGGGGGGAGACGGAGTGTCAAGTTGTGTCCCATGATGTTTTCTGGTTCGTCCGTACTTGATGCAATCCTTCTCAGTGCCCACAGTTTCCTGATGATTCCATGCAACCATGTATTCCTCTCACCTGGAGATAAAGATGTCGAGCCGTAAAATATTGCCATGGCCTCTGTGGGGGGTTTTACTTCACTTATGTCTATCTATCCCCTTATGGGCGGATGCAGACCAAGCGATGGAGCGTAATGCTCATCTGCAACAACATCTCGGCGACGCCTTCGTTCACTTCCGCAATGCCGTAGAGGAGATGAATCGAGCAGGGGAAGCTTACGTCCAAGCCGAACTTGGTCAAACGCGATGCGATGTCTATGCCATGCAATGCAATGAGTTGGTTGCGGAGGACGCACAATTGCGGCGGCAAATTGCGACACTCGTGGACCAGCATCAACAGATCTTGCGTGAGCAGCAAGTCTTTCATGACCGGATTCTGCGTTTGCAGCAGAGCATGAGGGAAGTCTATGATGACCCAGGATCTGAAGTCGCCAAAAATCTTTGTGGTGACTTTGCCACTTCGAAGCAATGTTATGTGCAGTGTGAAGAGCAGTTAATCGAGATTGTGGGCGCGTATCGACTTAAAATGCAACGTGTCCGTGAGCTAGAAGAGCAATATAAGAGCTTGGCAGGCGAACAGAAACAATCCGCCCTGCAGCGTGATACCTTTCTCGCAGCAACCCGTGAGCATATACGACAAAGCCTGCATCATTACAATCAGGGGTTGGAGTTACTCCGTACCTACCAAGACGGTTTGGATGCATTACGCGAAGATGTAAATCGTTGGAAAATCGACTTTGGTTGGGCGTCGGATATTGTCTGCTTTCCTGGGAATACGCCGGTGTGGATGGAAAACGGTCCACGTGAGATGGGGCCACTGGTGGACGAATTTGATCCCGAAAATCCAGTCCATGTGTACGCCTGTGATGTTACAGGTGGGTCTTGTGTACTGAGGCCGGTAACTGCGGTTTATCAATCTTGCGCAGACCGGTTGGTCGCCATTCATTATGGAGAGGATCACCGGGTAGAAGCGACGGAAAATCACCCGATTTATACGCATCACGGCTATTTGCGGGCGAGAGAGATTGCTGAACGTGTCGACAATGGCGAGGTGGTGCGTATTCAGGTGGTTGGAGATCAGCGTGACTTGGAGTTTGTTGAGGTCCATACAGCTCGGGTCATACAACGAGATAGACCGATTCCTGTTTACAATCTCGAAGTCGCAGGTCTGCAGACGTACTTTGTGGGGTCTTTACCCCTGCATGTGCACAACTGCAGCCTGAATCGTATGGTACAAGCGATCACGAATCATCGGCAGCTACTGTGTGGGGGAGCCATTGCGGTCTGTGCGGGGACAGCGTTAGGGTCAGCGACCCTTGTAACAGGGAGCCTAGCTGCTGGTCCAGTGGGTGCGGTGGCGGGGTCTTCTGTGCGTACCCTGACTATGGGTGAGATGCGTGCAAGTTGTACGGCTGCGGTCGCGATTTGTAGTGAGGTTCTCCATCCATTACATGGCGACATTCGTGATGACTTGGTGTTGAATAAGAAAGGTTCAAAAAAAGAGTACATTGGTTATTCAGACAAATATAAGGAAGACTACCAAGTCAAGGGTACAACAACATCATTGGAAAGCTGGTATGGTTCTGAACGGGAAGCAAGAGCTATTGCACGAACAAAAATGGGTAATGAGCCTGTTTATCTTGAGCCTGGAAAAATGAGAAGTCAGGATGGTAAGTGGCAATATCGAGGCCAGCTTGAAGATTTGTTGGGACATCATAGAAATGACACGCCCCATATCCATATTGAAAGAATCGACTTAAACACGGGTATTGTCATAAAAAACTTACACTTAAGATGGAAAGCCAAATGAGACGTTCTATAAAAAATACGGGAGAGATTTTAGTCAAGCAGAATGAGTTAGTCTTCTTTGTAAACTCTCATCAGTTGGAAACGTGGATTTGTGAAATAGGTTTGTTGATAGAGGGCTTGGTAGAGCAAGTTACTTGCTTTACCGTTAAAAGTAAATTTATGCTACAGAAGGGCCATAAAGATGCTTGTAAGTCAAATTGTGTTGTCAAAAAAAATGATTCTGGAGAGTACAAGTTTATACTGCCACAAAATCAACTTGAATACTTTCAATCAGTACTTCTAAGATTCTATCGAGATAGTGCAGCGGAGGCTAACCATATTCACTTATATGGAAAACAAGATGATTGCCCATACAACCTAACTGTTGCATTTGATCAAGTAAAGCCGCCCATGACCGCTGAACAGATGCAAAAGCACATTGAAAAACTTGAGCAGGGTTAACTGGAGTTCCACTACTTGAAGATCAAAACAGCTGAGGGGGGAAGTAGACAGGTAGTCTAGCCGCTGGTCCAGTGGGTGCGGTGGCGGGGTCTTCTGTGCGTACCCTGACTATGGGTGAGATGCGTGCAAGTTGTACGGCTGCGGTCGCGATTTGTAGTGAGGTTCTCCATCCATTACATGGCGACATTCGTGATGAACTGATATTAAAGAATAAACAAGTAGAGAAAAAGTTCGTACGAGGAACAGGAGACTCGGTTCCCGTTAAAGGTCTTTCTTCTGGCCCACAAATCCAAGCCCAATGGAGTGCTAAAAATTATCGGTATGGTGGTGAAATGTTGGCTATCGAGCATGTGATGTACAGACACACTCATGGATCTGGTTTCAAAGAAGTTAGTCGCTTTTTACCTGGTACGAAGGCCAGAGATGTGAAGTCCTACGTTGATATTGCCTTGAGGCAAGGTCAGGTAATTCCCAATGGCCCTGGAGGATTCAAGGTTGAAGTTGACCTTAAGAATATAATTGGCACAACTAAGCAGGGGGTCGAGACATCAAAAATCAGAGTTCTGGTGAGAGATGGCACCATTCAAAGTGTCTTTCCTATCTAGTGGGTGGCTGTATATGAATGAAATACTTATAAACGCTTTTTTGGATGAAGATGGAGACGAGTATACTCGAGCTATGTTGATGGATTGTATTCAAAAGAATAGAGGCAAAGCATATCGCCGGGAGTTCAATTTTAACCAATTCAACGTCATTCTCGATTTTAAGGCTGAAACTTCTGTGATACGGGACGAGTTTGAAACAGGTGAAGAGGGAGAAATAAAGATGTCTCTCAAGCAATTTGAGTACTACTTGAAAGCCAAAGCAGCTGAGGGGGGAAGTTGAGCTGATGCACTTCCCACCCCAGCTACTCCCTCTAGGCAGCCCCTAGCTCCACGCGCTGCTCGGGCTGGGACCACAACAGATAGTGCATCAGTGGCACTAGGGCCTCGGGATCAAGGCACAGGTGCAGGCCCATACTCAGCAACCGCCGCCGCAGCGCCACACCATTCCCTGCTAACAGCGCCAGGGGTAGGTTCCAGCGTTTTTCGCGGCCATCGGCATCGTGAAATACCAGCGCCCGGCCCCAGCTGCGGCCATGCGTGTCGCGAGTCATGGCCTCCACTCGTAGGGGGTCACACAACCAGCGCCGGCGGCAGCCGTCTTCGGTCTGTAATACCTGCCACACTCCATCGCCGTCACAGTCAAAACGTTTGTAAACTTCCTCTTGCCGTCTGGTGGCTTCGGAAAACGCCTGCGGGTCGAGCTTAGGGTACGGCTCGCTGGTCCAGACTCGGAGGTGGGTGCCTACATCCACGAAGAACTTACTTGCATCCGCATGGCGATCGAGGAAAAACACCTCGCTTTGCAGGTTTTCCCCCTCCACACTGAGATTGCGCGAACACGGCAGACGAAACAGCCGCGCCGGGTTGCGGCAGGTGCGGTCGAGCTTGTACTGCTGGCGCAGCAACACTTCTAAGAGACTACACCAACGCTTGTACAGGCGCGCGTAAGCCCCTGCCGAAGCCACTGGCAACGGATGGGCGAGCTTAAAGTGTAGGTGCAGGCCGCGCCCACTGTACACCAGCATCCATAGCGGCAGGCAGTTTTGCTTACAAGCGGCAAGGATAAAGTAGGCGGCTACTTGGGCATGGCGGTACTTGTGCTCGGGGTCGAGCTGGTCAAAGTCTTTGAGGGTATCGGCAAAGTTGAGGTCAAAGCTAATCAGCGACTTGCGCTTGATATAGCCATCGGCGAGCATACTTTTGCTCGGGTCGGCGCAAATGGTGTCGCGCTTAGACGGGACGCCTTCGAGGTCGGTGACAAAGGCTACATTCTGTTGGCTTTGGGCCAACTCATGCAGATCCGCCGCGGTGACCTCGCGGTGGAGGGTGCCGATGCGGTAGTGGCTCATGCCTGGAGAGGCACAGGCGAGGGCGGTCTGGCCTTGGCTGAGGTTTAACTGTTCCGCCAAGGCGGTAAACACATCCATATTGGGCACATCGAGATCCAGTCGGCAGTGATTTCCCATCACAGAAACTCCTTGTAAATGAAACATTTTTCGAATTTGGACAATAGCCGACCTCATTCCTTAGATTCACGTTTGGTCATGGAAGGAAGTCTTGTTATGATGGGAATGGAATTTTGTGAGGAGAGCGCCTTTTTCTCCGTTCTGCCAAGACACAAAGAAAAGGTGTTCTCCGCATTCCACTCTCACGCATAGCTTTATTCTATTGTCGTGACAGTCTTATTCTGAGTTCGTTTGAGTCCTCCTTGTTGCTGGTCAGGTGCAAGTAAGTACGGCACCAGCTCACCACTTTTAAGCCTACAAGAGTTTTACCAATTGACAAAACGCAGGGGCTGCCGCGGCGTAAAATGCAGTCAGGACGAGGGAAAGCCTAGGCAGGATATTTTTTCCGGGTAGGGGTGTTTGGACGCACGCAGAGCTAGGGCGTTGCGGGTTCCTGTTCGAGTTGGGCAAGTTTTTGGCGCCACTTAGCTTCGGCATCGGTCTCGGGGTCGATGGGGGCTGGTGTTTGCGTGGCTTTGGCACGGGCTGGGGGGTGGTCTGGCAGCTCTTGAAAGGCTTGGAGAAACTGCGCGGCGGTGAGCATGTTTTTGTGCAGGGCGGTGGGGAAGAATGCCACGGTCTTGCCTTCGGTGTTGACCTTGCTGAGTACTTGCAGTACCTGGGGGAGGAGTGCGCGCTTAAACTCACAGAGGGGAATGCTGTCGCTGGGATTTGTATCGGTGGGGTTGCGTTTGGGGCAGTAGAAGAGTTGCCACACTTTTTTGAGTCCGAGGTATTTGTGCTTGGCGCGCACGGCGATGTGCGCCTTCTCAGGGTCGAGGATAAGTTGATTCAAAAACGCTTGGGTTGCCGGCCGCTCGAAGGACATGCCGTGCTCCTTTGGGTCTACCAGATGAAAGGTGTTCGGGATCTCTTCGACTTTGCGGATCGAGATGTGTTCGCCGTCGATTTCGATGAGCTTGTGTTGATCTTCGGCAGTGGCAATCAGCCGCTGTATCGGCGCCGCCAGGCTTTCGTGGATGCGGATGAGGTTGATCTCCTCACGCTGTCCTTGGCGTCGGTACTTGACGTAGGTAAAGGTGCCCACATACTTATGCGGAATAGTATTGCCATACCGGTCCGTGTGGTACCACCTGCTGAAGTGGGGAGAAACATGCATGCGGCTGGGGTGAAAAACCTGGGCTGCGTGGGCAGGCAGTGCCAGCAAGCAGATATAGAGCAAAAAGCTGAGGCGGAGGTGCGTCACCATGGATAAACTCCCGGATCGAAGTGAGTCCTGTGCGGATGTCACCCCATCATATAATGCTTTGCCTACGGTGAAAATATGGAATGTAAAAAAAGTCAATGCCCGCCGCGTTCAGCCTGGGGCGTGTCTGCGGCGCGGCGGGGTGACTGTGGAGGTTTATTTGGCGGGGTATTTGTCGAGGAGCCCAAGCTGTTTGATTTGCTTGTACTGGTCGGGGATTTCCATCAAGGCTTCTAAGGCAAACTCGGCTTCGCGCTCGGAAGGGCTAAGCTCTTTCGTGGATTCCCACAATTCGGAAAAGTTGACAAACTGGACATTGTCAAACAGCTTACCCTCGACATCGTCGTCGAGCTGCAGCATTTGGCTAAAGGGCTGACTATCGTCTAGATTACCATAACCTGTACCATCGCCTACGCCTACGATCACCACGGACAGAGGATATCGACTCGCTTCGATGAGAGCCTGTTGATTTTCGGCGTAGTTGGTCACGCTGCCGTCGGCAATCACCACAAGGATATGATATCCCCCGGCTTGGGTAACGATATGAATGGCTTGTTTGATCAATGGTACCATGGAAGTGGGTCCAGAAAGACGTAGCCCGCCTGGCTTGTTGATGGACTGGGCGTACCTCACATAGGCTTCTTCCAGCTGTTGAAAGCCTTCACACTCACGGCTGCCCCAAGAAATGGGAAACACCGATTTGTCGCGTGTGCGGATGTCGCCAAAACCATAGGCAGGGATGATGTCGTCATCATCAAAGTCATGCAAGGCACGGCCCAGAATGTGAATCACATTTTGATACGGGTTGCGGTGCGGCGCTGGGCTGATGGTGTGGAGCTTTTTACCGCCGTAAGATTTTTTGCCGGTGTTGTTATTCGATTTGGTGAAGTCGATCCCGACCACCATGTTGGAAGATTCGAGACCTTGGCGGGCGAGTTCGGCATGGACTTCTTCTACGGTTTCGAAACGGCTTTCGATCTTCTCCACTTTAGGGTGGGCGTAGGCGCTGGTAGCCATGGATAAGCTCAGCCCGGTGGCTGCAAGTTTGTGGATATAGCTATACATAAAATACTCTCCTGGTAAATCGTTTGTGTTTTAAGCTTTAGGTTGTTTTTTGAACAGTTTTTTCAACCACAAGGGCTTTTTGAATTTTTTAGCCGGTTGCGCCTCTCGTGGAGCACTTTGGCTCGCGCTTGCGCTTGCGCTTGCGCTTGTGTCGTGCCGGCGGGCATTCATGAGGTCGAGCTGTTTGATTTTGGCATACTGCTCGGGGAGTTCCTGTAACGCAGCCACTGCAAAGTCTTCTTCATCTTCTGCGGTGAGGTCGTCCAGGCTGCGCACGTGATCGTGCAGATTGAGAAACTGCAAGTTATCAAACGCGCGCTTGGGGATGTTGTCGTCAAACTCGATCATTTTATCCCAAGGGCCATCGCCTACGCCGACGACGATAATCGAGAGGGGATAGTCCGAGGCCTGGACCACTGCGTCGATGTTTTGAGCCACCTCATGGTTGACCGCGCCGTCGGTGAGAATCAACAAGATGTGGTAGGGGTAGTGGTCCCCTTCTCTACGGCTGCGGACAATCTCCATCGCTTGGTGAATGATGGGGACAAACGAAGTTTGTCCGGCGAGCTGTAACTGCTGAGCAGCTGTTACATAGGCCTGCTCCACCTGCTCAAACCCTTGGTACCCATCCTCGGGCATGTCGTTCGTCAGCGGCAGGACGCTATGGTGGCGCGTCAGACTGTCGCCAAAACGGTACACCGGATACACCTGATCATCGTCGTACTCTTGCAGACTTTGGGCGATGATTTTGAGGGCCGCCTGGTAGGGATTTTGATAACGTCCCGAGAGCCGGTGTAAGTTGCGTCCAGAGAAGGTTTGGCGTCCTTGCTGTCTATTCGACAGGGTGAAGTCAATGCCGACAATCAGCTCCGAGCTTTCGAGTCCTTCGTGCGCCAGGGCGTCTTGGATCTGCTCTAAGCATTCAAACTTATCCTCGATGACATGCATGGTCTGGGGAGTAGCCCAGCCCATGTGAGGGGTCATGATACTCCAGAGCAATCCTACGTGTAATGTGTGTTTAAAATATTGAACCAATAACAAAAAGAACTCCTTATCTCTGCGTGAATCTATCGTGCTTGCAAGCATTGCAAGGTTATAGCAGGAGACTTGGCTGCAATTATTAATATGCAAGGAGAATAC
>JAPPOJ010000116.1 GCA_028817975.1 Zetaproteobacteria bacterium | reverse complement strand
GTGTTAGGAGTACATATCATGATGGTTTTTGTTGCGAGATAGATACTCGCTCGCTCATGAGATAGACGGTTGTCGTGAAAAGTAGAGGTCCTATTGAGTCTTTCATTATTTATTGCTAGCGGAAATCGAGGTAAAGTCACTGAGCTTGGGCAGTTATGTGGAGCCTACTTTGAGCAGATTTTGTGCCAGCAGGATCTGCTGGGTACGCGTGAGGTCGCTGAGACAGGAAGTACGCTCTTTGCGAATGCGCGTTTAAAATGTGATGGCTTTGCCCATCTCTTGCCACGCTCGACGTTTATTCTCGCGGATGATTCAGGTTTGTTTATCGATGCTTTAGGTGGACGTCCGGGGGTCTATTCGAAGCGATATGCCGGTGCGCAGGGGACGGATCAGCAAGTGATGGCGAAGATTTTAGCGGAGATGGCTGGGTTGCCTTGGGAGCAGCGTGGAGCGGTGATGCGTTGTGTTTTGGCTGTACGGGATCACCGGGGGCGTAAGCACTGTTTTGAGGGGAGTTGTCCGGTGTGGATACCTGAACAGCCAAGAGGAACGCAAGGCTTTAGCCTTGATCCCATCCTCCAACCTCGTGGAGCGACACAAACCTTTGCACAAATGTCAGCGCGGGAGAAAAGTCATTATGATCACCGGGGCCGCGCAATCGCAGCGTTTATCGCAGCTTTGGAACAGTGGCGTCAGCGAGGGTATCTATAGAGATGAGGAGCCTATGGGGTATAGCCCCCCCCCATGGGGAGCTAGGTTTCGAATTTAGCCACAATCTTTTGTAAGATTTTTTGGCTCATGCTGACGATGTTGAGGTCCAGACCCGTAGCTCCCCAAACCACTCCGTAGGTGGGGTTGCCGTTAGGGGCGTCGAGTTTCTGTACCCAAAGGCATGTGTTGCCTTCGAGTCCAACCTCTGCAGGAGGGATTTCTTGAAGTTGGGTGATCGAGGCACATTGCTGGGCAAAGGTTTCTGTAGAGATGGCTGGTGCAGTGCCTGACTGGAGGTAAAACTCTTGGGTGTCGGTATTAAAGAGGCAGCAGCTGGTGATATCTGCGATGTCTTTGACGCAATCGGTTAATTTTGCAACAGCAGTGTGAAAGTCCTTACAAAATCCAACCTTAGTCATGGTTAACCCAAGTTTAGGCATCAAATTGGGGCGGCTTCCTTGAGGGGACTGAGATGGTGGTGTAGGCTCTGCAGTGGTTGGAGAAGGGGGACACGCTGTATCTGATAAGGGCTCTGGTGTGTCGTTTGCTTCAGCCTCTAGGTCGAGTTCGTCAGCCAGGTCTGTGTCTGCTGTGTCTTTGATTGTGAGGTCGAGATCGGTTTCGGTTTCGGTTTCGGCTTCGGCTTCGGCTTCGGCTTCGGCTTCGGCTTCGAGGCCGAGTTCGTCGGGTGATTCTTGGTCAGCTGCGGGTTCAGTTTCGAGACTTAGCTCATCTGCAATGTCTGCTTCAGCGGCGGCCTCGTTTTCGAGGCCGAGTTCGTCGAGTGATTCTTGGTCAGCTTCAGATTCCGTTTCGAGTCCCAGTTCGTCGGAGAGGTGGTCGTCCATTGCGGCTTCTGTTTCGGCTTCGAGGCCTAGCTCATCTAAAGACTCTTCAGCAGCAGTGTCGGCTTCGAGACTAGGTTGGTCGGGCAGGTCCGCATCCGTTGCCCCCTCGCTGGTGGAGATCTCTGGTATATCAGGCATATCTTCGAGGCTATCTAAGGTATCCTTTAAGGGCAGCTCAGGAGCTGTGGGTTCTCCATCTTGGCTTGTGTCTGCTTCTCCCGCAGGCGAAGCTTCCACGGCAAAGTCTTCTCCCTCGTCGATTTCTTCCAGTCCCATGGCTTTGGCCATTTCGAGGTCTGCATCGTTGACTGCAGGCCCTGCATCGGTGGAATCCTCTTCGGTTGGGGTGTCATGGGTGAGATCATCGGCAAAAGGGGTCTCGTCGCCGAACGCCATACTATCGTCGAATTCAGCTGCGTCTGTTGAACTTTCGGCCTCGCTATCTTGAGGTGGAGTGGTGGAGGACATCAGCTCAGATTCTACTTCTGCACTGAGTTGAGTGGTCTCATCATCCGCGGTAAACGAGTCCATGTCGAGTCGATCGTTCATACTGCTATCGACGTCGTCAAAGTCGTCGCTTGCCGGAGCATCTTGCTCTGCGAAGCTTGCATCCTCCGTGTCGGGGGTTGTTTCCGTTTCGGGGTTGAGGCTTGTGTCCTGTTCGTCAAAGTCATCTTCATCATCGTCAAAGTCATCCTCGTCGTCGAAGCTTGCGGGTGGTGTTGGAGGTGGTGCTGGCGTGGCTGCGGGTGCTGGAGCTGCGACAGGTACTTTGATTTGTGAGACGAGGCGTTCCACAGTGGTCTGCTGTGGGTCGAAACTTTGCACCAGGTTGTTGAGGCTACGGTACAAAGATGAAAAGGTTGCAATAATCGGTTTGATTTGCATCGAAACAAAGAAGTTCAACTGTGAAATGGTCGCTTGATCGAGAGGGTCGGCCATCGCGACAGTAAGTGTCTTGCCATTACAGGAAAGAGGTACCACTTCTAAAGACTGCATTAAAGGCGAGTCGAGAATCCCTTCGGCGCTGGCTTCCATCACACAAGGCTCGTCCGGTGGAATACGTGTAAAGTTGGTTTTTTTTTCAATAAATTTAGCTAGCTCCACCTCATTCATGATGCCAAGGGCGACTACTGCTTTCGCAAAACTAGCTCCACTAGGACTTTGATCACGCGAGAGAAGTTGGCAGTCACTGTGAGAGAGGGTTCCCTCTTGAATCAAAAACTTTGCTAGGCCTGATTTAGCCACGTCTATCCTATCGTTTGTATCAAGCGTTGGAAGTTTGAACGTCCTTGATATATTTCATTGCCTGAGATATTATGGCATTCTCTTTTGCTCGGGTAAATGTGAATACTTTGCAGAGTAGACAGTGAATTTGGTGTGGAGAACAGCCTAAGCTCTCCATAATAAATGTTTTGAGAGTTCTTTTGCTCAGGTAGAGTAGAAAAATGTTCAAAAGCCTTGCCAGTTTTAAGAAATCATTGGAGATATGATGACGAGACGTAAAGATCAATCCAGGGAAATGACGGCGCCGGACGAGTTCCAAAAAAGAGCGGTGGGTTTTTATAGCTGGATGTACACTCACCAGCAAAAGATCTACATGGGTGTGGCGGCCGTGGTCTTAGTGTGTGCGATTGGTGTCACCGTCAACTACTTAGTCTCTCAAAAGCGTCTGCGGCGTCTGGATGATGTTTCTGCCATTGATGTTGCTTTGGAACAAGAAAAGCAGCGTCTTGAAGAGCAGAAGCAGTCTATCCAGTCAGAGCTTAGTGCGATGCGTACCAAGCTCTCGGCGGCGCAATCCGCAAAGCCAGAAACGAAAGAATTCTTGACCCCAGCCCAGGTCAAAGAACTGGAAGATAAGATCGCAGCTGCGAGTGCGCGTCGAGACGGGTTGGTGTTAAATAGTCGAGATATCCGTCAAAACTACTTTGAGTTTTATCAAGCAAATAAAGGAGAGGAGACAGGTCGTCGAGCTGCGGTCCAGGCGATTATGCTTGATATTGAGACCAAAGATTTTGACGCTGCCAAGAAGCTCGCGGCCGAACTGTTGGCTGAAAAAGCGAAAACACCTTTTTACCAGGTCCAAGTACGTCTTGTTTACATTGGTTTGTTAGAGCAAACAGGCGAAGGGGAGCAGGCCCTTGCCCAAGCACGTCTCTTGCGGGATAGTGCGGACCAGGATTTTCTTCCTCGTGGCCTATTGGTGGCAGCAGGAGTTGAAAAACGTTTTGGAGACTTAGAGCGTGCCCGGAATGACTTGCAGCGCATTCAGGATGAGTTTCCGGATTCTCCAGAAGCAGTGAAAGCTGGTGCGCTTAAAAGTATTCTTGAAACATCTTCCAGTCAATAATTTGGATCTGGTAGGGTGGGGTATGTATAGGTTTGCCCCGGAAGTGTACGCTTGTGCCTGGTTTTCCGGGGTGGTTTAATTGGTTGACTAGCGTAGGGGTGCTCATTGACTGCTCATGATTCTTGGCCCGGTAAGCTGTGTTTGGCTGGATGGCGCTTTTTTAGCAACTCGGTTGCATCTGGAGGAGCTTGTGTCGCTCTCGTGCTGACATCTTGCGTGAGTCCGACGTCTCCTTCGCCTTATCTTACCCCGCGTGTGGAAGTGGAAAAAGTGACCCGTGCGGGTGTGCTCAACTTTGTCCCTGAATTGGATGCGAAAAAAGTGCTGAGTCATGGAGACTTTGGCGGCTGGGTAAAGTCCGGAAGTCTGTGGCTGGGGGAAGTGGAAGAGCGTTATCTAGGGGCTTTTGTGACTCCTGGAAAGGCTGCCTGGCTGGCCAAATTAGGCAGCTCGGTGGCAGCTCCGCTTTTTTTGAGTGGCGAAAACCTGATTGTCGCTTTGCAAGATGGTCGTGTGCTTTCTTTGCGTGTCCGTGATGGCAAGCTTAACTGGGAACAAAACTTAGGGACGATGGTTGTGCGGCAAATGAGTCGTTCGGGTCAGGTTTTGTTTATGGTGACCGCGGAAGACAAGCTCTATTGTCTTGACTATGCCTCAGGGGTCGTGAAGTGGTTCTATGGAGACAAGAAAGGTTCAGGGGTGGCCTTGCGCCAGTTGACGGCTCCGCTGTTGGTTAAGAATGTGGTCGTCTATGGGTTGCGTGATGGAAGTATTCATGGCGTGGATAAAAACAGTGGTAACCTGCGCTGGATTTATCGCTCGGACGCGGTAGCGGGTGCGCATACCTTTCTGGATATTGTGGGTGATCTCGCACTTGTGAACAAGTCGATTATGTTTGCGCGTGCGGATGGCTTGGTCGATAGTTTTGACTTGGATGATCACGGAGGGTTGGTGAAGGAGAAGTCTCCTCGTCTCCGGCAGGCCTCGCATCTCTCGGCAATTAATGTGGCGTCTTTTACGGCTGGAGTTTACTATGTGGGTACGGAGTCTGGGGATGTGGTTGCCTTGCAGTCTGCGCGTGGTGAGCAGCTTTGGAAGACGGCACTCGGCTCTCCGGTCAGTATGTTGTACAGTACAGAATCTTTTATCTTTGCATCCACACTGAGTGGTCGTCTGGTGATTCTTGCCGCTAAGGATGGGCGTGTTGTCTGGTCCGATATGTTAGAATCGACCTTGCTCGTGCGTCCCTTGTTGGAAGACGGTCGTCTCTATGTGAGCACTCCCCATAAAGTGATTTATTCCTACGAGCTGCGCAGTTTGCGTAAACACTTTGAGTAGAGCTTATGGGTTCTCATGGTACAGCACCTTTGCCTTCTGATGGTGGCATGGATCTGTCAATCGAAAATGGGGCTGAGATGAGGCAAGTGGTGCCTCCTCAGCTTTTAGGTCCGCTGAGTTCTTTTCTGTGGCAAAAGTATGGTTCGAGCCATTGGCGCGTGTATGGTATGCACGGAGGGCTGTCAGCCAAGGTGTATGAATTGCTGGCTCCTGGCTGTGTCACGGCTCCAAAACTTATTTTAAGAATCATCCCCACGCGTAAGACCCTGTTTGAGCGTGAGCGTGAGGTGTATTTTGCCCAAAAAATGGCCTGCGCAGGGGTTGCGCCTGAAGTTATCTGGTATGATCCGGACTTTCAGGTGGCTGTACTGCAACATATCCAAACTTGTACGCGCCTGACCTTTTCTCCTGCTGCTGACTTGATTTGGCAGGGGGTGGGGATGCGAGTTGCACGTCTTCATCGTTTGCCTGTGGACGAATCTAAGTTTAAGTTGCGTATCACAGACCGCATTCAGTTGGCCTTTGCACAGATCCAGTATGCTTTGTCACCCCGTTTGCGGCAACTTTTTGCACAGGTCATGGCCTTAGAGAAGGATACTGCTGCACGTGTGTATGCCCACCATGATCTTAATCCAGGCAATGTACTGTGGGACGGTGCTCGTGCCTGGATTATTGACTGGGAACTTGCTGGGCTTGGAGATGCAAGCTATGACTTGGCTACGCTTGAACTGTGGCTGTTGCCTGAGAGTGAGCGTGTGCGGGAGCAGTTTTATCTCGGCTATGGGCAAGTTATGGGTTGTCCCCAGCGACTTGAGATTGAACGGCAAAAGATTAAAGCATTGGCGTTTTATGGATTTATCTTGCAGATGATCGCAAACCATCCTTCGATTTTGGAATATGATCGCCGGGCGGCGGGTTTGCCCAGCCGGGTGGTGTTGAAGCAGCAAGGCCAAATATGGGCGCCTTTTGCACAAAGAAGTCAGCTTGCGGACTATGCACAGGCCTTGTTGAGGGAGGCTGAGCAGAGGCTAGCTGCAGCTGTACTGTAAAAGACTTGAGCCCGCCTACTTTTTTTCGCGTAATGCGTGAGAAAGACGATTGAGGTCTTCGGCCAACTCCTCAAAGGCATCGTGTTTGCGTAGGGCTGTTTTGGCATTATAGTTGCCCATGGTGAGTTGGTTTACATGACGGCGAAAAGCCTGAATAGGGCCGATCATGCGGTGAGTAAAAAACACCGAAAGACATAGGTTGGTTCCTACATATGCAGCCACCAAAGCTGCGAGTACGATGCCTAACTTTTGGATTTCTACCGCCAGCATCTGTGTCACTTCATCCTCTAGTTCGGTGAGGTCGAGGATGAGGGTGAAGGCTTGCTCTAGACGTGAGTATACGATCCAACTCCCACCGACGAAGAAAATCGCAGCGAGTAAAATCATATACACGGCCAGTTTGATCTGGATGCGGGGTAAGAGCAGAAAGTTTTTCCATCTGCGTTTTTTAGCTCCATCCTCTTGACTCATATGTCTGCCTCCTGTCCTCGGACGATCCTAGCTGTGTGAATGATTGAGACTTCAAATACGACGGTATAAATAGGCAAAGGGAAGTCTAGCCTATTATAACTTGACCTTGTCGCTTGTGGGAGCCGCCCACCTTCAGGTAGGCGATCGTGTGATTTCTTAGCGTTCGTTGGAGCGGGCAGGGCGTGGTTTGAGTAGCTGCTGGAGTTTGGTGGAGGTCCATTTTTCGAGTGAGATGCCCTCGTCATCTTTGACTAAGTAGGTCAGCCCCAACGCAGCCACAATGCCAAGTGGGATGATGCAGAGGCAGACCTGAAAGCAGAAACCTAAATAGTCGTGGTGATTGGCAATCAATTGAGCTTCACGTAGCCATGAAATCGCACATCCTGTGACGAGCTGTAAGATTGCTCCGGTGACCATCATCACCATATTGGCGGCGGCGGAGGCAATGCTCTTCAGTGCTTCGGGAGCTTCGCGGGTGACATAGACAAACCCAAGCTGGTAGATTGAGCAGGAAAACCCGAGCGCGAACAAGAGAATGCTTAAATTCAGCGCGGACATACCTCGTGAGCTGAGTAGAATCGTGAGCCAAAGAATACACAAATATAGCCCGGCACGGATCAAGGACATGACCCTGATTTTGTTGGTGGCATAGCCGACGAAAGGGCATGCGAGGCCAATGCCCAGATAGAGCATCGAGGAAATACGTGTTGCCTCCTGGGTTTCCATTTCGTGAATGTGTTCTAAATAAGGGATGAGCCATAGGGCTTGAAACACCGAAACCACCGAGAAGGCGAGTCCGGAGAAGGCTCC
>JAPPOJ010000121.1 GCA_028817975.1 Zetaproteobacteria bacterium | reverse complement strand
GGCCTATTCATCAAAGGTTATGGCATTTGAAGACACTAGGTTACTCCCGCAAGGAGTACGCAATATTAAGGTATCTAAGGTTGAAGCTCGATTTCATCAAAAATTTGATGCACAGAGTCAACTTCAGGAGTTGGGCGAGGTGTTTTCTAAACCTCTTGATGGTAAGAGTGTTGTTGCTGCCCAAGGACGCGTACAAGCGATTCAGTTAACAGGTGCATTGAAAGGTGTATTCAAGGAGACATCTTCTTTGTCTCAGATTGAGTTTGGCCGATTTACTGGGGATATTCGTGGATCTGTGAGTGTGCTTGCTCCTATTATTTCTTATGGATTTTCTGATCGACTAAACT
Organism: Zetaproteobacteria bacterium; assembly: GCA_028817975.1. GTDB lineage: Bacteria > Bdellovibrionota_B > Oligoflexia > Oligoflexales > Bog-1112 > JAPPOJ01. The sequence continues at coordinate 7,239 of JAPPOJ010000121.1, read as the reverse complement.
TTGGTTTGGCCATACCTTATTATCAAGGACGATCAGCTCTCGATATTGGTTTTACAGCAAATAGAAATAATATTTTGCGCTTTACAGATGCTTTGCGTGATCAAGGTATGACGGCCACAGCTCAGGCTTTTGAACAAAAGATGGCAAGTGCTTCAGATCTCATACACCAAAAATTTAGTGCTTTAGGTTATGCTCCTCTGGCGAATTGGCAAAAGACTGGGCTTGGAGATGTCATTTTAGCTGGAAAGGGGCTTATCTCTGACTTAGGTGCTTTGAGGATTGCCAGTAAGACTGGAGTTATATTACCAACGGGAAAAGTTATAGATATCAATGTTCCTCACTCGATTCCTTTCGGTGAGGGTGCGACCAAGGCTTTTACATCGCTTATTCTGGATCAGATTGTCTCGGAGGCATTTCTTTTAAATCAGTATTTAAAATGGACTCAGCCATTTGAGAGCGTAAGAGCTGTACGTATGAAAACCTTTGATCAGCCTCTTACTGCTGAAACAGAGCGTGTAAAGCTGCAAATCGGGGCGGCTTTTGAATTAGGTCTTTCTGCACAGTACAGCTCTATTTGGGGAGTTGGGGCTGGACTAGGGTATGTCTATGAAAGAAAAATGCAAGACCATTACGATATTCCTGGGCGAGAAGATGTTGCGCATGCGCTTGAGTTCGCAAGTGAATCAAGGGCTCATGCTGGATTAATCAAAGTTGGATTTTCCTCTGTTAGCTTATACCAGCGGGGGGTTGTCGCGCTTCCTGCTGCAATAAACTTAGCGTATCGTCGGCCTTTGGCAGGTACAAATTCTGTGGCTAAAACACTCGTCTCTTTAGATATGGATATCTTTTTTTAATCAAGCTCATCTTTGATAAGGGGAAATGAAATGAAGCAGCCAGTATATGGTTATCTGTTGAGTTGGGTTTTTCTACTGTTAAGTCTTTCATGCTCGCAGGGATATCGTCAGCCTGCTCGTGCACTCAAACAACCTTTTGTACCTTTGAATCAAGGTTCACAGGCGCCGTCGTTATTTTTAACCGAGAATCCTGTAGGTTCTTATCAGAGAGACTATCAAGGTTTTGCATTATTATGGGAACCTGAAAATATTTCGGAGCGCAGCTGGGAACAGTTTCTACAGCAAAAAAACCACAAAGATAGAATAGAGATGGATGCATATGCATTTAACCATCTTCGTTTGCAAATTGCACAGATTCGAGAACAAATTGAGGTGAATAGTGATCGAGAGATTGCACAATTATTAGATTTAGGAAGTCATTTTAAAAACTTGCATACACATGTGATTCCTAAAGTCGTTGCCTTGAGAGAGTATTTTATCCGGGAAGTGGGAAGAGAGAAGTTTAAACAATATTGTGATGCAACCACCTGGCTAACAGCATACCGCCTCACAGAGTTAGCCTCTCGTTTTCCTACACTGAAAAAAGCAGTGATAGATAAGCCTGAAATGTTAAATCCTCTTTGCTTTGTTAGAGAGGCAGATCCCAATCATGAGGAAGCTTTATTTTCTTTCTTAGGACGTAAGGTTATAAGCTCTATAGAAGAGCAGTCTGTACAGGTGGCTGCTTCAGGAGTGGAAGCGATGCAGCAGTTTAGAAAAGATGTTGAAGCTTCACTTCAAAAACCTGAATCCTTGGCGCAAATTTTTGCAGATCGCCTTGTCTATAGTGTAAGCCAATTGAAGTTATTGAGGCGTGATGGAAAGGGTCGTTTTTATCCCACTTTTTCTGGAGAACGGTTAAAGACCGTGATGCAGCATGCTGAGAAGTGGCTGTTGAGCGGTGAGGAGTACTTGCACACTCAAGAAGCATTACATCGTCTTGAAGGAAAAAGAGTATTCTTTCAGTTTTTTATGTTGCCGTACTTAGATATGCCCTCGGAAGCTTGGTCACAAGATTTGAAGCAGGATATTGAGCCTATTTTGGAAGCAAATAACTCTTGGTTTGGCGGTTGGCTCTCAGAGGGTGCTTTGACAGCTGTTGATGCATTAGAGCATGCAAAGAAGGAAAAATTGGAGCATTTAAAAGAGTTGTCCGATCAAGTCGATAAAAAATATCTGTCGAAGGCAATGACAAAAGATATAGACTTAAAAATCATTGATTTAAGATTGAAGTCCGTAGCCCAACTACGAGACATGAAGATGGCTTCCGCATTATGGCCAGGAGTAAAGTTAAAAGTTCTTCATACGGATGAGATGGTAAGAGTCCATTTTACAATGGATTCTGTAAAACGTCCGACACCAGTAGAGAGCTGTTTTCGTAAGTTTAGCTTTGAAAGAATAGATTGTTGGACACAGCAAGAATACTCTGCAGATAAGGCAGAACCTAGGGTAGAGTATTTAGCTCAGGAAGGCGTCTTGAATGTTATCCTTCCTTTTGCCACCAAGTCCGTGGTGGAAACATATCATTGGTGGCCAAAGATGCTTAGCTCAGAAAAGCAAGATTCGCCTGACTGGTTAGATGAATATGGCCGTTGGGTGGAGTCTAGATATATCTCAAATCCTAAGTACTATCCGCAAGAGATGATCGGTAAGACCTTTAAATTTGAAATGCAGTTGGGATCGCTCAATATTGATGATGCAGCATTTGTGAACCTTAACCACGAGGCAAACCTGGATGACTTGAAGTCTAAGCAATGGCCCGTGATTCGAGGGCGTATGCTGCTTCTAGATACAGATGGGACTCCCCTTGAGGAAGGCATGATCTCTTTAGATTCCTTACAGCCATAGTGTAACTCTAGAGGTCTGGAGTATACTATGGGGTTGTTTGTGAAGCGATGAGGATTTCTACAATAGCGTAGAGTGCTGAGGTGTAAGATGTTTCTTTAAGGCCACAGATGACTCCTTGTGCATGCATCCTCAGGTGCGAGATTCTGCGTATAGATTCTCTTGTTTCTGGAAGCGAAAGATGAACCTCAATGAACTTGAGCCCTACGGCTTCGAGACGGTCTGCGAGAGCTAAAGAAGTATGTGTCCATGCACCTGGATTGAGAATTGCTCCGTCAATACGAGATTGAGAAACTCTTTCCAGATACTCTTTTTCATCATTTGTTTGAAAATGGCTTAAGTGAATAGCTATCTGAAAAATGTGTGATATCTGTTCGGCTTTTTGATCTAATATGGATGTAAGTTGTTTTAAGTCTAGAGATCCGTAGTGCGTTGAGTTACGTCTACCGAGCAGGTCTAAATTGACTCCATGTGCTATGAGGATATTCATGTTTATACCTTTGAAATAACTGGAGGATGTTTGTAGAAAAACATTTCATCATAATCTCAATCCACTTGAGCAAGTTTCTTCAGGATGTCTTGATAGATTAACTTTTTTTGATCGTTTTCCACCCCATCGGCTTGATTTGCAATGTCATCTTCTGAATATAGATACTCACAGACATTGTCAAGCTTGTACTGTTTGCATTGAGTTAAAGAAGAAAAATCATAGTGAAAACGATGGGTATCGATGTTTGTAAAGCTTTGATAACTTGCCCCTTTAACGAACATTGGAGTAACATTATGTGGTGTAAAATCACAATCTAAAATCCACTGTTTGACGGCTGATAATCCTTGTGTCTTCAGTTTGTCCCATGCTGTGGAGAAAAAACACTGGTTTGGAAAAGATTTTAATCCAATTTCAATCCACTGATTTAATTCAGACCATTTTTCACGAATGGCGAGGGACTTAGATTTTAATTCGATAGCTAAGCTACTTTTTAAAATATCTTTCTGTTTAAGAGTGTCTAGTTTGAGTGAGGCATCGCTGATAAACCCACAGCTATAAAGTCTTTCAGCAAGGTATATGATTCCAGGTGTGTAAGATGGATTTTGTTGAATTCCCCATTGAAGTAGAGATAGACACTCCGAGTTTTTGCCTTGTTTCGTTAGAATTTTGCTTGCTCCTAAAAAGCGTATACTTCCAGGGTCTTTTAGAAATAGTTTGATGGTATGTGCTTCTTTGGATGTGAGAGGCAGCTGGTCAAATACAGAATTCCAGTTCATAAGCTTTATCCGATCACATAGGTTGTTTTACCGTAAATGTAGTACTATTAAAAATATTCCCAGAAAAAATTCCTACGGAAACCGTATTTTCGGACTCCGAAAAGCACCTTGGTTTGATGCGCACGGAGCCGACTCCGCAGGTATCTGTACACCAGTTGGCTTGAGATGTTAAAATACCTTTGTATAGTGGATCATCGGGATTTTCGCTATTTCTTGTTTGATCGCCAACCACACCCCCGTAGTACATGGGTTGGAAGGAAATACCGGCGACAGGCTCCCAAACAATAGGTTCTGTAGATGCTCCTTCTCCTTCAGCAGTTGCTTCAGCTTCTGGTTTTGCGTTTCCTTCATCAGCATTAATGCCGCTTCCTTGTCCTGTGGAGCTTGCGCCTTCAGCGGGAAGAGCTTTTCGAGGTTTTTCAATGACAAACTTTACTGGAATTTCGCTTGGGTGATCATCCGGGTCTCCTCCTCCTGTATTGCCGCACTGGGTAACAAATCCACTCTGGGGGCTTAGGATACGAATTCTCATGTCAGAACCACCAACAATAGCATTCTCACAAGATAATGCACAGTTCCCAGAAGCAAACTCATAGTCCGGTTCTGCCCCACAGCCTACAAGTGATAAGAAGACAAGTATGGTTATGCAGTATTTTTGTAAGTTGAGAAATATTTGTGAGGATAAGCGTGTGGTTTCCATGATGTCGTTCCTAAATTTAGCTCTGATTTTCTTGTTGCTGGAAGTACTCTTCTGTTTGGATGTTCGTGTTAGATATATTGTTTGTATTGTTATTTACTTCGATATCTTGTGTATTTGATTCATTATCCCTAAGTGAGGAGTTTTCATCATTTGAATTTATCTGTTCTTGATAGAACTCTTCTTCCTGTTCGAGATTTGGAGTGTTGACTACCAATTCTGGGGTTGAAAAGGCTTTTTCAACTTGAGTAGACCTTTGATCAAATGCTTTGGTCCTGTTGACAATGGTTGGTGTGACCATAATGAGCAACTCTCGTTTGTTTTCAGAGAAACTTTGGCTTCTGAATAAGGCTCCTAAGATTGGAATACTTGAGAGTAGAGGTACACCAACCACCGACTTACTGTAGTCGGTCATATACACACCGTTGATAACTGCTGTTTGACCGTTTTCTCTGAGTAACAGTGTTTTAACTTTACGAGTATTCTTATCGGGGATCTCGCGTGCAGTGTCGACCATGCTTGAATTTTCAACTTCTACAGCCATTTGAATTGCACCATCCGCAGTAATATGTGGAGTGACCTTAAGTTTTAAAGAGTAGTCAATTGGAGTGATGGAGCTTGAATCTCCAACTGGACTTGATGAAGTTGTAATCTGATGGATGACTCGTCCTACTTCAACATTTGCACTCTCATTATCGACGACGATTACCGAATTATTTTGCAAGCTTCTCACGAGTCGTTGAGTTTCAGCCATGCGCAAACGCATATCTAGCTCGAACAGATTATTCATACTGCCAAAATGGAGGTCAATAGAAGTACGCTTTCCTATGGAAGCAGGGTTAATACCTGTGTCAATGCTGAAGCCTGCCTGTGTTGCATTGGGGAAAGGGACATTCCCAAAGCCCATGCCTCGTCCAGCATCTAAGCGCAATGGGGCAGCCCAATTGATACCCAAGTTGAGGCTGTCTGCGTTAAGCACTTCTACAATGCGAGTATCAATTTTGACTTGAGGAGTTTGTAAGTCTACTCTTTGTACTAAAGCTTTGATTTTTTCCAGTGCTGCGGGTATTGCTTCGATGATGACTGAATTGGTTCTTGGATCAGCACTGACCCGGGTTCGTTTATCGTGTTTGTAAGGCTCAATCATGGTATCGATAACTTTGACCACTTCGAGTGCTTTAGCATAGGAAAGACGGATAACCATGACTTTCGTGTCGAGTAGGTGTGAAGCACTTTCTCGTGCCTTTTCCAGGTCTACTTTTTCTACTTCTAATTTTTTGATTTCGTCGAGGCGGATAACATTACCGTCAAGTTTGATCATGCCTAAGCCACTGGTTTCTAATACAGCTTGAAGGGCTTCGTCCCATGAAACATGCTTGAAACTAAGAGTGATTTTTTTGTTACCTACCTCGTCAGAAAATACAAAATTAACAGCATTTTGCTCTGAGAGTGCTTTCATTACATCTCGGATCATAGCCCCACGAAACTCCAAGGAAACAGGCTGTTTGAGTAGCTCCGCTTTTGTGGGTGTTGCTGTGGAGGCATCGGCGATGACTTCTGTTTGCATTGGGGGTGTGGGCTGGCTAGAATTACTCTCATCTTCATCTTCATCTTCATCTTCATCTTCATCCTCAGGAGAAAAGGCTTCGAGGTTCTGTGTATTATTCTGCAACTGCTCCTGATCTGAAAAGTTATTATTTTGTTGGGTATTGAGATCAACCTGCTGATTTTGAACATCTTGAACATTTTGAGAGTTATTCTGAAAGATATTTTGGTTATTCTCTGTGATATCGTTAAATAACTCGTTATCTTCATCTTCTACAAATTGATTTTCGAAAAGATTTTCAGAGAACTGATCTTGCTCGAAGTCAAATTGGTCTTGAGCTACTTGTAAAGTTGGCTTGGTATACAAGATGATATTGGCTTGATCTTCAAAATGAGGAAGAGATCTAATATCTTGCTGTTGTGGCTCATTCTTAAAATCTATATTTGATTTTGCTTCTTGGGATTTCTCCTGTCTGTCGGATGAGTTTGTTTGTTCTTTCGGGGTAGGCTGTCGGGCAGGTGGCACAGCGGCAGCAGGCTTTTCGATTTCCTCACGGCGATCTAAATTTTTTGGTAAGTGGTGTTGTGGCTGTTGCGGTTGATAACCCATAGGGAAACGAGAACCTGAAAGTAAAGATACGTTCATTGCTGGAGGTGGAGAAAGAATCTCTGCCTCTAGGGTAAAAGATTCCTGATGTGAAAGCGCCGCTTGTGTCTCTAAGTAATTCTCTGGAATAGGAATCTCTATGAGCATACTGTTCTCGTGGGTGAACACTCGTGCCTCTAGGCCTGATTGCCTTAGGTAGACAAAGACATCACTTCCATGTTGGCTTTCTCTAGCTAGGATATATGCAATAGGGCCATTAAATTCACTTGTATCTAGAGGATATTTCAGTCTAGAGTTTAGCTTTGCTTTAGAAAAATGAATTTTCATGACTTCTAAAACTTTTAAACCAGGCTGACGCTCGATCTTGTATTGAGGTTCTCCTTGCG
>JAPPOJ010000281.1 GCA_028817975.1 Zetaproteobacteria bacterium | reverse complement strand
GACTTGTTGCATAATAGCCTCTTGGTAAGGTAAAAATCCGTTTTTAAAGTCTTGGTAGTCAAGAGAGTAGGCAATGTCCGGGGTAACGCCAAGATTCTCAATGGGATTCCCATTTGGACGAATAGCAATAGATCCTGTCATGGAGTATCCCAAGACACCTAAATTATTCTGTAGTCCATAACTCAACACATATCCCCCTGCACCTGCAGTATTCTCACCCATGAGCGTCATTCTACTGTTGTCTTGCATAATTGCTGGGAAGAAGTCTGCACAAGAGAAATCCAACTCGTTTACGAGCAACAGCACAGGCTTGGTGAAATTGACTTCTGCGTCTGGAATGATGGAGTCTGTACCATAAATATGGTAAGGGTCAGTGAGCGTTTTGCCTTCTTTCCATTGCTCTATAATGAAACGATAATACTCTCGGAGAAAGTAAAGTCCTTGGAGGTCAAGCTTATATCCGTCAATATCTTCGCTAAAACCTACCCCTAGCATATTCAACAGGGCAAGTAGGCTATCTAAGCCTTTGATCTGTCTGTGGGCATCCCAAACCATGCCAGAGTCTAGTGCAACACGCTCTTTCGGAGTTTGTAGAGGTTTATCTGTAAGCATAGAGGCAATAGCGTACAAGTAGAATAAAGAACCTCCTGGATTACTGGTCTGATCAATGACAAGCACATCGGCATTGTTATTCATGATTTTCATGATTGCGCGCAGCTGACTCGCTGCTTGGGTTGCAGAAACACCAGATGTTGTTACATAAGAGTGGAGCCTCAAAAATCCAGTACGCTCGCGATTGATGTTTTCGGTGATATATGCAAAAAACTCCCCTTTAGGGTCTGATTGCCATACTATTTTTCCATTGAGCTTAGGAGTAAAACCCCTTCTGTCACCTATAAACTGAGGTATAGATAAGCGGTTCTCTTGTGGCACTTCCCCAGCGGAGACTCTTTTTTGGAGCCCTAAATTGTGGTGAAAAGAATAATCACGCTTCATGTTGTGTCGAATCATGTTCCAGACTTTTGCGGGGTCTTTGGAAGCAATGGCAAGGTCCATAGGAAGTTGAAGTGGTGAAAAGCCGAAGTTGGACATTGCCGTGGTAAACCCCTCTGGCTTTGAGGTGACAGGCAGGTACTCCATGCTATTAGACTCATGAATCCAAATCACTTCTGCTGAAAGTTCTTTGCCAAGAGTGTTTTCGCCGATGACAAGTACAGGACCTTTAGGCAGAGGGAGCGCTTTGGTTCCACGCCGCATTGTGATAGATAATGCTCTTAGTGCGTCATCGGTCTTTTCGCGATTGACCGTTAAATCGGCGTATAATTTTTCGACAATATTTGCAACAGGTTCGCCTCCAAGAGAAGTTACTTTATCCCCGATAGAGAAAGGAAAGCGTGGAGGCGGCAGGTGGGAACGATCAATGTAGCTAATCACGTACTCTGTGCCGACTTTTGCTAAAGTAAACGGAAGTACAGAGGAGCCTGTTGAAGCAAAATGGATGTTTACATGGTAGTCCTGAGTAGCGGAAATCAGGCCTTTTAGTTGTTGGTGGTATTGCTCCACTGAAATTCCAGTGTCAATTTGTTCGGTGAGTTGGGATCTTTTAAGGTCAAGATCGAACCCATAGTTTGTTTTCTTCCAGTGGAGAGGTGCGTAGTGATCGTTGAAACGGATGTACAGCTCATCCAGCAGTGCTTTCATTGCGGATTTTTGTTCGGTAGCAGCCTGAGCGGCGACAGGGCTGTAGAACAGCGACAGAGCTAGCAACACCTGTAGGGTAGCTTTTCTCATAAGATTACCTCCAAATTGCTATAATATTAAGACTGTAAAAGTCTTCGTACAGCATATGTCTAATACGGTTCAGGTGCATGGCGTCCTTCCTGTGTAAGGGAATTTGTCCATGCTCTTGGAGCAGCGAGGTCTTATGTTGGCCCTCTAAGAGAGCTATTCATGTGATGATCCTGGCGGTGAAAGTCAGGTCTGCCTGGGGCGTGGCGATTGCTCCAATAAGAAGGCCCTTCTGCTGTGTATAAAATGCATGCGGGTTTGAGTTGTGAAGAAATATGCATCTGTTGTGGGACTTGCCAACGTGCCTGTAGTGTATAGCTCGTTTGGTTCGTATGATACGCTTTGGTTTCTAAAGGCAAAAAGTTCTTGAGTACAGATTGTTTTCCTGGAGTGCGATAACCTGAAAAACTAAGGTGGTTCCAGTTTCCTTTGCCGTCATTGTGGAGCTCAACGTAATTATCTCCGGTATTATCAAAAATAAACATTTCAAAGCACGTATCTTGCCATAATTGTTCTTTGCGCGTTTGTGTGCGTACAAGTTGATTGTATTGGATGTGTAGTGGCTTAAGCTTAGATAGATAGGACTTGTGATGTTCGGAATGTAGACATATAACGTGCCATTGTACCATCATTTCTGCACAAACTCTATCTATCTTCATCTCAAAATGAATGCTCAGAGGCATATGCCCATGAGATGAGTGAGGGACTAGGTATATCATGCCGTTTTTCTCCTCTGTGGTTGCCTGCTCCACCCGTTATTCTTTTTCATCTTAAATTAAAGTAAAAATATCCCGATGTGGTTCTGAGATTTTAAAAGTTATTTCCTCGTGCTTAATCTGTTGGGAAAACCATAAATGGAGTTTGAGACGATTTTACGGGCAGCAGAGTCTGCTGAAGCCAGCGACGTTATTGTCAAAAGTGAAGGAATTCCTTCTTTCAAAGTACATGGAGTATGGCAGCGTCCCACCGAGTCTCAGTCGATTCCTGCCCTTGTGGTCTCTGATTGGGCAGCAGCCATGATGCCACCTCCATTAGCAGAGCAATATCGTAGGGAAGGGAGTGTAGATTTCGCCATATCCTCTTCGAGTGGGAGGCGGTTTAGAGTTTCTTTGTTTCGCCAGATGGGCATGGTAGGGATGGTTTTACGCACTTTGCCACGTTCCCCTGGAAGGTTAGACAAATTAGGTATTCCATCTTCTTTTGCAAAAACCATTTTGCAGAGTACCCGTGGTCTGGCCTTGGTTACGGGGGTCACTGGATCAGGAAAATCATCTACTATTTCTGCTGTACTGCAAGTTATCAATCAGAGTCGAGCTTGTCATGTTATTACGATTGAAGACCCCATTGAGTTTGTCTTTAAAGATGAGATGGCTACTTTTCAGCAGCGCGAAATTGGTCAAGACGCCGCAAGTTTCCCGGTTGCTCTGCGCGCAGCTTTACGTCAAGCGCCAGATATTATTTTTGTCGGTGAATTGAGAGATCGCGAGACGGTAGAGACGGCAATGCATGCTGCAAATACCGGGCATCTCGTGGTTTCCACACTGCACACTAAAGATGCAGGAGATAGTTTGGGTCGCATTCTCTCTTACTTTGAGCCCAGAGAGCAGGAGCTGGTGCGTAAAAACCTTGCTGAATCCATGTTATTAACTTTATCGCAGCGTCTCGTACAAAGAGCAGATGCACCCGGACTCACGGCAGCATGTGAGGTGATGGTTTGTACCAGTTATGTACGCAAACTCATCTTGGAGTCCAGTCCCACATCTGAGGTGGTTGATGCGATTAAAAATGGCAGTAAATATGGTATGGTTACTTTTGACCAGTCTCTCTTCAGTCTTTTTCAGCAGGGGATTATTAGTCGTGATGAAGCTCTCCTCCAAGCGAGTTCTCGTCAGGATCTTGAGCTGATGTTAGATGGTATTCAGCACTCGTAACGGAGCAAATTTACCCTTTATTGCTTGCCCACTCTTCTTCTCTTTTTTTCGTCTAGAATAAAATAAATTATTTTGCGTATATGTTTTTGGAATGACTATGTGGAAAAATAGACTGATCTACTCTGTATTACTTGGTTGCCTGCTAAGCTGTCCACACCGCTCCTTTGCTCAAAATCAAAGCTACTATGCGGAATTTAAAGCGGCTAAGCTTGATATAGGTAAGGAAGTGACTCTAGGTCACAAAGTCAGAACGGCTTTAACGGGTACTGAGCAAATTTCGGTGAGAGGCACTTACTATCATCAAGTCGTGGAAGTCTATCTTATTTCTCGTCGAGGTTCCTTACGAAGACGGATCTACTCCAAAATGGATCGGCATCGTGTTTTTATTTTCCCAGAAAGCAATATTCCGGCTGAGCTGGGGATTGTTGCCTACCCTGAGACCTTACCCAACCCTATTGCTATCGAGTCGGCTACGGAGTTGCGCCTTAAACTTGCGCTTGATGACGCACGCGAACTTGCGATACATTCAGCGACGCTTACGCAAGATGTGCAACGCAAAAATCTTAAGATTTTACTCTCGAGTGCTCACCCCTATACCATCCATCGACGTATGTAATTCTTTGTTTTCGTATCCAGACATTTGTCTAGAGATGATTTAGAATAGCGTCCATCTGGTGCTGTGTGGATATTTATTTGTGCAATTGTTAAAACACCTCAATAGAAGGGAAGTGAAATGGAGATATGTCCGCAAGGTCGAACGTACTTGTATGTTGCGAATCAAGGGAGTCAATCGATATATGTGTACCAGATGAACACACAGACAGGGGGGTTGACTTTTCGTGGGCAAGTAGCAGTCGATGGAGATGGTGCTCCCATGGCTATAGATACTCAGCAAGGAGTTCTCTACATTGGGATGGAAGGGGAGCATAAGATTCAATCTTTTGCGTTAGATATGGCTACGGGCTTACTGTCTCCGCTGCAGACCTTCCGTTTGAACTACGCCCCTGTGTACTTACAGCTCGATGCAACTCGTACCGTTTTGTTGGTGAGTTCTTATGAAGATAACCTGGTTGCCGCTTACCGTATTTTAGCACCTGGACATCTTGATCTGGGTTCAGAAGTAACCCTCACCACTGGAGATAAAGCACATGCCGTCGTGACAGATCCTTATCAACCCTTTGTGTGGATTACGAATACGGGAGACTCTCAAATCCAACGTTCTTCCTTTGATCCGAAACAAATGTGTTTTGGCCCACTGTTGAATGTTCCTACTCAGGCTGGTGATGGACCTCGACATTTGGTGTTTCACCCCCGACTACCGATGGTGTATGTGGTCAACGAGTACGCGGACAGTGTCACGTGCTATTGTTATAACCATCGTAGTGAATTGTGTTACCGACAAAGTATGTTGACCTTACCTAAGAGTACCGAGACGAATACCTGTGCAGATATCCACATTACTGCAGATGGTAGGTTTTTGTATGCTTCGAACCGAGATATTTCTTCTCAAGGAAAAGACAGCATTGCTATGTTTGCTTTAGATCATCAGGGGGGGATGCAGTGTTTAGGGCAGGTTGAAACGGTAGCCATTCCACGTGCGTTTGCTTTAGACCCAGATGCAAAATTTGTGTTTGTGGCTGGCAAAGGCTCACATACTTTAGCTGCTTACACGGTAGATCCCACTTCTGGATTTTTACAACATCTTTCCTCTTATCCAGTTGGTCAAAGCCCAGCTTGGGTGGAAGCTTTGGTGCTGAATGGTCCAGCTGTTTAGTTTATTTTGTTAGGAGAAGAACTGTGGGTTGTGTGTATGCATTTTTGAGATGGTGTGCTGCAACTTTTTTGAGTTGACTGGCTTAGCAATGAAGTAATCGCCACCAGAACGTAGAGCAATTTCGCGATCTCTTTCGCGAGCAAAAGCTGTGCACACAATAATTTGTGACTGCTGAATTTTCTCTTGCTTTTCGTAAGCTCTTATTTTTTTTATCGCTGAAATCCCATCCATCTTTGGCATTTGCAAATCCATGAAGATAATTTGGTGCCTTTTCTTTTCATATTCTGTAACACTTTCGAGTCCGTCGGTAGCTTCATCAATGAGATTTGGGTTGAGTCTTTTGACAATTCTTTTTAGAACAAGCCTATTTTCGGCAGTGTCATCCACAACGAGGATCGACTTTCCTGAAAAGTCCAATTTATTTTTGACTATTTTGTTTTCCGAACTTTCGAGTTCTCCTTTTTCTAGAATCATTGAGAGCGTCACTGTGGTCCCAATGCCTTCTTTACTTTTGATATCAATTTTACCCTCTAGAGACTCAATGATTTTGCGCGACATGTATAGGCCAAAGCCGAAGCCACTATTTGAGTCTGAGGGATCGTAAACATCACTGCTATAGAAAATATCAAAAATATGATTTAGTCTATCGGGAGGAATCCCCACTCCAGTATCTGAAATACAAAAATTCACATGTAAATTTTTTTCATCTGGATGTTCAATACAGTCACAATAAAAGATGATTTGGCCTTTATGAGTATACTTAAATGCGTTGGAAAGGATGTTGAGCAATACACGTTTTATATTTTTCAGATCGCTCCTTACAATGGGATTTGTTTTGAGGGGAATACGTATTTTTTTGAGGTATTCGACATCTTTATGTCTACAGAGCGGATCGGCAACGTTATTCACTTGATCGATGAGCTCTCTGAGGTCAAAGGATTTATGTTGATAGAAATCACGTTCATCTTGTTCAACGGCGACAAGTAGCATTTTATCGGCGATTTCCGAGATGAGCTCTGCTGAGGTATTCATTTTTTGAGCCGATTCGATCATCGCCAAGTCTGTGGAAGATTCCATAATCCAGCTTGCTTCTGAAATTAAAGCGTTTAGTGGAGTACGGATATCGTGATTAAGTTGTGCCCAAAACATGTCTCGTGACTTTATATGGTTACGGATTTCGGCTATTTTTTGGTTGCTTTGAATAGAATTTGAGCGAAAGTCTTTGTACATTTTGTCGATGGATTGTACCATTTCCTGTATTTCATCCGTAAATTTCTTAGAGTCATGGCTGGTTATGTTGATGTTTTTACCCGCAATGATACGTTCTACATTGCGGGTGATATTTTGTAAGTTATCTGTGACTTCACGTTTGAAAATCGATAGCATAATCATCGAGATAAACATTGTTTTGAGTACGTTTGCAATAAATATATTTATAAAAATCATAAATATAGATTTATAAATAAAGGTGTGGGTGATATAAAGTACAAGTGTACCGACGCGACGCTCTGTGGAGGGTCGTGTAAGAATAATAGGCGCTTCTCTTTTTTCGGTATATCCAGAATTTAAAAACATTTCTTTCGTCGTTGAAGCTAAAATAGTGTTTTTATCACTGTAAATTTCGACTCGAACCACTTCTTTTAAGTTGGTAAAACCTTCCATCTGAAGGTTTAGGGAGTTGTGGTCGAATTTCCAGATGGATGCAGCAATGTGAGCTAAATTTTTTTTCTGAGATGTGCGTATGTGCTCGGATAAATTTTCGACTTCTTCTTTGTAAGCTCTGTATATGGTGAATACTGTTATCACTGCAGATATACATGTGCTGACTATAATGACGTTAAATAGGAGCCTTCTGTTGAGAGTATTTCCCCGAATTAGATGAAAAAAAGAACTCCACAAATGTTTTTTAGTTTGATTCATTTTTGGTATCACTTTTGTTCAGGTAACGGCTGAGAATAGGTTGAATGAGTTGCTCTTGTTGTGCATATCTCACAATTTCAGTGAGCATACTTTTGATCTCATTACTTTCTGTATCCGAAATGGAAAGGTAGAAGTCTATAGGCTTGAGAGCAAAAGAAAAGTCATAAAAATTAAAG
>JAPPOJ010000046.1 GCA_028817975.1 Zetaproteobacteria bacterium | reverse complement strand
CATTTACTTTAGAAGGACACCTTGTGTTAGCCCTCACAGAACAAAGTTTACAGATGGAGCGTTGTATACACCAGTATTCTGAAATAGGTATCCAATCGCTGATCTTCACAAAACTCGATAGTGGATGGACTTTTGGGGAAATTTATAACCAAGCGTATCGTCACAAAATACCTTTAAGTTTTTTTTCAGTAGGTACAGATATTCCTCACGCTCTCGAAGCTGCAACGAGAGAAAGAGTTATTGAAAGAATATTTGGAATTCAATCATAGTTTTTGGGGTACACAGATGGCAAAAAAAGGGAAAAGTTGGAACAGGTCAACCATGGGTGCAAGTGCTCAATGCCAGAAAGAAAAAGAATCCACTGTATTGCCTATAAATCGGGCGAGAAAGGTAGAACCCTTTGTTGTATCTGTAGCGAGCGGGAAAGGAGGAGTGGGCAAAACACTGACCACAATTAACCTTGCGATTGCTACAAGATCGATGGGTTATCGTGTTTTGATTTTGGATGGGGACTTTGGCCTAGCAAATATTGATGTACTGTTAGGGCTAAACGCCAAACACAATATTAGCGAAGTCCTGGATGACTTTATCTCCATGGATGAGCTACTTATGGAAGGTCCAGAAGGCATTCAAATTATCCCTTCTGGCTCAGGGTTAACCAGACTGCAAGAAATGTCTTTTGCAGAGAGACAAACTATTTTAGATCGCATCAAACAACTTGAAAAGTACTTTGACATCATTTTTATCGATACGGGAGCTGGAATTAGCTCAAACGTACTCCACTTAAACTCAGTTTCGCAAAAAAGGATTGTGGTCTGCACTCCTGAGCCTCACTCCATTACAGACGCTTATGCCTTTATTAAAGTACTTGCGGAAGAAAAACAAGTTAATGAATTTGATTTACTCGTGAACATGGCTAACTCGGACCGAGAAGCCAAAGACGTTGCCTATCGTATTATCGAAACCTGTGTGAGATTCGTCAACATTCGCCCACGTTATTTAGGTTACGTGCCTACAGATGATCATATTATTAAATCTGTAAAAAGCCAAAAAATTGACGGGTCAAATCTACATCAAAGTGTTGCTGGGCAAGCATGGTATCAAATAGCTCAAAAAAGCTTTGCTTCTGAAAACTTTCGCTCGGTTCCCGGCAGTCCGAAGAAATTTTGGTCTAAATTTTTAACGACTTAACTTTAGCTATGAGCATCCACCTGGGTGAGGAGAAGTATGACCGGACTTGCTAAAAAATATAAACCACAAAATAAAAATATTGATACGAAGTTGAGAGATCAACTCATTCTCGACTACTCTCCACTCATTCGTTTTGTAGCACAGCGTATTGCTTCTAGACTCCCCTCAAATATTGATATTGATGACCTACTCAGCGCTGGTGTCATTGGGCTGATGGATGCCATCGAAAAGTATGATCCTTCACGAGATAATAAGTTTAAAACATATGCTGAATTTCGCATCCGTGGAGCTATGCTCGATGAGCTACGTTCGCAAGACTGGGTACCCCGCAGTATCCGAGATAAAGCAAAAATGATTGAGCGAACTTTTGCAGACCTAGAACAAAAACTAGGTCGCACAGCTACAGATACCGAAGTAGCTTCCGCACTTGGGATGGATTTAGACGAGTACTACGAGGTTGTGTCGAAAGTTAAGGCCGTCACCATGTTATCTATTGATGATATGACGTCATCCTATCAATATGACCGCAAAAATCTGATCGACTGCCTTGAAGGAAACTCCAAAAACCCTTTTGCAGCACTTAAAAATAAAAATGTGCAAAAAATACTCGTTGAGCATATCGAGCAATTACCTGAAAAGCAAAAGCTCGTTTTATCTCTCTACTACTATGAAGAGCTTAACCTCAAAGAAATTGGACGCATTCTCGATGTGACAGAGTCCAGGGTCAGCCAACTCCATACGCAGGCAGTCGAGAGGTTAAAAACTAAACTAAAAAAATTTTGGACCGATTAGAGGGTAAGTATATGGAGAAGAGGAGCAAGAAGTGGTTGGCCTTACGAGGGACGATCTCACACTGTAATCAAACCACTTATTATGAATCGATATTATTGAAGGGCAATGGTTATGGCTGTCGGTAAACCAGATATGAAAATTCTCGTGGTAGATGATTTCCCTACCATGAGAAGAATCGTCAAGACCTTGTTACGCCAAAATGGTTTCAACAATATCATCGAAGCAGAAGACGGAGCAAAAGCCTACTCCACGCTCCAGACAACAGGTGACATTGAAATGGTCGTCTCTGACTGGAATATGCCTAATATGACAGGCTTAGAACTACTCAAAACCGTACGTGCAGACCCTAAGTTTAAGCACTTACCCTTTCTCATGGTAACTGCCGAAGCTGAGAAGGAAAATATTATCGAAGCGGTCAAGTCTGGAGTGAACAACTACGTCGTAAAACCCTTTACAGGAGCAATTCTCAAAGAAAAAATGGACAAGATTTTTGAGAATTACAATAAAAAGTAGCTGCTTTAGACCAAAGTTTACTGTAAAATCCAGACCCTTCCATTGCTGCTTTCTTTTTTCCCAGGTAAAGGTTTACATCCTTTACGACACATGAAAGTTGTTACAATCATCTCCAGGCCCCCTTGTCACGCCCTATACCGCTTACAGCCACCAACAAGGCGGTACGGGTTCTATAAGAATAAAAAACGATTTTTTACACTGTGGGCTATGAGGAACGGCGTCGAACTTTAGATAGGAATAGCTTATGGCCAACAAAAACGAACCCTTCGACGAAAGCCTAATTTGCGACTTTCCACGTGCAAACAAAAAGCTCAATATTAGTGTCCGCCAATACAACCTGACCAACGAAACTCAGGGCGCCCACAAGACCAGCCAATGCTCTAAAATCAGCCCCCATGGGATTGAGTTTCACTGCCCCGAAGACTATGAATTAGGCACACTCCTTAAAATTGATGTCAGCCTTCCTGATTATTGGAGATTAAAAAAGAAGTATGTTGACTACAGCCGCATCGACTCTCCTGATCAATTTAAAATACTTGCACGTGTGATCAAAATGGAGTCGGTGGGCAAAAGAAGTCGCAAGAAAAAGATTATTGCCAAAACAGTCAATATTGATGAAGTGGACGAAATTGTGTTGAGAACTTTCTTAAAGGACGGCAAATGACACTATCTTTCTGGGTCATACTCGGCATCAGCGATCTGCTCCTGCTTGCAGCAATCTTCTACTTTCGTAGAGGCCGGGTCATTGACAAGCAGCTGCTACATGACATTACAGAAGAGCATCGTCGGACACACGAACTGATGCATAAAGTCAAAGAAGAAATTATGCTTGCTCATGATAACGAAAACTCAAAAATGCGCCAGATGAACCAACTCGCAGCAGAAACAGAGCAAAGCTTAGAAAATTTTCGCTTGGAAAGTGAACAGCTGTGGCGCCAACAAGTCACGGAAATGGAGCAGGTCATTGACCAAATCATTGAAAAGAGCAAACTCACCCAAGTCGACCTCAGTGTTTGCCTTGAAAAATCAAAGCGCTGCCGTGACCGCTTGAATAGATCCTTACAACGCGCAGAGACTCTGGCACAGTTCTTCTCTAAAGACATCCCCTATGACCAGATTATGCGCGATATCGAAATGAAAAAATATGAAGAAGCCAAACGGATGTTACGTGAAGGATACGATCGTCAGTCTGTGGCTGCAGAAGTCGGGCTGAGTATGACCGAAATCGACCTCATTGAAGGGCTGGCAGGACACCAACTCCTTTCACAAGCCTAGGTCTATTCGCAGTACCTTCCGTGAACTTACCTTCGTCAAGTCATCACCGACGCATACGCCAAAGCCCCAGAAAAAACTCTAGAACTGCAAAAGCTTCTAACCGGGGCTGAACACTTTGTCTGGGGTTCATATGGCCCACCTCTCCAAAATAGATACAAAATCATAGTCTGTACACTTCAGTCTCCCAAAGGCTGACACAGTATTCCTTTAAGAAAGTGATTCTTGACAAAAAGAGGTTGGCTTGGGATGATTGCTGGCGTTTACTGTACTTTGAGAGGATGACACGTATGCACAAGATTGGAATTCTGCTCGTCAACCTTGGCACCCCCAATGCGCCGACAACCACAGAGATCCGCCGTTACCTACGACCTTTTCTATCTGACAAGCGTGTCATTGATATTCCCAGGATTTTCCGCTATCTACTTTTGTATGGGGTTATCCTTCCCTTTCGTCCGCGCAAAATTGTGGAAAGCTATAAGACCATCTGGAGCGACCAAGGCTCGCCCCTTTTGCAGCACACAAAACAGCTTACCGACAAGGTTAGCCATATGCTGGGCGCAAGCTATCAGGTGGAATACGCCATGCGGTACGGCTCCCCATCCATTTCATCCGCACTCCACCGTCTATCTGCATGCGAGGAAATATGCGTGGTGCCTTTATACCCTCAGTATGCGACGTCGTCCACAGGGTCCACCATTGCCCATGTGATGGAATGCTGTGCACAAACATGGGACCCCCCTCAAGTGAGATTTGCACCTGCATTTTATGGCGCAGACTTCTTCATCCACTCCGTTGCGCACACGATACGTCAAACCATAGAAACTCACGACTTTAAGCTCGACCATCTACTCATGAGCTACCATGGTATCCCTCAAAGACACCTACTCAAAACAGGCTGCCAGAAGATCAAATCTTCATGTGCAGAAGCACCATGTAGTTTGCAAACCGGACCAAAGACCGCACGTTGCTACCGGCAACAGTGCTATATCAGCTCAGATAAAATAGCTCAAGCTACCCACATCAAAAATTATTCGGTTAGTTTTCAGTCACGTTTAGGGCGCACCCCTTGGATCAAGCCATACACAGATATCTATATCGAAAAGCTTTACCAACAAGGCGTACGCAACCTCGCTGTAGTTTGCCCCTCTTTTGTGGCAGACTGCCTCGAAACAATTGAAGAGGTCGGGATTCGATTACAAGAAGACTGGCTCCAAATGCCAGGAACCACTTTTTTAAGGATTCCCTGTGTCAACAGCCGAGATGACTTTAGCACTGGCCTGGCTGCATGGCTTCAATCTAGCTATCATTAGCAAGTATTACCGAAAGCAAGGCTGCGCAACCTCATAAGTTTGCGTTAAACTCTAGAGATCCACCAAGGAGCCTCACATGGCACACTACCTCATTGCCGGTGGTTTTGGATTTATCGGCACACGTCTGGGAATTTTTCTCACGAGCCAAGGACATCAAGTCAGCGTCATCACCCGAACCCCAAGCAAATACGCCAAGGTTCGCCCCTATCCTTGTGAAATACTCGCTTGGAATGACCCTCTCGAAAAGCTAGCTGCAACCATTGAACAGTCTGAAGCTATCATCAACCTGTGTGGAGACGGTATTGTCGACAAAGACTGGAGTTACTCACAAAAAGAGAATCTCTTATCCTCACGCATACAACCGATTCAAGCACTCCGTAAAGCTTGTGTACACGCCCAGAAGCAGCCCAAATGCTGGATACAAGCCTCAGCTATAGGCATCTATGGAACTTCATGTCCACAGCCGACCACAGAGGAAGCGCCCTTACCCAACGATTTCCTCAGCACACTTTGTCAACAGTGGGAGCAAGCAGCTAAAGAAAACGTTCCTCCTCAAACACGGCTCATCCTCCTCCGGATTGGAATTGTACTTGGGGAAGAAGGAGGGTTTCTTGCCAAAATGACCCCACTGTACGCGAGTTCTTTGGGAGCACGGCTTGGGTCAGGGAAACAAAAACTAAGCTTCATCCACATCGACGACCTCGTTGCTCTCATATGCACAGGACTCCAAAATGAGCAGTTACATGGGTTTGTGAACGCTTGCGCACCTCATCCATGCACAGGCTTAGAGTTTCATCAGGCAATGCAGAAATTTTTTGGCCGGTTACAGGCTCCCATCGGGGTTCCTAAAACGGCCATAAGCCTGGTCATGGGAGAGCGTACGGATTTGATCTTTGCAGACCAAAATATCCTCCCCCAGAAAGCCGAACAAACAGGCTTTACCTGGTCTGCTCCAACCATTGAAGCAGCTCTTGCGAAGGTATACACGCCTATACCTTACCCGACTTACGGCCTCATCCTGCGAGATCATACTTTTCTGAATGCACCTGTAGAAGAAGTTTGGCCATTTTTCTCGGATGCTAAAAACCTAGAGAAAATTACCCCTCCCTGGCTTAAATTCAACGTATTGAAACAGTCTACACCAAATATCACCGAGAATACCCTCATTCATTACAAGCTACAGCTGCGCGGTATCCCATTCAGGTGGATCACCCGCATCACCGATTGGCAGCCAGGAGAGTGCTTCGCCGACACTCAGGCCAAAGGACCCTATGCCTTGTGGTACCACCAACATTTCTTCATTCCAGCAGGCCAGCAAACGATTATGGTAGATCGTGTCGTTTACCGTTTGCCTTTCCAGCCACTTAGTGGACCTCTTATAGGATGGTATGTCAAAGGAGATGTGGAAAAGATTTTTACCTACCGCAAACAGCAGATCCATCGCATCTACAATACTAAGGAAAACAGTCGTTTTTAGTTAAGCGATAAACCCATACGCTGGAGCTTCAAAAAAACTTCATCATAAACCGCAAAAAAACGCGAGGCATTACCAGGTTCAGGACGATGGTCCCTGCGAAAAGGGTAGTTCACTGAGCGCACAAAACCTGGAAGGAACTTCTCCCAGTATTTGTGAACCCCCCTCGGATTAGTCGCCTCCAGCTCCAAAGTAATCGTCGGGACCTTTCTTTCATTGCCCGCAAAGTTACCCAAAGACCCAGGATAAAAGGAATAATCGACAACACGGTAGTTTTCCGTTTGTTTAGAAACCTCATATACATACTGCTTTGCTTTCTTTTCCGTGCGCGAGAGGTGACTCGGCTTTTGATCACCAGGGCCATCATAGTCGAGAAACCCAAGCGGAGCGTGCACGGAAAAAAGTTTGTCTGGCGTATATGCATCTACTAACCAGACTTGAAAGAGGGTCTCTACTTCAGTATTTGGAAAGTAGCCTGGGAAATAGCGCCCCGCCCCAGCTGTCCGATGCTGCCAAGCATGGTGGGCCTTATCATACCAATCCATCGTAAAGAAGTTACGGTTCACATCAATTCGGCCATTCGTACGCAAAGGGCGATCACGAAAAAAACCATCCGGTGCTACAAGTGGAGCCACCACAACCCGTAACCCCTGTTTTTGATAGAGGTCGGGATTATTACTCAGGTACCGCGCAAAGCGAAAAGCCAGCTGAATAGGACTTAACTCATCAGGGTGTACCCCACCCATAAACAGAGTGGTTTCTCGTCCACTCCCAAAGGAAGCATAGATCAGAGGCATACCAGATGCTGTTTGTAAGTCCGCAGACCATTGCACCTCACCGCACGGATTATCCTCCCAACCGTATCTCTTGAACTCCTGGGAGACCTTACGACAATAGTCTGCGATCACAGCCTGAGAGTCGGCCTCACGCACATGATAGTCCGCAATGTTATAAGGAGAAACGTGGGGAATTTTAGCATAGCCCCGCTCTAAAATCTGCGCATCTAACAACAACCCATGCCCATAGGCGGCTCTTTCCCAGCAGAACAGAGCGGGAAGTACCAGCCAAACATAGCTAAAATACATTCTGGACAACTAAACTCTCCAACAAACTTCCCAGAAACTCACTGTATATTTTACACACGAGGAGGCCTAAGCGGCACAAAGTACCTGGGTCTTATCGTCACCGAACTCAACACCTTGAGTGACATACCTAGGTTTCATCTTACCTAAATATGCCTTTAAGGAAAGGGAATAAATGTCATGCGTATTCTTTCACGACCAAGATCGATTCTAGCAAAGGTGCATTAAAATTAAATGAGCGCAGACAAGGTTGAACTCAAGCTAAAAAACAGGTACAACCAGCGGGAACATACGATTCATACGAACAATATACGCACTGACTCGACTAAACTATAACTAGCGCTTTCATAGCCTTTTGACAGTAGGTTTATCGTTTGACCCCATACTTTCTCAAATTGGAACAGTTTGAAGGACCTTTAGACCTTCTCATCCACCTCGTTCGTGTGCACGAGCTAGATATTTTCTCGATTGATCTCACCATACTGACTGAGCAATATATCGCTCACCTACGCATCATGGAGTTTAAAGACCTCAAAGATGCAGCTGCTTTCATGGACATGGCAGCAACTCTCATAGGCCTTAAAACAAAACAGCTCCTTCCACGCAACCACTCATCCATAAACACAGACGACGAGACCGGCGAAGAAGAATGGACAGAAGAAAAGCTGAGTGAGCGACTACAACTTTATGAACGCTTTCGCGGTGCCGGAGAACATTTTCGCGAACGGATGGCAGGTGCATTTAGTTCCATACACGTTGGCAATCACGCTTGGCAAGCGTACACCCAAACATATGGCAGCTTGTTACAACCCCTTAAGGGGCAAGTTGAAACACTAACCATACTCTACGAACAGATGCTAACAGAGCTTACGGACCGCAGACCCGTAACGGTCAAAGCGGTGCAAGAGAGCTTAACAGTCGATGAAGTCATTCAAAGACTCAAAGATAGCATCGAAAAAATGAACTGTATCTTACTCGAACAACTATACACCAAAATAGAGTCACGCTATGAACTCGTCGCACACGTACTGGCTTCCCTACAGCTTGTACGCGACCGACTTGCCAAAATCCACCAAGAAGAACATTTTGGCCCACTATGGATTTATGATACCAATGCCCAGTGGGACAATCTTACTCCCCCATCACCTGAAGGAAAATCATGAACGGCGAGACCACCGACCAACCTATTTCCCAAGCCTCCCAGACGCTGTTTCCAAACCAGATAGGGTTGGAGAGTACGATTGAAGCACTTCTCTTTGCTTCCCCTGAGCCTCTCACAGTACGAGAACTAATCTACCAGCTTGACCTAGAGGGCAACGGCACCATTCCTGCAGAGCAGGTACAAGCACACTGCAATAGCCTCAAGTCTTTCTACCAACAGAGGGGAGGAGGTTTCGAGCTTGTAGAGTTCGGCGACAAGGGGTACCATTTTCGGACCGTCGCAGAGGCATCGCCCTGGATCGAATATATGTTTTCCAAAAGGCCTCGCCCGCTCTCGCGCGCTGCAAACGAAACACTAGCCATCATCGCCTATAGGCAGCCTGTATCCCGCGCAGATGTTGAGTTCATTCGTGGGGTAGACGCAGGAAGTATTATCAAAAACCTCTTAGACAGGAACCTTATCGAATGTATTGGGAGACGTGATACATCTCCAGGAAAACCAATGCTTTTTGCAACCACCTCCTACTTTCTTCAAGTATTTCGAATTAATAGCCTAGAAGAACTCCCGCCTATCGAGTCTTTTCAGCCCGCTCAGAAAACCGTACAACAAGCTTTCTCCAAGCTATCTCCTGAACTGGAGCAATCCATCCCCTACCCCGACCTGGAGGAAAGCGAAAGCCAATAAAAAACATTGACATAAAATAGCTTAAATGTTAGAATGCCTCCTTGCCGGTTGCTGTCTAAAGCCACCCCCTTAAAATACTTTAAAATTAGATCTTTATATATAGGCCCGAGATGACAGAAACAAAAATCAGAACCCAAAAATGGATCGCCGAACTCGGCCTATGCTCGCGACGAGAAGCAGAAAAATGGATCTTGGCAGGAGATGTTGAAGTCAACGGACAGACGGTCACTTTAGGTGCGAAAGTCAATCCAGAACAAGACCGACTGACCATCAAAGGCAGCACCGTCTCTACCCAGCGCAAGTCTCCTAAAGTTTACTGGATGTTCCACAAACCAGATCGGACTCTCAGTTCACGCGAAGGTCACGAAGGCATTCAAAAGATCTACGATTTACCTCGTCTCAAAAAGCTTTCTCTACGCATTTTTAGTGTAGGAAGGTTAGATTACCGCACAGATGGTTTACTCCTGCTAACCAATGACGGTGAGTTTGCCAATATGATTTGTCATCCACGTTTTAAAATCGAGAAAAGGTATCAAGTCCTTGTAAACGGTAAACTGAAGGCAGCAGAACTCGCACAGTTGCGCACAGGTATCGAACTCAGTGACGGCAAAGTTAAGTGTAGAATACAGCCAGGCCAAGGCGTAAATCTTGGCAAAACAAAAGGTTGCTGGTACTCCATTGTGGTCTCGGAAGGGCGTAATCGTCTGGTCCGAAGGATATTCGAGCACTTTGACCTCAAAGTCCTACGTCTCACCCGCTACAGCATTGGCCCTCTTTTCCTCGATGAAAAGCTAGCTCCAGGGAACTTCCG
This sequence comes from Zetaproteobacteria bacterium, assembly GCA_028817975.1. Taxonomy (GTDB): domain Bacteria; phylum Bdellovibrionota_B; class Oligoflexia; order Oligoflexales; family Bog-1112; genus JAPPOJ01. Next base: position 18,823 of record JAPPOJ010000046.1, on the reverse strand, counting down.
CCAACTTACACAAGAAGAGTTAAATCTCCTCAAACAAAGCGCTTCCGCAAGCGCAACCAGCCTACACCACTAAAAAAACCGCTCCCACGATCGAGGCAAGGTACCTTGCTTCATCATAATTGCCCAACCAAATCCACCTACAGCTTGTCTTTCCTATTAGGGGAAGGTGTTTTTTTGAGTATCCTAAGTCCAGGAATGTGTCGCTCTTTGGCCCCAACACACGTACTGAGGATGGGTATAGACCTATGTGGGAAGAACTCGCGATAAGCTTTCAATCCGGCAACATATACATCTACCTTTTGCTAGCACTGTCATTTATCGCCATGACCTTTATCGTCGAACGTATCGTAATGTTACAGTTTGTCCTCAACATCGACTTTACCAAATTTCTCAATGAGTTGCGCAAGATGGTCACTTCCGAAGACTACGAACGCGCCATGAACCTCTGCAAAAGAGCTTCACGCACCAGCTTGCCTAAAATTGCATTACGCGCGCTCGAGGCCGCAGAAAATGATCCTTCGACTGTACGGGGGGTCATCGAGGAAGATACGATAGACTTTCTTCCACGCATCGAGACTCGCCTCGCCTCTCTACCTGTGATCGCTACCTTAATGATGCTGATGGGGATTCTAGGTACCATGGATGGACTGTGGTGGGCTTTTCATTCCATTGATATTCTCGACACAGCAAAAAAGCAAGCCTCTCTTGCCACAGGCATTGCAGCTTCTTTACACCCGACTACAATTGCTTTGATCAGCTCCATGTTTGTACTCGCTTTCCATCAAATGCTCAAAAGCATGGCCATACGCATGCTCGAACGAACTCAGCACGGGGTCGCCGTACTCCACAACCTGCTGGTACCCGAAGCTGCACCAATGGTGGTTGCAGCAGGGGTTTCTAGCCCCCAAATAGGCCCTACAGATACTGTTGGAGATATTCCTCCTTCTATCGGAGAAGATTCGGAAGTTGCGAGTGCTGGTGATGTTGCAGGAGAGGACACCTTCGATGACGCTATCGTCGATGATATTAAAGACGAAGAAGAGATTATATGAGGATTCTTTCTCGACCTCAGTCTACTTGCTCGGCTTTTTAGGGTTAGGGCACGTGTTGACCGCGAGCATTCGCACGATGTCACTGACATGGTCGTACGGGGTCGTCGCTACGACCGTCCCAGTCATGGATGTCTCTGACCATCTGGGCAAAGACTATGCGACCTATGAAGACAAGGACAGTGTGTACACTATCCGTGCACAGACCCCCATGCTCATTTTGGGGGATGATGCACTCTATTTTGGCTCAACAAAGGCATTTACAGAAAACTTCTTTCAGATTCACGACAAGGTACGCATCCCCCATATTGATGGCAGCCCCCAAGTAACCACTCTCATCAAACAACTTTACGCCTGGCAACGAGAGCGCAAACTTCTACAAGGTATCGAAAAGCATCCAGTCGCTCTATTACTTCCTGGAGAACAATGGCCTATGGCTGTGATCATCCAAATTATGTCCGCCATTAAGCAGACAAATACGTATCAAGAAGTGATTCTTGCGTCCATGCTAGAGTGACAAGGATTTTTTCGCATGAAAAAACAACTTTGCCAACAAATGCTCGACAAAAGCATCGAAGAGCTACGCACCCCGAGGCACTGGTTACCTCACCTATGTTTTCTCAGTTTTGGTCTGGTACTACTGTTTATAGGACATATTTTATTGGGGCTGAACCCAAGAATCGGCAACCCCGCCATTGTGCTCCCACTCAAAGCTGAACATATTGAAGACGGACCTCTATGGCTCAGTGTCAGCCTACACCAAGAAAGCCTCGTAGTCACCACTGCAGAACGTAATATCATGCGTTTTCCAGCCCTCATCCAAAGCCAGGAGGAGCTGACTCCCCTTAAAAACTACATACGTCGCCATCTCGTCGGTCAAATCCTATCAGCAGGACTCACAAAAAAGGTCCGTAAAAAGGAACTCTTTGTGCTCATTGCTGTAGATCAAAAAGCCAAGTATGTCCACCTGCGGCCTGTGTTACAGCTTTTGGCAGAGCTGGGCATCTCTCAATACGGATTCGAGACCCAAATTCCTCTCGACACAGTAACGGCTCCACAGGGAAATACTCCCACAGAAGCCACGATGTAGAGGAGCATATTAGAAAACACCCCATGGCTAAAAAAAACAAACGCACCAAAGTATATGTCAGTGTCCTCCAAAATGGCGCACCTGTGGCCAGTACGACACATATCGTCGGACGCAAGCGTCGCAAAATTCAAATTTCAAGTAATGAAAAAGATGATCTTGGATTGACACTCTATCCCATCTTTGACCCTATCCAAGTCGTGCATATCCATCGTCATCAGGTGGAATTTGTACGCGAGACTCCCTGGTCAGGATATATTCGTTCGGAAGGAAATACCCTCTACTTTCGCCCCAATGATCGCCGTTTGAACTCTTTTCGGCTACGTCATGGAGACTATGCCAACCTCATCTGGCATGACCTGCGACTGATGATCCGAGTCGCGGAAGAGACCGTCGAACCCAAAATCAAAATCGATGGCAAATATCGCGGCAACCTTGGGCAACACTTTTTTGTCTCTCCCGAAGAGGTCAAAGCATTTGCCCAAGGAATCGCGGGAGCCATAGGGGGAATGGCCCTCGTTCTGGTGATTTTAAGCCTTATGGAGCCCAAGCGAGCATCCAAACTCGAAGATCTCGCACACGATTTCACCTTACCTTTCATCCACGGGGCGAGCATCGTCACAGCTCCCGAGGCACTGCAAGAAAACTACATCCGCACCGACATCGTACGCTCCGTGATTCAGTTCTATCGTTCTGTGGCACAAATGTATATGGGATGGGACATCTCGAATCCAGAGCTACTCTTTGACAGCTCCAAAAAAAGATACACACGTATCCACATGAAGGAAAAAGACATTTTCGCTCGTGTGTACGACCAGCAGGCTACCCTTGATCAGCAGGCCAGCAGCAATGATACCACAAGGTTGCTCTATGTACCCAGTGTCGCGGGGGCCGATATCTTTCATAAAATTGAGAAGATCATTGAAAATGTCGACATCATGCAAAAAAGCTTCAAAACATCTCTTACGCAACGCCGTTACACAACTCTAGCGTTTAAACATGACCCCAAATATAACTGGCTCGACTTTACAAACCCTAAGTTTCCAGTAGATGTTAACCTACCTTCTAACAAAGAAGTAGCCGAGAGGCTGAGTAAAATCAATATTTTTAAAGGAACAGACAATGAAGATCTTATGTACAATGAAGCGGCTCTACTGGCCAAGAAGGCCGAAGGTAAGCAAAAAAAGCTTGCAAAAATATACGAACAAGCTACAATCTCGGCGTACAAAACAGTCTCTGTACAAATTCCATCTAGCTCGCCCTTGGTCTCCTTTAGACCCAGGAAATACTGGAAAATATCCACAGAACCAACGATTGAGCAATTGCGAGCTATGGAAATACAGGATAAAAAAAGAAAAAACGCGAAAGCTGTTGCCGAGCCTGTTACCGGCAAGATTAACGCCACAGCTGTGCGGCAATTAATACGCAAGAATCGCTTTAAATTAAATTTATGTTACGAAATGGCGCTGAGACGAAATGAACGCCTTTCTGGACGCATGGATTGGTCATGGAAAATAAGTTCTAAGGGAATCCTTTCGGAACTGACCCTGGAATCCGCCACTCTCAAAGATCGGCTTATGACAAGGTGTATACGTAATACTATCCGGGAATGGCCTTTTCCACATCCTCAACGCGGCAGTGTTATTATTCGTCACAGCTTTTTGTTTAAACCTAAAGGTGGATGATTATTGGTGAACTTACTTAGAAAACTAGACCCTAACAAAATGCATGTTGTGCCCTTTGGAGGCTGTAGCGAATTTGGCATGAATGCCACAGCTTACCTCTATCAACGCAAACTTTATCTGGTCGATGCTGGCATTCTTTTTCCAGATCCTCAAATGCTCGGTGTTTCCTCTATTCTGCCTGACTTTGGCAAACTATTCCGCTCCAGGAAACCCGTTGCCGCCTATATCATTACCCACGGGCATGAGGACCACATTGGAGCAGTCCCCTACTTGTACGAACGCTGGCCAGCGCCCGTATATGCAACACCATGGACTTACGAGCTGCTAAAACGCAAGTTTGAAGAGCTTCGCCTTCCTTTTGATGACTTACACATGGTCAAAGTAGGCTCCACCGCCAAAGTGGGACCTCTAAAAGTAGAGTATATTCATGTCAATCACTCTATTCCAGATGCAGCATCCCTCTATATCACCGTCAAAAACCATAAAATATTTCATACTGGAGACTTCAAAATAGATCCCACCCCAGTGGGCTGCCCACCTGTTTCTCTCGATAAGCTGAAAGAAGTGGGAAAGAAAGGGGTTGATCTACTGATCGCGGACTCGACGAATGCACACAAGTCCGGACCAAGTCCAAGCGAAATGTCTGTCAAAGAGCCACTTGCTGATATTTTACGCGGTGCTAAAGGACGCGTACTCCTCACAACTTTTGCATCCAATCTCTGGCGCCTCAAAGTCATTGCCGACCTCTGTGCTGAGCTTGGCAAAAAGCTAGCTATTGCAGGAAGAGGAATGGCAAATTGTCTGGAGCTAGGCAAACAGCTCGGATATATTCATTTTCAAGACGACTTGATCGTCCCCTTAGATCGAATCAAGTCCGTACCCAACCACAAGCTCGTCATTCTCATTAGTGGCTCCCAGGGCGAGGATCGCTCCGCGCTTACCCGGGTTGCACGTGGACAGCATCGCCAGTTAAAAATAAATGAAGGCGACCTTGTTCTCTTCTCCTCCCGAGCTATTCCTGGTAATGAAAAAAGCATCTTTATGCTGTATGACATCTTAAAGAAGCAAGGTGCACGCGTCATTTCAGCCGCAGACCGACCTGACATTCATGTGTCTGGACATGCTTATGGGGGCGATCTCGAAGCCTTCATCAAGTGTCTCAAACCAAGACATTATCTGCCGGTCCATGGTACCTTTTCTCACCTTCAATCTAACTGGAAGATTGGAGAGGGTTTCCAGGATCTAAAACACTCACGCACTCTCATCCAAAACGGTGATGTACTCACCGTAAGCTCTACGGAGTGTCCAAAAGTCGTTGGCAATATGGATATTGGCACCACATATATCGATCGCAACAGCCTACTGCCTTTGGATGTCGAAGTTGCCAGTGAACGCCACCGAGTCGGAGAAATCGGTGCGCTGATTATTTCTGGAGCTTATTCGATTAAGCATCGCTCCTTCAAACAAAGCCCCCGAGTACAAGTCGTCGGTGTGGCCGGCCCGATAGGCCTTAAAGTGAACGAGTGGCAAGATGAAATGGGCTATTGGCTCGAAGAAAAAATCGAGCAGTGGTCAGAAAAGCTACGTCACATCGATGAACGCTTACTTGAAAAACGCATCCGACAGCTCATGCAGCAGTACTGCATGACCACTGTAGGCTATAAGCCAGACCTGTTTATCCACAGTTGTGTCGTCTAATCTTTAGGAATAGGTAGAAAAGTGATTATATCAAGCCAAAAAGAGTTATACAAACTCCAAGCTATCGGTGAAATCGTAGCCAATTGTCTCAAAACGATGACACAGAGTGCCCAAATCGGTATGAGCACACAAGAATTAGACGCCATCGGGGCACACTATCTACAAGAGCATGGCGCCGAGTCTGCCCCCATCAAGGACTACCAGTTTCCAGGTACTACATGCATTAGTGTCAACCAGTGTGCGGCTCATGGTATTCCAAGTAAAGAAGTTATTTTACGTGACGGGGACTTGGTCAATATTGATGTCTCTGCCGTCAAAGACGGAATCTATGCAGATACAGGTGCAACATTTGGCCTGGGCAACACTTCAAGCCAGTTGAAAGACCTCATGAAAGCTACCCGACAAACACTCAACCGCGCGACAGAACGTGCACGGGCCGGAGAAAAACTCAGTATCATAGGCAAAACAATCGAAAAAGGAGCTGGCAACAAGTACACCGTCATCCGCAACCTCTGTAGTCATGGAGTCGGCAAGTCTTTACACGAGGAACCCGACCAAATTCTTCCTTACTTCGACCCAAAGGACCCTCGTTACTTACAAGAAAATATGGTTATCACGATCGAGCCTTTTCTGTCTACAGGTACTCAATTTGTAGATGACGGCAAAGATGGTTGGGCATTACTCAATAAAGCAGGATGCTTTTCCGCTCAGTACGAACATACGATGGTCATCCGCAAGGGGAAAGGGCCTCTCGTCATCACCCAGCCGACCATTTAAACTCCTCCTCTGTTAAAAGCTCGCCCACCTTCAACAGGCCTTCATGTCCGTGGTAAAATCCTAGACATTGATAATGGCCGTTTCGGACTTTATAACAAAAAAAGGTGGAATTCTCATGGTAGGTCGCTGGATTTATCCCAACCGTGTGCTTTTTCTCATGGCTCTAAGTATTATCACTGTGCTCGCTTTGAAAGCTGGTCTAGAACAGGCTAGTTCACGCACAGAGGGGACACTGGAGTACCCACCTGTCTACGGTGGCGGTGACCAAGGGGACTACCTCAATATGGGCTACGCCTTTAGTCAATTTACCCGCATTGGTAAAAAATACGATGATGCCTTTTTTAAGCCTTTTGAAGAAGCAAAAAAAGCAGAAGTCGTCAAAGACAAGTCACGGACGGAACGCTTTGAAACACAACTCAACTATAACCGTCAACCTAGTCACACCCCTCCCTTTAGTTACACTTACCGACCTTGGCTATACCCAGTTCTGTTAGGCACAACCTTCAAGATATTTGGTTATTCTTTTACTTCGGCGAGGATGGTCAATGTCGTACTTTTTGTCTTATGTGTCATAGTTGTCTTTCTCGGTGGGTGCCAAGCCTCTTCGCTACTCGCAGGGGTTTGTGCAAGTCTTGCGATGATTTACCACGACACTTTAGTTTTTTACTGCAGTCAGCTACTTACCGAAATTCTTGCTGCAACCATTTTAATCATGGTCTTGCTCTTTAGCACATATGCGAGCCAGCGCAAAACTTACACCAACGGATGGTTCCTCACCATCGGCTTGGCACTCGGTGCGGCGCTTTATTCACGCAATATCTTTTACTTTGTCAACCCACTCATTTTACTCGCCCTCGCTTTTATCCTTTGGTCACAACAGCAGACACTACAAAGCATTTGCAAAAGAATAGCTTGTGCAGTGATAGGCTACCTATGCTTTGTGGTTCCATGGATGTCGTACAACATCCAAAGTACGGGCTCCTACGAGCTTGCGACAGGAACCCAAGGATACATCGGCATTATTATGGGTTACGATGCCAGATATCTTCTTCCAGAAACCAATAAGTACCAACTACGCACTCAAATCCTTAACGAGTATACGGCTAGAAACCAGCTCCAACCTGTAAAAGGCGGAGTCGAAATGGCCCTTCGCCACAAAAAGATCTTTGCAGAGCAGATTCGTGCCCCTGGTTTCTGGACCGAGCTACTTCCACAACTGGTGCGACACAAATTTCTAGAAGTCACTTCCACTCGAGGTGACAAAATACAGTGGCTACTCCGTGCGCTCGCTCTACTCGGCTTACTCTCCGTCTCCCTACCTATGCGTGCCATAGGTCTAGGGATTTTCAGTGGATTTATCCTCGCCGGTTGTATCTTTGTTCCCGACGAAGGACGTTTCTTCATTCCGACTTACCCACTCGTCGCCTTCTTTGCTGGAATAGGGGTCATGGCCATTGCGCGTTGGCTGCAGTCCAAAGCTAGCACAGGTCTCGGCTTACATAGGAAAAAGGAAAAGTTTCGTCTCGCCGATGTCCTTTTTCACTCTTAAGCCTTCGGCAACAAAAGTCTTCATGATCACCGGTTGAGAAGCATAGTTATGAAGCAGACCCTAATCCAAAAAGTTTTAAAAAATGAGACATATGGTGAGCCTCTCGAGGCAACATCCACTTACTGCGAAAATGTTCGAAGAGGGGCCCCAGCCGGCTCCCCCAAGGGTAACGACACACAAGATCGCCCAAGATGACATGATTCTCAAAACGTTGGCCATCATGCAGCTCTAAAACAGGATCGTGAGCAATAGGAGATTGCGAACTATCTACAAAATCTTTACACGACCAAAAGGATCGGCTAACCCCTGGGGAGTTAAATGTATACCCATGGAGCCGATACATCATCCCAGCCAAAGTTGCATAAACTCCCCCCAAAGAATGGCCTGTTGTCCAAGCTTCCCACCCTTGCTCCACAGGGTAATGAGCTGCAATGTATTCACACAAGCAACGCACATGCAAAACCCTATGGTTAAGGGCATTTTCCGCAATAGGTTCCACAAATGCTTGGTCAAAAAGGTCCGAGATACTAAAACTTAAATTAAAAAGAACATCTTGTATGTTACGTGTCCCTCGAAAAGCCAGCACCACTTGGCGAGAAACGGAAGAAACAAATATGGCCGCAAAAAAGCCATCCGCATCATAAGTAGCAACTAAGCGGAAATGAGCAAAATCCATAGGTAAGTAAGCAAGCCATGCTGCGATTGCTGTAGCCAAATGCATTTCTTTCACACGTGTGAATACACGCCCCTGAGTACCCTTCTCATGTACCAGCGTAGCTTCCCATTTGCTAATTAATTTCCGTAGCTCTTTTTGCCTTGCTGGAAGCTGCAGATCAGCCGTTCCACTTTCCTTATCCAAAAAGGTCCACTTCGGGGAGGCTCCTGCTCGACACTGAGCTGGATGATGCACATCATGTCTATAACAAACAGAGGCCTTATGGGCAGACCTCCAAAAAGAAGTTCGCAATAAAGATTGCCATAAAGGAGCTGGCACAAAGACAAGAGGGCGTTTCGGTAAAGTGCTTATCACAAAGCCCGAGGCAGAAACTTGAACCGCAAGCAAACAGATGATCGCAGCAAAATAACGCACACGACAGCTAGACAGAAAGCCACACCACTGCAAGGAATGAAAACGACACTTTAGCATAGCTCAACCCAACCATGAAAGAACCTTCAAAAAGAACAAGAAATTCTAGCTAGCCAAAGTAAGGAAGTCAACATGACACCTGAGGTGATGAACACAAGCCATCATCGTGTAAACGAACACAGAGAACTAGCACATCTAGGTTGAAAAGATTTCAGATGATTAAAACAAAAAAAGAAAGGGCCTCAAAGCTATCTTGAGCAGTCACAACGGCACAGCTCAAGAGTTTTCCACTTGGTCCCCTTTTTAAGAGGGTTCTTTTTTCCAAGTACTATGTACTTTGAACTTTATTTAAAGACTCATACAAGTGATGGGCGAGTGATCAGACAAAAAACTTTAGCCACACAAACTCAAAAAATTTAGGTGCAAAAGCAGGAATGAATTGCAAAGAAAAGCTCAAGAGCAAAATGGAGCCTATGGGCTGCGAGAGCATATTTCTTAAAGACTTAAAGTTGTTGTGCTTCCAAAGAAAACCAAGACAGATAAAGCCATCCAAGGGAGGCACCGGCAACAAAGAAAAAAAGAATTGGCATAGATTGACCCACAAAAAAGATGCGAGGATCATCGCACACGTACCCGAGGCAAGCCCTCCATTTCCAGAAATCCAAGAGTAAAAGCCAAACTCCCCAGACAAATGCAAAAAGTCTAAATAAGCACACAACTTTACCAGGGCTAGACTGATGAGCAAAAGAGCCAAGTTTCCCAGAACCCCCGACAATGCTACAAGCGAAACTCGACGTGGATTCTTCTCAGCCCACTTCGCATCTATAGGTAACCCACTATAGCCTAAAGGAACCCCATAAGCCCAGATCGATAATATTGGAAAAAAAACCATGCCAAAGCGTTCACGAACCAGAAGCGTCCAAGGATCACAGACTTGGCCTACTTTTTTCTTATTTAACGAATAGCCCATACTCCAGGCTCCAAATACATGGCCATACTGGTGCACACTCATCGAAAATAAAAAAACCAAAAATTGCAAAGAATAGGTCAACACTTCATACATTATGATGCCTTCTCGAACGATAAAAATGAAACATGGGCCTCCCCAAAGATCAAGGAACTAGGTTCCCGGGGCTACATCACCACGATGAGATGGCGAGGTACTATGCACTCCCGTTGAGCCAAAGCCGCCTACACGGGCATCCTGTAACACGGGTAGATCAGGAAGACGATAGACAAGCTGCATCAGCAGCTGCGCAATCCTCATCCCCGGCTCTATGTGTAAAGGCTCTGAACCAAGGTTCGTCAATAAAACACAGATTTCACCAGGATAATCCGCATCAATGGTTCCCACACCGTTGGTCAACATAACCTGCTTTTTAGCTGCCAATCCAGAACGTGCACGCACTTGCAACTCCGGAATAAGCCCCTCAGGAACGCACTCCCAGTCAACACGCTCAATCCAAACTCCCGTAGGAACCTTAGCATGCCCGTGCGCAGGCAATGCAACAGCTTCTCGAGCACAAAGGTCTGCGGCACTGCTTCCTAAGGTGGCATAACTTGGCGCAAGATTATCTGAAGCATAACGCAAGTAAATCATCAAAATTCCTCTTTGGTTACTCAATAAGAACGTATTGCTAAGTAAGCACAAGCTATTTAGACATGCACCGATGGTTGTTGACCAAGAGCATCTTTGCGGCTTAGTTTCACACGGCCTTGGCGATCGATATCGACAACCTTAACCAACATTTCATCACCGACTTTTGCAACATCACTAGCATGCGCAATCCTCTCGGCAGCTAATTGAGTTACATGGCATAGCCCATCCATACCAGGTTTAAGTTCAACAAACGCACCAAAGTCGGTAATACGCACCACTTTCCCGAGGAAAATATCGCCGACCTCTGGTTCGGAAATTAAAGAGCGCACCATTGATTGAGCCATCTGCGCAGAATGAGCATCAGGGGCAGCTATCTTAATCATTCCCCCTTCGTCAATGTCCATTTTCACTTTAGACTCAGAGGTAATGCGTTTAATATTTTTACCTCCCGGACCAATCAGATCACGGATTTTATCCGCGGCAATTTTAATTTTAAACATGCGCGGAGCATTCTCTGCAAGTTCCGCAGATGGTTCTGCAATCGTATCTGTAAGGTGCTGCAAAATATGCAAACGGCCTTCGCGAGCTTGTTCCAAAGCTTTGGCTAATAGTTCTTTACTCAGTCCACCAATCTTAATATCCATCTGCAAGGCCGTAATGGCATCTTTAGTGCCACAAACTTTAAAATCCATGTCTCCCAAATGATCTTCCGTCCCCAGAATATCTGAAAGTACTGCACTACGTTCACCATCATGAATCAGGCCCATCGCAATGCCTGCAACAGGAGCCTGGATCGGCACTCCTGCATGCATTAACGCCATTGTTCCACCACAAACCGCAGCCATAGAAGAACTACCATTGGACTCTAAAGTCTCGGAAACAACACGAATTGTATATCCGAAGTCGCCTGAGTCAGGAATGACAGGGGTCAGCGCCCTCTTCGCCAAACTGCCGTGACCTATTTCACGACGCCCAGGAGAGCGCTGCATACGGGCTTCCCCCACAGAAAAAGGAGGGAAATTATAATGCAACATAAACCTTTGCTTCTCATCATTGTTCCACAAAGACTCACTACGTTGCTGATCGTCTTCACTCGCGAGGGTCACAGACACAAGAGCTTGTGTCTCCCCGCGAGTAAACAAGGAAGACCCATGGGATTTAATTAAGGTACCTACCTCACAAGAAATCGGCCGTACTTCATCAAGCTTACGCCCATCAATTCGCTCCGACTCTAGTAGAATCTTATTACGCATTGTTGCAGCAAGCTCTTTCTCCCACAACCGCGACAAATCAGCACTCTCATCAACAAGCTTTTCTTCCATAATCTTGTCAATTACTGCTTTCTTCGCTGCCAACAAAGCTTCACTACGCTCATGCTTGCCCTGCACCGTAAAAGCTTGAACAATCGCTGGGACCGCTAGCTCTTGAAAGGTTTTGAGCGCAGATTGGTCTTCCGCCTCGACAGTAACCTCCCATTTAGGCTTACCGATCTCTTCACGCGCACGTAGCTGCATTTCGAAGAGAGGCCGCATGGACTCATGGGCAAACTCAATAGCCTCAAGCATCTTTTCTTCACTTAAAAAGCGTGCTCCCGCTTCAACCATCAAGACAGCATCTTGCTTACACGCAATATTGAGATCCAAATCAGAATTCTCTTCTGTTCCTTCCAAAGGATCAATAATATATTGACCATCTTCAAGACCCAGTCGTAGCGCCGCCACCGGGCCATCAAAAGGAATATCACTCACCATAAGTGCAGCCGAAGCACCGACCAGGGCGAGGGGAACCGGGCTGAAGCCGTGCTCATAAGACATCACCGTCGCCGTAATCACTGTTTCATTACGAAAACCTTTAGGAAAACAAGGCCTCAAGGGGCGATCAATCACGCGCGCCATAAGAGTCGCCGCGTCACTTGGCTTACCTTCACGCTTCACAAAGCCAGAAGGCACCCTACCTACGGCATAAGACTTTTCAATATAGTCTACACCTAAAGGAAAAAAATCTGTTTTAGGATCGGCCTGCTTCGCGGCACAGACGGTCACTAACACTTGAGTTCCCCCACTTGTGACCATAACAGAACCATTGGCTTGTTTCGCAAATTTGTTGAATTCAAACCGAATTTTACGGTTTCCAACCTCTACTTCTCTAACATAAGACATGTGTTATTCCTTAGTGATGCAAATAGCGAAGAAAAATCAAGCTGAACACTCCATGGAGATCGCGTACCAAGGCGAATTCTCCATTTGGAGGAAAGGACAGTCGCTACAACAGATTACCATTTCCATTATAGATGGGCACTTCAACATTGCTGAATCAAACAAGATGACAGTGCCTGGCTTGTACTGGCTTTAAGGGCAAAAGCGCTCAAATCTACGCTTTCTCTGAAACTAACATTCAGCCTCACCACCCCCATTATAACGGCCATTGCAGCGAACAGCGATGGCTTGCGGATAGAAAAAAAGCACTTGAATACAAGTACTTTAAAAGACAAAAGGCGACTACGTGCTTTTAACGGCGAATTCCAAGCACAGTGATCAGCTCTCGATATTGGGCTGGGTCCTTACGATGTAAGTACTTAAGAAGGCGGCGACGACGCCCAACAATTTGCATCAACCCACGACGAGAATGGTGATCTTTTTTATTTGCTTTGAAGTGCTCATTCAGAGTCGTCAAACGCTCACTCATCATTGCGATTTGTACAGCCGGAGAAGCTGTATCTTTATCATGTTTTTTAAACTTTTCGATGATACGTGCTTTAGTTTCTTTACTAAGCGCCATAAATTATTCCTTTGGATACAAATTAAAGCCGTAGGCAAGCCTTAATAAGATCTTTACTCTGAAATCTCAGCGAAGTTACTTCACGGAGGCCTTACATTCACTGTGGTACGACAATATACCCCTTTGTAAGCGTATAGTCAACCTCAAATTAAAATCCACCACCGTTTTGTGCAGGCCTATAGGCGAAAGTGTTGAAAATTTAACCAAGCTCAGATATAAGAAAAGGTCCGCCCGTTTGGACCATTTTGGTACAGAGATCATACAAGCCAATTCCGCAGAGCCACAGGAAAAACCGTGCAGTTTAGAAAACATCTCTCGCATAAACAATCTACTCGCAGCCTCAGAGCCACAATACTGACACTCACCTTCGTAGATATCTTTTCTTATGCCGCCATTAGTCCTTTTTTTGCACTCTTAATACTCGACACCCCTTATTCCATCACACAACAAGTTGTTATTTCAAAACACTTTCTATTAGGCGCCCTTTTCTCACTATTTGCCAGCCTGCAAGTCCTGTTTCTACCTCTCTGGGGACACTTCAGCCTCTTTTTCGGTAAAAGAAAAGCACTCATACTGGTTAACATATTTTCTTGCTTCACATACTTTATCAGCGCCGTAGCTGTGTGGTACAGCTGGGTCTGGCTACTGTTTGTAGCCACAGGCTTAGCAGGCATGACAAGTGCAAATGCAGTATTGAGCCATGCATGTCTTGCGACCGAAGTAACATCCAAAGAAGAGTCTGCCCATCATTACAGCTCCGTGGGATCTGTGATCGGCTTCGCTTTTCTCATCGCACCATGTATTACTCGACTCCTCTTATATAAATACCCAAACACTCAAGCACCCATATTTATTTATCTTTTCTGCAGCTTAAGCTCACTCTTAAATGCTCATATATGTGCATATTATCTCCCTAGACAACTCGACCAAACGGCGAAACCTTCTCCTAAACATATCCCTAGCACTAGGCGCACAAGCTGGCAATACTTCAACCGACACTTAAGTGTTGAATTTTGCTGCTTTTGTGGCTGGTACACTTTTCTAAAATTTTTTCAAGTCGTACTTATTGAAAACGCTTATATTGACCCCGAAGACTCTATCATTGGGCTCTCTTTTTTAGGCTTCAGCTGCACATTCTGGCAAGGAGTCCGTGTTGTGATGACCCCACATGGACAATTATGGTACCAAAGCGCACTTTCGCTTTCCCTAGCAACTATGATTTTTTGCGTACTTGCAATGGTATTCACCACAAACACCGCCATACTTGCCGGGGTCGTTTTTATCATCGGCTGGGCTTACTCGACCATGATGCCGAACATTTACTCTCAATGGATGGAATACTCTTCCCTCCAAGATGAGGTTAAGTCCGGAGTTTTTCAATCCTGTCAAGCTTTTGCAAAAGTCATCAGCCCCCTGATTGCAGGCCTCGCTGCTGGGCAGGCAAGTTATATGCCCAGCCTTTTTGCAGCACTTTGCTTTTGTACAGCTCTACTCATCCTCAGCAAGAAGACCCTGTCAACACAACATTCCACTACATCTTATTTCAAAGCAAAATAATAGGGAAATCCTGGCTTAAACAAAAACCAACATTTTGATATGATTATATTTTTTCGACAAGGTTGACATCCCACCCAAAAACTGGGATCATTCGGATCCATTTTGCGCAAATAAGGCGTAAGACCAAGTAAGCGTGTGAAACGACCCAGCAAACACAGGACCGATTTTATGTCCACAACCCTACCCAACGCGATGGAACTTTCTAAAGAGGATTGGCTACAGCACTCCCAAGCCAAAGGACTCCCCAAGTTTCGAGCCAACCAAATTTGCGAGTGGATCTTTGACAAGAAGATATCCACCCCCACCGAAGCGTCAAATTTACCTGGGGCTATCAAAAGCAGCCTCATTCAAGATTTCTCCTGGGAGAAACCCAAGGTCATCTCACGCCTAGATAGCGAAGACGGCGCGAGTAAGCTGCTGCTACGCTCAGGCGAGCGTCTACAAACATATGAAGCTGTCATTCTCCGCTATGAAAACCGCACGAGCTTATGTGTTTCAAGCCAAGTGGGGTGTAAACTCGCGTGTACATTTTGCCAGACCGGGAAGTTAGGGTTTTTCCGCAATTTAAATACAGCAGAGATCATCGGACAATACCGCATCGCAGAAGATATTGTGCGTTCAGAGGGGCGCCGCATCAGCCATATTGTTTTTATGGGCATGGGGGAGCCTCTCGACAACTTCACTGCAGTGAGCAAAGCTGTCAAGCTACTCACTTCTGCAGATGGTTATGGCCTCTCCCAACGCCGGGTTACAGTATCAACTTCAGGTCTCGTGCCTCAAATCAAACAACTGGGCGTCGAAAACAAATGCGCCCTGGCTATCTCATTACATGCACCTACAGACGAGTTGCGTAGTAAACTCATGCCTATTAACCGCAAGTACCCATTAGCTACCCTAAAACAGGCACTATGTGAATATCAAGCACAAACGGGGCAAGTCATCACAATCGAGTACATTCTACTCGAAGAACAAAATGACTCCCTAAAAGAAGCCAAACAGCTCGTCAAATACCTACATGGGTTGAGGGCTAAAATTAACCTTATCCCCTTCAATACACACCCAGGCTCGCCCTTTCTGCGTCCTCAAATAAAGCGCATGGAGTCTTTTCAAAAATATCTCTCGACGCGTGGATACCCAGCACCTATTCGCTACAGCAAAGGCTTGGGCGTCAGTGCAGCTTGCGGCCAACTGGCAGCAAAAAGCCAACATAATCTCGACTCCAAACCTCAACGACAAAATGTGCTTCATGCACAGTAGTGTGCAATCCTTACCCTAAATTTTCGTACCTATAGATCCTCCACAAAATTGCTAGACTAGAGTGGGGGAGGCATCCCAAACCGTTATAGGAATCTCGCCACACCCTTTAAACGCCAACATTTTTCTCAGCAAGCTGTGTCGTCCATGGGTGAGAAACAAAATGTTATCCGCATCTCTGATCCTGCCCGCATCCGTCGGATATTGGAAAAGGCAAGTTCGACTCACATTCCAATACTTATGCGTGACCTTAGCAATCCTAAAACAGCCGTTCGCGGTGAATGTAAAGGGCTGGGTGACATGATGCAAACACACAACGACAGTCCGAAAACATACATGCATGTCTGTCGCCTTTCCGAGCGTGGTTTACAATATCTTCAAGGTAAAACACAGATCAAACTGGAATTCACAGTGGCATCCCTTAAGCTCGTGTGTGCAGTCGAAATCCTAAAGAAGAACACTGCAGAAAGATCTCTTCTCCTCACAGTCCCCAATGAAATATATAGCTTTGAACGTAGAAACATGATTCGACACCAGGTTAACAAACACTACCCTGTTTTTGTTTCGATACCTCACTTTAACGCAATTTCGCACAACCTCTTGAACCCTCCCACTCTTCCACACATGGCGCACCTTGCCAAGTTTATTGGATCTTCCGACATCAGCCTCGGAGGAATATGCCTTGAATCTTTTTTTCCAGGCTTCCTTAAAAATGTAACCAGAGATCAAGTGGTTGAAAATGTCATCCTACAACTTCCCATGCAAAGTGCATATAACGTAGATCTTAAATACTGTTGGATAAAAGCTGCTCCCAGCAACCCACTGTCAAAAAAAAGCTCACGTAAAAGGGTCAAAATATTTTCTGTAGGCTGCTCTTTCGAGAACCCCGATGAGCCACTGATCATAGGTATTCGTCGTTATGTACAACAAGTTCAAGAGATGGAGTCCATTTAACTGTGAAATATCCACACCTATACCCACCCCTCACCTTTACCATCCTGTGGCTACTAAATGGCTGCTCTTCTCTACAGGAAAGCTTGGATCTCCATGACGAACAGAAATCTACTCCCGAGATAAAAGGAACTGAGCAGACAAGTGACAGCTTCTTGCCTTCCTTATTCTCTTCTGCTGAGGCCAAGACTGAGAAACACCCAGAACCGACTCCCCCCAAAAAAGAAGGTAAACTCATAGCCCGGCTGCACAATCAAATGCTCGAAATCCAGGAAAAATTAAATGAAAACGAGCAACGTATTACAGTCATGGAAGACTTGATCAGCCTCCGGCTACCTGCACCACAGAAATGGCAACAAGCCAATGAGATGCGTAAAAGTACTGCACTATACCAAAATGAAAAAGCCAGTCTAAGTCAGCCTTATGCAACTCAGCGAGTACAACTCACAGCTAGAGATCTACAAAACTGGATTCAGACGATGCAAAAATTAGATACTCAACACCAGTTTTCTAAAATACTCTACCAAGTGGAACAAAAAAAATCGCAACTTTCTTCACTCCCAAGTGAAATATACTTCTGGCAAGGAAAAGCGTACCTAGGACTTCGTGCATACCAAAAGTCCCTCGACTCCTTTCATGCCTTTCGAACTGAACAAGCCAATAGCCATGTACTCTATAGAAAAGTGCTCTTTTTAGAAGCCGAGTGCCTCCATCATCTCAACCGTCATCAACAAGCACTACGCAAGCTCAAGCAAATCGTCGAGTTAAACCACCAAGATCAACTTGCCCAACGTGCTACAGAACTTGTGGTACGTATAAACTCGATCATAAACTCCAGGACCACAATCCAATGAAACAGTACAACACTCACTTGAGATACTGCAGCTACACCTCGATCCTCATCACAATTTGTGGTTGCATCTCCTCCCCTCAATATGACGAAGCCGTTATAGAGAATCCTGTAACTACACCTTTAGAGCAACACACAAATCTCAGACCACAAACCTCTGAAAACCGGCTCTTATCCCAAGAAGAGACTGCTGACGACACCACACAAGAACTGGCCGAGAACAACTACTTTCTCAATAGTCAAAATCAACAGCAGTATCAGAACCAACAGCAATATCAGAACCAACAGCAATATCAGAACCAACAGCAATATCAGAACCAACAACAAACAACGATCACTGAGAGGCCCTATGAAAGCCAAAACATAGAGAAACCAAAGCCACCCCCAAGCTATGTTCCAGAACTCTCAACCCCTATTGCGGGAAAACCAATAGCCCTAGCAAACGAATGGAGCGGCACTCCTCCTCTAAGAGGAGCGCGCAAAATCCTAGCTCCTGAAGAAGCACCAACAGAGTACGTCGTACAGTACGGTGATACCTTGTTTGATATCGGCAGAGAGCTTATTGGAGATGGCAGCTACTGGCCCAAGCTATGGGCACTCAACAAATACGTCAAAAATCCGCATTTCATCTATCCAGGTATGCGAATCCGCTTCTACCCCGGCAATGACGAGGACCCACCCTTCGTAGAGATTGTTTCTGACAATGAAGTCGTACCACTGATTGCCGAACAGGAAGTTACCGCAAGCGATGTCATCAGCAACGTTGCCATTCCAACCATCCCTAGCAACCACCTCAAAAGCCCAGAGGTCATTACGGACGACCACCTCGAAATAGAAGACCCGAATCGTTTTTCCTACATCGGCTCTCCTGTTCTAAGTTCAACGGTCCCTATTCACCTTA
>JAPPOJ010000303.1 GCA_028817975.1 Zetaproteobacteria bacterium | reverse complement strand
GGATAGGCTAGAGGCTCATGTTTTCTCTAAACGCTTAAAGTCGGCAGGACAAAAAATCACAACGGTCCTGACCAATCAGAGTGTTCAGCCACAATTTACGTTAGAACATGTGTGGGCAATACAGAGCTGTTTTTGCCAAATGCATGTTTGTTTAACCCTATGGTGAAGGAACCAAAAAAATGATGAACAAATCTGACCTTGTAGACAACCTTTCCAAACGTCTCAACACTTCCAAAGCTGAAGCGAACAACTTCCTTGACGTCCTTACCGAGGTAATCCAAGAAAACCTAGAAGACGGTGTAAAACTCACCGGTCTTGGCACCTTTACAGCTGCACTGCGTAAAGCTCGTACAGCACGTAACCCACAAACAGGAGCGGAAATCCAAGTTCCCGAAAAGTATGTTCCTGTATTCAAACCTGCCAATACTCTCAAAGAAGCAGCGCTTGAAATCAAAAAGTAGAATGGTACCTCAACTACTTTTATCCCCGACTGGGGAAACATCCCCGAACAAGATTCCACAACCCTGCACACACTCTCAAACAATTTCAATACCAAGCCTAGCCCCAACACTCTAGCTTACAAGCAAGACACACAGAAATAGAATTCCTCGTTGAAAAGAGATAGTGGCATGACTTAGACTCAGCTTGTCATCCAAGCGCTCTCTACCTCAGACACCTTGGAATCCACTATACTCCAGCGAGGTCACTTCATGAGCTACCAGCTGTTAACAGAGCTAGACAACAGGCTACAAGAAATCAACTCTCAAGGATTGCACAAGATAGAATACCCCATAGACGGCCCCCAGCAAGGCACCGTCACCATCCACGAAAAGCCCCTTATCAATATGTGTTCAAATAACTACCTTGGACTTGCCGCAGACCCACGTGTACTCATCTCTGCACATGAGGCCCTGGACAGCCATGGGTATGGAATGGCATCTGTCAGGTTTATATGTGGAACTCAGAACATTCACAAACAACTCGAAGACGCACTCAGTAACTTCCTGAGACGCGATGACACGATTCTTTTTTCAAGTTGCTTCGATGCAAACGCAGCTATCTTTGAAGCGATTTTGACAGCGGACGACTGTGTTCTCAGCGACGAACTGAATCACGCTAGCATCATTGACGGAATCCGACTTTGCAAAGCCACACGCAAGCGGTATCGACACGGCGACATGGGGCATCTCGAAGAGTGCCTTAAACAAGCTGAGTCTTGCACCCACCGCCTTATCGTAACAGACGGTGTTTTTTCGATGGACGGAACTCTCGCCAAACTCCCAGAAATATGTGCACTCGCAGAAAAATACAACGCTCTCGTGATGGTAGACGACTCTCACGCCACCGGCTTCATGGGCCCTAAAGGACGTGGAACCCCAGAAATGTTTGAAGTAGAAGACCGAGTACATATCCTATCAGGGACCCTCGGCAAGGCTCTCGGGGGAGCCAGTGGCGGTTATATTTCAGGAAAAGCGAGCATCATCTCTTGGCTACGCCAACGCGCCCGACCCTACCTATTCTCCAACTCCCTGGCTCCGGTCATCACCAAGACTTCCCTACACATCCTTAAAATCGTGCAAGACGGGGACGCCATGCGTCAATCTTTACAGCACAAAGTCCGTGAAGCACGCCAAAGACTCCTTGCTGCTCGTTTTCACATCTTGGGACACCCAGAACACCCCATTATCCCAATCATGATCGGCGATGCCATCCCGGCAGAAGCATTTGCAAAAGACCTCATAAGTGCAGGTATACTTGCCATTAGCTTTTCTTACCCTGTGGTCCCACTGCACAAAGCTCGCGTTCGTCTACAAATCAGTGAAGGGCTCTCCATGGAAGACCTCTCCACCGCACTCGACACCCTCATTGAGGTGGCCCGTAAACATACATTAATACCCTAATACACAAGTTCTACGCGTACGTAGAAGGAGCTGCCACATGAAAGCGATTGTTAAGCAACACCCATCGCGCGGACTGACGTTTGTAGAGAATGCCCCCATACCCGAGCCAAAAGCAGGGGAAGTACAGGTGAAAATCACGCACACAGCTATCTGCGGATCTGACCTGCACATCTATCAATGGAACGAATGGGCTCAAAATACTTTAAGCCCACCTGTCACTGTAGGACACGAGTTTGTCGGCCAGATCGCTAAGCTGGGGCCAGGAGTGAAAGGTTGGCAAGTCGGTGAACGCGTTTCCGGAGAAGGTCACCTTGTGTGTGAAAAGTGCCGTAATTGCAGAGCCGGAAAACGACACCTTTGTATTCGCACACAAGGGATTGGTATCCACACCAATGGAGCCTTTGCAGAATTCATGTGCATTCCCGCCACGAACTTGTACCGCATCCCGCCAGCCATTCCAAATAATATCGCTGCGATGCTTGACCCTTTCGGAAATGCTGTCCATACAGCTCTTGCATTTCCTGTTATCGGTGAAGATATCCTCATTACAGGGGCTGGACCGATTGGAATCATGGCAGGACTTGTGGCACAGCATACAGGTGCACGCCACGTCGTGATTACCGACATCCAAGCAGAGAGACTCAAACTCGCACATCAGCTGGGAATCCCACATGCAGTACACTCGGACTCTGTCACCATTCAAGCAAAGATGAAAGAGTTAGGCATCCAATCTGGATTTGATGTGGGCTTTGAAATGTCTGGCAACTCACAAGCAATCGAAGTGATGCTCCAGCACATGCACCATGGCAGTTCCATCGCATTGCTCGGGGTCGCAAGTGGTAAAATTCAGCTTAACTTAAACGAGATTGTGTTCAAAAGCATCTCACTACGCGGCATTTATGGCCGAGAAATATTTGAGACATGGTATAAAATGATTGCTATGCTAGAAGGAGGGCTGGATATTTCATCACTCATCACTCACGAACTAGCCGCCAAAAACTTCGAACAAGGAATCTCTCTTTTGGAACAAGGCAAGGCTCTCAAAGTTATCTTGACATGGGAAACATAGACAAACACCAAGGAAAGAATATTGTCTACCACGCCTAAGAATAGCTCACTTTTTGTACGTTCGAGTAACACGATCGAAACATGCTTAGTGCATATGGTCAAACGTAACACCAGCTGCGCAGTCATTGTCGATGAGAGCACCGAATACGTTCAAGGTATCGTGACAGAGCGCGATATCATGCGCAAAATCGCTGGGCTAGACCTCAAAGATCGACTGTTATACAAAGTAAATACGATTATGTCAAAGCCTGTACATTGCGTACGCCGCTATCACTTGTTAGAAGACCTCAGAGAATTACACTTCAATCACGGGCATCGTCATTTCCTCGTCTGCTATGAGTCTATCAAAAACCCTCGCCGTGACGATGTGATCGGGCTTATCCACCCACGTCATATTTTCAGCATGTTCCTTAACGGAGAGACCCTCACCGAAGAGTCACTCAATAACAAACTCGTCGAGTGGTTTCATGCCGATCAACTCTAACCATCACCACAAAGGACAAACACGTGCTAGGTTAAACCACAGAGTGCGCAAAATTCCTAAGAGCTATTATTTTTTTCTACGCTCTACCCTCAAGCTGATTACCAGCACACCTTTTTGGACACTATCCACCGTGGGCAACTTAACTGTTTTTACCTTTGCAGGTATTTTCTATTACGTCGAAGCAGAAGCAAACCCCCTCGTCGACGAGTATATGGACTGCTTGTGGTGGGCATTTGCTACAGTGACAACCGTTGGATACGGCGATATTACCCCGCTCACAACTTTAGGACGCATTGTCGGCATTAGCTTAATGCTCATTGGAACCGCGCTATTTGCATCTTACGTAGCCATGTTTGCGGACGCTTTTATGAAAGCAGAAACAGATTTTCGTAACAGCCAGAAGGCAACAAAGCCAGAAAGCCTAGCCAACAAAGTTGACTAGGCTTTCTGGCTACTCGGGACCACTTTTTAAAATTTAGTAGTTGCGCGGAGTATTGAAAGAACGTGGTGGGCGCTCTTGTGCCTCATTCACACGAATATTACGGCCATCAAGATTTTGACCGTCCATTGCAGTAATGGCACTCTTAGCTGCTTCTTCTTCATCAAAGGTAACAAACCCGAAGCCACGTGAACGACCGGTCTCACGATCAAAAACAACGCGAGCATCAGAAACTGCGCCGAATCGTTCAAATGTTTCCCTCAACAAGGCATCGTCTGTATTCCAGCTGAGGCCACCTACAAATAATTTCTTCGACATAACAAAAACTCCAAGAATTTCGAAATGGTGCTACCATCCTTGCAGTAGCACCTATTCAGCTACTCTAACACAGTTTTATGGTTTTCTCAAGATATTCGCCACGTATTTTACGCCTATTTGAACAATTAACTTAATTTATCCTCATCATTGAACCATTTGTACTAAACTCTGCCCTAACCACTTTATTTTCACTATCAAGAACTTGGACCAAGGATGGTGCGGCACACACAGAAGCCACAAGGTCATAAATGCGAATATACCTATTATTATTTTAAAAATCAAAGGTAATTTCTCATGTTCATCCACCCCACTCAACACCCGGCGAATATGAGTAGGCATCAAACTCTCATCCGAATAGGGCTGATAAGGTGCTGCACGGGCTACCAGACCCACAGGGTCCAAAGCTAACGGGTGAGCTTGCAACTGCCTAACAGCCTGTTGATACAACCTTTCTACCTCATGTGTAGGGTGCTGAATAATTTTTGAAATGCAGTCCACTCCAAACTTGACCCGCACCGCAAGCACCATAACCTCCCGAGGCCTTAACCCCAACTTTCCCACAAGGAAAGTCGCATGTACCGCAGCCTGTTCCATCTGCTGCCCGGTCATAACATCACAGCAATCTCCTTTGCCAGGAAGCACCCGAGACGTATCCTTATAAAAAGCTGCCCGAGCCATTTCTCGCACCTGACAGTACATTTCTTGTCTAAAAACTTCATAGCTTCGAGGAAGACGCTCTAACCGCCTATAAAAAAGATACTTTTCACGCACAACCTGCAACGATATATCAAAATCACCTGTCATGCGCATCAAAAAATCATAAACAACATTTAACTCCACTTGTAAGAACACAGATAGAAGCCCGGTCGCTCCCCCCAAAATCTGACGATATTGTTCTGCTTGCTTTTCCAAGCGGTAGGACTGCACAACCAACGTTATGAACTCATAAAAGGGCCACCGGAGGCCGTAAAACACAAGACACAAAAACTTACCAGCACAGTTCTATCGGCACCCACAGACAACCTAAGAGTGCAAAGAATACTATGCCATGCTTAGGCAAAGTATTAGAAATGATAAGATACTCTAATCCCAGAAACTTTTTCATCGACCCCTGCAACACCGTGTTTTGCCAACCATACTCG
The DNA here is from genome assembly GCA_028817975.1 of Zetaproteobacteria bacterium. Taxonomy (GTDB): domain Bacteria; phylum Bdellovibrionota_B; class Oligoflexia; order Oligoflexales; family Bog-1112; genus JAPPOJ01. The sequence goes on along the minus strand of JAPPOJ010000303.1, from coordinate 24,127 downwards.
ATGAAAAAAGCCCATCCACCAATTATGGTGCATCACTTGCAGCTCTTCCTGAAAACGGACCTGCAAAGAGTGACCCGAAGAAAAAGCTGCCCCTGTAGAGACAGGCTGGTGCACATGCAAATATCCAGCAACCCTTAGCCACTCCTTCCAAAAGGGAGTCGACCAATCCAGGTGCCAGGCAACACCAGATTGATTTTGAGTTTGCACCATAAAGATACCACTACGTATCGCTGCGCCAGGTTTAGCAAGAGCGAAATCAATCCATATGCCAGGTTTCCACAACAGTAATGTATTCTCATAACGCTCCACTCTTAGCCCTAAGGCAAAGCCCTGAGCAAGTTGCCATGGCACCCTCTGCACAAAATCAGGCTGGGCCCAATTCCACTCCAACACAGCTGACCACGCCAAAGCATCGGAGGGCTGCGCACTTTGATGCCGCAACCCAGCCTCAAGAAACACAGGAGCCGTTTGGGCTCGTTGACCCCATACCAACCGTGCTTGCTTCCCGTCCCACACAGAGAGCTGCTTTATCTCCGCATGGGCAGTTCGGCCACGCTCGTGACTCCATTCCAAAGAAAGAGGAGCCGCTAACAAGGCGCTCCCCAGTCCCCAAACAAGCACCTCTGCAGCCACATATGCCACTAAACAACCATATCGCACACGCATGTCCGCCTTTCCGCAAATAGGAGTCACCCTCAAGGCCTTGACCACCCTACCCACAACCTGATCTAATTGCAGTAGCTCTCTCTACCTGTAGTGTTGCCACGAAGAAAGCATAAAGGACAACTCATCCGATTTGAAGTTAGGAAAAAAAATGACTTACGCTCATCGCACCTCCCCATCCTTGTTCTCTCGCCTCACAGTTGGCGCACTACTTAGCAGCCTGATATTCTCCTCAGCTGCTCACAGCAAGGAAGCTACGAATCCAGCATCTTATTACCCTCCGGGTGCAAGCATACCTGGGCAGGATGGTAATCAAACCAACGTGTCTGCACTGATGGAATTCTTTTCAGGGCTCGCCTACCGCTCCGGAGAAGGCCCTTCCACTGCAAGTGGCTACCTTCTTGGATTCAAGACCTCTTACAAGACAACCCCATGGACACGCGCAGGAGGAGGGCTTTACGTTTACGGGCAAAAAAGCCTAAAAACAGCTTCAAGCAGCTTAGACCTCTCCAATGTGAGTGGCCTTCACCTACATTACGGCAGTCGGATTAGCTCATCCATATGGCTCAATGGGCTGATGACCGTCAAAAATGCGCTTGCCAAAGTCAAACAACGTAGCGCAGCTGCAGAATACGTCAAATCGGGCATGTCCACCCCCATGGTTGGAGTCGGCTTCACCTTTGACTTTAACCAAACTCAAAATATACACTCTGGAGTCGGGCTCATGTATGAGCAGCTATTTCTGCCCGCTGCCCATTACAGCATTAGCCAACAAATCAACAATAGTGCAGAAACTCTGCAATACTATGATGGGGAGAAAATTACAGTTGCCTCACTCCACTTTCAAATCCAATGGATGTTTTGAGCTGCACGACTAGTGAGGAACTTTTTTTAAAGCAATCTCCAGATTTGCTCCATCCAACTTATCCATAAAGAAGTAACAAGGGGTATTCTCACTGTGAAGAGGGCTCAGAGTATGCTGCTCTGTAACAGGACGGAAGCCCGAGCGCAAAAAAAGTTTTCGCGCTTTATCCATCTGCGTACTCGTTTCCAAATACAGAGAGCGATATTTATGCACACGCGCTTCTTCAAGACATGCACGCAGCAGCCGCCGCCCAATCCCACGACCACGAAAAGAAACATCCACGACTAAATCTCTGATTTCACCAATCCCTTCCGACAGAGGTAAGCCATGCAGCGTGCCCACTCCCGCACATGCAATCGGCGCTCCTGCAATATTATTTTGCAAACGCGCCACAAAAAGCCGGCTTCCTGGCTGAGAGTAAACCTCTAGCAGGCTTGCGCTCCTACGCGCGACCGAAGCAGAAAAAACCTCTCCCGAGGTAAAAGGCATAATGTTACGACGAATGAGCTCAGCGATATAGTCAATATCACGGCTCTCAACGGAATGGATAACGATATCATCAAGCATCGAAGTTGCTCCCGAAAAATGCTCCACATCAAAGTATAGTCCCGAAAACATGGTGACTCATCCTAACTTGATTAAAAGTGGCAAATTATAGAGCTAAAAACATGTAGATCTTTTAGCCCCCAGAGATTGTCCGATATAATAATGCTAATATCGCCCAATCAAACTCACGACAAGCACGGGAGAGTCCTTGCGACAGAGTGAAACGAGGAATCCACCCATGCTAGCAAGGGGTATACCCTATGTATTCTATCCGAGATATACTTATTTTTTCACTGCTGCTCAGCCCTCTCCAAGTAACCGCCAGTTCGGCCAGCGAACAAAAATGGTACGCATGGATTTTTGCCTACACAAAGCGTTTGCAAATACAACCAAAGGATATTTATTTTCTAACCAGTTCGGGAGGGTTTCACGGATACGGAAATCATGCAAAAGCAGTTATCACCACACAGGACAGACACCACATATACCTCAAATTTCCCATCGGGCCTGCTCCCCACTCCACCGCACAGCCGCTCGAAGTGGAAAAACACCCTTTCTCAAGCGCTCAAATGAGTACATTCAAAACGGCAATCACACAGCTTCCCCAGGCTCCTTATAACCGCCCTGGAGTTTTTGACAATTTCCGCTATACCTTTGCCCATTTACAAGTCCCCACGACACCTGACACAAAACATCCCTATCAAGTCCAACAACGGATAGAGTTTGACCACCCTGCCGAGGTCAGGCACCCCAAAAAAGAAGATTTGAAGGTGGGAACGGACGTGCAGAAATACCACAACATTTTAAATGCCTTAAACATTAAAAAAGAATGAAACAAACATTCTATTACAATTTCTTCATAAAAAAAGGCCTCTTGAGGAGAGATGCGAATTATCTCTAAATTTTTAACATGTTTTTGTTGCTACATTGCAAGAATTCAATATAGTAACCGAAAGGACTCGTCGGAAAAAGATGCATCTAGAGTGACGGGAATTCTACACAAAGACCTCATCCAAACTCGTACCTCACAGCACTTGCCTCAATTTCAAGGCGGTCCGAAGGTCCTTTGGACTACCAGATGACTCTAACAAGTCATTTTATGACAATAAATTTAAACATCACCACAAGGAGGGCCTGTGAGGATGAAGATAGGCGTCTGTACCGGCGGAGGCGACTGCCCTGGCTTGAACGCCGCGATACGCGCCATCGCACAACATGGAAATGAAAGCTACGGATTTCAGGTCTACGGCATTTTTGACAGCTATAATGGACTGGAGTCTCGTCCCATTCGAGCTATCGAATTATCCAAAGATCATGTTCACGACATCTTGGACCGCGGAGGTACCATACTGGGTACGTACAATCGTGGGGGACTCTTTACGGACCCCGGAGGCCATGAACGTGCCAAAAGAGTCATTGGAGGTATCAAAAGCCTAAACCTCGATGCTCTGATTGTCATTGGAGGGGAAGGGACCCAAACCATGGCACAATACTTGGTCGACCAAGGAGTACCCGTTATTGGGGTCCCTAAAACTATCGATAATGACTTACCCGAAACAGATCAGACCATTGGTTTTGCTTCCTGTGTTTCTCTGGTGGCTGATTCACTCAACCGACTCAGATCTACAGCAGAAAGCCATGACCGCGTGATGATCCTGGAAGTTATGGGCCGAGATTCAGGATTCATCGCCCTGCATGGCGGGATTGCGGGGGGAGCTGATATTATCTTACTTCCAGAAGTACCCTTCTCATACGATGAAGTGATTGATAAACTCCAGAGAAGAAAACAACAAGGACGCAAGTACTCTCTCGTCGTCGTCTCTGAGGGGGCCTACGAAAAAAGTAGCGAGCCTCACTACAAAAGTAACGTAGGCGGGAAAATGAACTTAGGTGGAATTGGCCAAATGGTTGCACACAAGGTCTACGAAGCCACTGGAATGGAAACACGTGTCACCGTCTTAGGGCATTTGCAAAGAGGAGGGTCTCCTGTTGCAGAGGACAAGCTACTGGCGACTCGCTTCGGTATTCATGCGGTAGACCTGGTCGCACAAAAAAAATTTGGACAAGTAGTTGTCTTACAAGAAGGAAAAATCACACAAGTTCCCTATTCCATGATCGAAAAGTTCGCCCGACGCAAAATTGGCCCCAACGACTCTTATCTCTTAGCAGCAGAAGGTGTAGGTATTAGTCTAGGAAGGGCACGCAGAAGCATTCACTCTCATCAACAGTAGGGACGCCATGAGTAGCAGCTCTCGCATTATCTTTTTTTTCCTCTGTACAGCCATATTGTGCGCATGCGACCCCGAAGGGCGAAAACAGTGCCAGTGGGTACTAGAGCCCGAATCACGCCCATTGCCCGGGATGACCAAAGGCATGATTCATGTCTGCGCACGCAACCGTACTTCAGGCAAACAAGACTGCCGCCTCCAAATACCACTTGCACATGCCAAAGCCTACGACGGCAAATTTTTTCGTTATGTGGATCTCAAAGTGGACAGTCCAGGAATTCCACGTACGGTGGTTCAAATCTCGACCTGCAAGCCATAAAGAGAGCACCTACTTTTTAACAACGGCCCTACACAGTCCCAAACCAAAGGACGTCATGCCCCACCGCAAGTGAAGCAACATCCTCAATCTTGTGTATCACGACGCGAATGATGCAGAGGGACATCCTCTGGGTTACGCGTGGTCACAGCATCCCCCATCAACTTTTCCATACGCTTCACAACACGTTCATGAAAACGCTCGACAGCTTGTTCAAAGTCGGGGTGTCCAGGAGCAATGCGTGGTGGATACAGGGGCTTGGCCACATAGTGAATCAGCTCAACAGGACGGGGAAAGAAAGAAAGTCCTAACCCACGGGCAAAAAAGATCGGAACACGAAAGCTTTTATAAGCCCAACGGGTAAAAGGGCTAGAGTATACGTCATAAACATCATCAGCCTTAGGACAACATGCCAGTACAATCGGAGACTGAGTTTCCACAGCCAGCCTCACAAAGCCACGTCTCCTCTGCCATATGATTTGATATCTCTCCGAAGACGGACGCAAAGCCTCCTTCATCCCCCCCGGAGCAACGGCCACAATCTCATTACGCTGCAATAACTCTTTTGCGTTTGTTGCAGTACCTTCAATAGAACCTAGTTCTTCAATTAACTCACCTAGATAAGGAATCTTAAAGAATAAGTGATCGGTGAGAGAACGTGGAATTCTTCCACGCTGACGCCATAACTCAAAATAGAGAAGCACCATATCATAAGTTACTAAACTATGATTGGTGGCCAAAACCACACGACTACGTTTAGGAAAGTTCTCTAAGCCAAACACTTTGTAACGATGGTAATTCTGCATCCCCCGAAGGATCGGGTACAAACCATCAATGACTTGGGGCCGAATCGCATCCGTTGGCGGAAGAGACGCGGTCTTTGCCGGGGTTGTCATAACATACACCCTTGTTTGAGACAACGAAAGCTCTTATCCAGAGACATAAGACGAGACCTGAGTTGCAGCAGCCTTGGAAACCGACTTTCGAGTTTGCTTTTTGCGAATGAGCTGACCACAGGCAGCTGCAATGTCCTGTCCCTTGCTATAGCGCACCATAATGCGCAAACCATAGTTAGAGAGAGTATCACGGAACTTTTGAACCATCAATGGTTCTGGAGGAACAAAAGCAACACTGTCGACAGGATTAAAGGGGATCAGGTTTACTTTAACCGCGCGGCCCTGCAACAATTCTCCAAGAGCGCGCGCATGGTCTAAAGTATCATTTTTCCCTCCAATAAGAGTGTACTGTACCAAACAATGGCGATTCTGCTCTCGGGTCACCTGATCTAAAAAATCAAGCACATCATCCAGATCAAAACGCTTATTAATCGGCATTAAGCGAGAACGCTCCTGACGAAAAGGACTGTGCAAACTCAAAGCAATCGCAGTGTGCACCCCCGAATCTACGAGCTGCCGCAGACCATCCAGATGTCCGGCCGTAGACACCGTCACACGACGTGGAGCAAGGCCCAATCCCCAAGGATCTAACATAATTTTAAGCGCAGGAATCAATGCCTCTAAGTTATCGAGAGGTTCCCCCATCCCCATAAAAACCACATTTGAAACCCGAGAACCCCGGTGATGCGAGTCATTCCAATCAGGATGGCGGCGCATCCAGGCTTCGATTGCCATCACTTGTCCCACAATTTCCTCAGTGGTCAGCTGACGCAAAAGTCCCATGCGCCCCGTGTGACAAAAGCGGCAACCCTGCCGACAGCCCACTTGGGTGGATAAACACACGGTCGTCCGACTCGTCTCCGGCATCAGTACCGACTCTATTTCGTAACCATCCTCCAATGCAAAGACAAACTTGACCGAACCATCATAATTCGAGGTCAACACCCTCGATACTTGCAAGGGAATCTTACACCACGACTCCGTCCAGTGCCGACGCAGTTTAAGGGGAAGGTTGGTACCCTCTTGCCACTCCAGACAAGCTTCCCGGTATACTTGGGCAAAAATCCGCTTTGCATGGACACCAGAAACTCCAATATGTTCTAACCAACTCACGAGATCCTCACGAGTTAGCCCAAAGAAATGACTCATTTTTCTTACCAAAACTCACAAAGGCTAAACAAAAGACAGCAAAACCGCACCAATCCGCGAAAAATCATCCAAATGCATTTAGTCCACAATTTTTTTCGCTCTTAATACTGCTGACGAAAATAACACAGATCCAACTCATTGCACAGGCTAGGTATAATAGCTTTTGTAAACAGGTATTTACCTGTTTTAAATTTTCAGAGTAGCGTGGCTCGAATACCAAAAACCGCACACGCCATCATCTCAGCGACATATCCCCTTAGCGGATAAGGCTATCCATTATTTTGCTCGCCGATCCGTTAGAATGTTGTTCGCCAACGTAACCAAAGGACATGTAACATAGGAGAATAACATGCGCAAGATCTATCACACTGTCACGTTCTGGGTACTGGGCGTACTCGCTCAAAGTGGCTCACTACACGCACAGCTACCTTCAGCTTCCACTCCTTGGTGGAAAAGTGCTGTGTTCTACCAAATCTGGCCACGCAGCTTTCAAGACACTTCAGGCGATGGCAATGGCGACCTTCAGGGACTCACTCAAAAACTAGCCTACGTCAAGCACTTGGGGGTGGATGCTATATGGCTCACACCTATTTTCGAAGCGCCATCCTATCATGGCTATGACTTCGAGGACTACTACAGCGTCGACCGTGACTATGGCTCCATGCAAGACCTCGAAGATTTTCTACAGCTCGCGCATCAAAAAGGACTCAAAGTTATCGCCGATTTTGTGATTAATCATATTTCTAACAAACACCCTAACTTTGTAAAGTCCGCACAGATGGAGGCTGGCTATGAAGATTACTTTGTCTGGCAAAGCAAGGAGGCCATTCTTCAACACCCGTGGAAAAAACCCTGGGATCACAAGACGAACTGGCAGTCTGTATGGCATCGCAGTGACGTCAGGCTACAAGCTCACAAGCGCATGTACCCGGACGCCGGTCCCGATGAACAACGACCTATTTACTATTATGGAGTATTTGGCCACTCTCAACCCGATTTAAACTTTAAGCGTCAAAAAGTACGCGAAGACATTCAAAAAGTAGCTAAATTCTGGCTCGAAAAAGGGTTTGACGGCTTTCGTCTCGACGCTGTTCGCTATATCGACGAAACCATCCACAATGGACAGCTGCAACAGGCAGATACACCGAGTACCATCGCATACTGGAATGAATTTAAAAGTTACGTCAAGTCACTCAACCCTGACGCTTATTTAGTCGGCGAAGCATGGCACCTCAATGAGACCCTAGACAAATATAAAGACAGCTTTGACGCCGGATTTGACTTCACCTTTGCGCCAGCTTTAGTCTACAGCCTCACCTCTCAATGGATCATCCAAGATAAAGGAGGTATCCTAGATAAGATTCCCAAAATAGAAGGTCTGGGCAACGCAATTGCAGCTAATTTCGCTTCCAAAAAACAGGACAGCTACGATTTTTATTCCCTCTTTCTCGCCAACCACGATCAGATACGTATTGCCAACCAGCTCAAGCACGATAAATTTAGCCTGCAAGCTGCAGCAACACTGCTACTCACCTTACCTGGTCCCGCTTACCTTTACTACGGCGAAGAAATCGGTATGACGCAGCCTAACTTTGAGTCACCTCACGACTTTTATGACGATATCTTTAAGCGTGCGCCAATGTTATGGAATACTGGACTCAACGCTGGATTCAGTCAAAGCCATCACATCTGGGTTGACGACGGCAAATGGGTCCCCTGGCGTCCACATCACCAACCTTGGTGGCACCAGCACTTAAAAACACAAACAGCCTATGACGTGGAGAGCCAGCTTCACACCCCTGACTCCATGTTAAACACCTACAAGCGCTTGCTAAAGTTACGCAAACAAGCTCCCGAGTTTCGTGATACACGGAAAGAATCTCTTAGCTTTCTCCCCTTTAACGGGCATATTGTCGCCTTTTCACGGCAATCTCTATCTGGCAGCAAATCGTATGTGCTCATCAACCCCAAATTTCATAGCGCAGAAGTTCAAGTTGAGGCTCTTGTAAACCTAAAGCCCGTACTAAACCCATCCCAGCCAAACATACATACCGCCTCCGGCAAAATCCAGATACCTGCTCGATCCGTACAAGTTTGGAAAGTCATAGGCCCCAATCCCTGACAGATACTGCAGGAGACCAGAAGCCCATCTTCTCTGTAGTTCTCTGTAGATAGGGCGACAGCTCTATTTGCTTGAATTCGCATGTTCAAGCTTCTCTGCGAGGTGATTCAGACGCTGAACCAATTCTCCAAGTTCGTCTCCCTTACGAATCGTGACACGTGCTGTATAGTTACCTTGTTGCAACTGGTCTAAGAAGCGATAGATCGCTACAAGCGGCCCATAATACCTATGGGTAAGCTTAAACACCGTCCCATAAGTCAACATAAGAAAAAGTATAAAAAAACCAAATATTTTATAGACATTTGTCTTAAAAACATCATTGAACTGCAGTTCCCACAAGGCTCCCTGATCCACAACTCCAAAGATTTCAGCTAGTTGTGCATACTGCTCCATAAATGCTGACCAAAACAGCAATCCCGAACAGCAAATGAACGTCAAAGACAGCAACATGACATAAACACCAAACTTTATTTGCTTGAAGGGGTCAATTAAAAGACCACTCAAACTTCGTCCACTTGCATGCTTTTCTTCTTGAGTCAAAATAGCTCCCCCTCCGATCTCCATTTGCCGCTCGCTCACAGGCCCATCGGCCTTTCCCTGGTCACCTTTAGTTTGGCTACATAAAATTGTTCCCTTAGATAAAAATGTTTGCTATCTACGATCTTTCCTGCTAGTATAGCTGCCTTGAGATTAGATAAGATCGTTTCGTTCAAATAACTGGAGAAAAACATTGCACGGATCAAACCATAAGAGAAAGCACCCTAAAGGCAGACGTAAAGTTGGCAGAAAAAAGCGTCGTATGATGCGTAAACGCCGTCTCCTTAGAACATAGTCCAAAAGGCTGCGGCTGCAACCCACCTCAAAAGCAAGGTGGGGTCCTCCTTATGGCGTTGCCTTCCGCTTGTACCTTGAGAGCCATCAGGCTCTCAAGCAAAGGCATAAGTGCGTCCCAACACGTATCTTATGGTCATCGTGCTTTTTACACACCAGCTACCACAAAATTTATCTTGGCTTATCAGACAGGTAACTCACGGTTATGACTGGTGTTTTGTTATCTGGATTTTCTCACGCCTGCAAAATTCTCTTATTATCTATTCATGTGCAAATTCGTCGTTTATACTTTTCTTATAGTTTGTTTGTCCGACTAGCATAGATGCCACCCAAAGTGGCCTGTAACCTAGTCTAAAAACTTATATATCAAGCGCTCTCCAGTGTTTTTGGATTCAAGAAAAATATTGGTGCGCGGCATCCATCTCACCCACCTCGATCTATGGATCGAAAGGAGTCGGTTGTGCTGAAAATCGATTTTGTATACAAACTAGACCAGGTACTTCCCATCTGGCCTGCAAAAGACCGCTGGACTCTCGAAGAAATTTCGAGCGCGACAGGAGCTTCGACTCCTCACCTCGTCCAGTTCTTTTCCGAAGGGTTGGGCCAAGACCTCGAAGTAAATAGCACAATTTCGGGAGAAGATGCTCTCAAAGCGCAAAAACTTCTCAAAAGAAGGCTAGAGCCTGAAATCGCTCAGCGGGAAGCAGAAATTGAAAAGCGCAGAGCGGATGCAACCATCGCCTACGACAAACTGATGGATAAAGTCAATATTATGCAAATAGACCGCCAGTGGCATCAGGCAATGCGCTCTTTGTGCTATTACGTCGGTCACCACGAAGCAGATGTGGCTCCCGAGATCGCCATTCATGTGTGTAGTGAAATTGTCCGCTGTGGAATCAAGTCCGGCGAAAATATCCAAGAAATTGGCCGATGGCTTAAAAAGGGTACTGAAATTGGCCTGTCGATGAACAACCGCTACGGCATGGAAGAAGCACTCGACCTCATTGATGCCTATGGAGAGGTGTTTTTCTCCGACGATTTTTCTCACCCCCAAGGACATCCCATTCTAGCAAGTATTCTGACCAAACTCGAAGAACCTGCCACCCGCTTCGAATTATGGGGCGAATATAAACGACTGGTCGAGCAACTCTACTCTGCAGATGACTAGTCATCCCAAGTGCACAGACACCCACAGGAGCTTAAACTACCTCAGCACTTGACATTACACTGTGAAAAATGCAGACTAAGCCGGCTTTTTCAGAAGATTTATACGAAGCAACAAGGAACCTCGATCTTGTTCTTGTCGATAGGAGAAGCTGTGAACGTGTTCCTCTGTGCTTTGTTCCTTCAAAATATTGAACCACACAGAAGTTTAAGTGCTTTCTAAGCAAACAATGCTAAAGTGCATTTAAGATATAACAAGCATATCTGCTTAAACGATGGTTTATGAACTTCATGATAGGTATACCGTGAGCAAACAAGTTAAAAAAAAAAAAGTGACAGGTACTCTCAGAAAGAGTACCAGCAAAAAACTTCCTAAAGAACTCCCCCTCTCCAAAGTGTTTTTGGAATGCAAAAACTCGCAGATTCCCTTTCAAAATACATCTACTTTAAAACTTTCAAATAACTTCATTTCCCAAGACCGAGCAGTCAAAGCAATCCACACTGGCCTTGGTATCAAAAAGCCTGGCTATAATGTTTACGTTGCTGGCTTTCAAGGGACAGGAAAAACAAGTGTCATCCGTAATTTCCTTGAACAAGAATCCAAGAAAGTTGCCACCCCTCATGACTGGGTGTACATTCACAATTTTGACAATGAAGACCACCCCATCGCCCTCAAACTACCCTGTGGCAAAGGGGCTGAACTCAAAAAACTCATGGATACAGGCCTGCGCGGGTTCACCCACCAGCTACGCGAAGCTTTTTTAAGTGAAGAATATGAGATCCGTGTCAATACTAAAATGTCACAGAACAATGAGCTCCAAGCCCAACATTACACTAAACTAGAAAAGTTAGCACGAAAGTGCAACTTTCAAATTAAGTCAAGTCAAATAGGCATCGAAACCATCCCCATTGTCGACGGTCGTACGGTCACCGAGAAAGAGTATGGCAAGCTTCCGGAGGCACAACGTACTCAAATTGAAAAAGAACGCTCCAAGATAGAACCCAAAATTCTTGACTTTGCCCGCAAAGTCAGACAGATTGACATTGACACCAAAGATTTCGTCGTCGAACTGCAACAATCTATCCTCGTTGAAATTATCAATAAACTGCTCGACCCCATTCGCAAAAAGTTCAAAGAAATACCCAAAGTGCTTGAATGGTGCGACCAAATCCAAAACTATGCCTCTGACAACATGTACGACTTTATTGAACCAGAGATGCCCTCCGGAGAAGACGATACACCAAGCTACATGTTGCAGATGAACTCAGATAGCCGTGACCCAACACGCAAATTTCGGGTCAATCTTTTTGTCGGTCACCAGAAAAAAGAAGGTGCACCTGTTGTATTTGAAACAAATCCGACATACTACAACCTTTTTGGCAAAGTAGAGCGTAACATTGACCACGGAGTCTTCTACACGGATGTCACGATGATCAAAGCTGGCGCCATCCACCGCGCCAACGGCGGTTTCCTCGTGCTCGAAGCTGGTGATATTTTCAAAACCCCCCAGTTCTGGGAAACCCTTAAACGGATGCTGCGCTCAAGATCAGGATTTATCGAAGATATGGGGGAACAAATGTCCATGTTCCCAGCTTCAGGACTACGTCCCCTTCCTGTTCCCCTCGATCTCAAAGTGATTCTGGTAGGCACCGATGACATATACCATACCTTACTCGAACTGGATGACGAGTTTCACAAGCTCTTTAAGATCAAAGCTGACTTTGACTACAAAATGCCACGCAACGCCAAAAATATCAAAGAAGTAGCTACATTTGTTGCCTCGCGATGCCACAATGAGAATTTACTCCACTTTGACAAAAGTGGATTCGCCGCACTTATTGAATATTCCTCGCGTGCAGCTGAAGATCAAATGGCACTCACCACACAGTTTAGTGAGATTAAAGACCTACTGATTGAGTCAGACTACGTAGCACGTATGGCAAAAGCCAAGTATGTGAATCGCAGCCATGTAGCCAAAGCACTTGCAGAACAGAACAACCGTGTCAACCTCGTCCAAGCACATATGATGGAGTCCGTAGAGCGCAAAGACATTTTAATGACCTTCAAAGGGGCGACCATCGGTCAGGTAAATGGACTTACCGTATATGAAATGGGGGATTTCGTTTTTGGCAAACCCATGCGCATCACTTGCACCACATCTGTTTCCGATGATGGTATGGTGAATATCGACCGGGCAACCAAGCTTTCAGGCAATATCCATGATAAGGGCTTGATGATCCTAACCGGTTTCTTAAATGCATTGCTTGCCAACAAGCATCATCTCAGTCTCTCAGCATCGATCTGTTTTGAGCAATCCTACGGCCTCGTGGACGGAGATAGCGCTACCATTGCTGAGCTCGTCGCTGTCGTAAGCTCCATGTCACAAATCGCAGTCAAGCAAGACTTTGCCGTGACCGGTAGTCTCAACCAGTTTGGAGAAGTACAACCTGTGGGCGGTATCAATGAAAAAATTGAAGGCTTTTTACAATCTGCCAAACAACTCAAATCTAGGAATGTACTCTCCGTGGTTCTTCCCATACAAAATGTTTCCAACTTAATGCTCGATCAAGTGACGCAAAAAGCCGTGCGTGAAGGCAAACTCATGTTATACCCTATCACTCATTTTTGGGAAGCTTTTGAACTCATGACAGGTAAAAGGTTTGGGGCTTACTCGATACACGAAAGAAAGTTCGCGAAAGGTTCAGCCTTAGAGCTTATCTCACAACGCCTCGAAGAACTTGATGAAGATAAAAACAGCGAGGGTAAAAACTAAAGTGCAGACTTACTCCGAACGTAACTTGGCTATTTCTTCAGCCACGGCACGCTCAAAGCACTGCTGCCAGTAACGCCTGACCACCGCTTGCGCATGCTCTTGTGCAGCACGCTCCACAACCGCCTTCCAGTCATCCGAGTGTTCCTCTAAGCCTACTTGAGGAGAGGGGTCCGCAGCACGGTCCATAGCCCCCTCATTTTCCGCTTGGGTCTCAGAGGGCAAGTCCGCACTTTCTTCCTGGACAAGTTCTTCGTCCTCTAAAGAGTCTTCAACCAAATCCTCTTCAAAAGCAGAGTTTTCCGTAGCACTCACAGAGTTCTGCATCTCTTCTGTCATATTCAAGTCCTGTTCAACATCCTCCACAGGCTCGTCCATGACAAGCTCCGCATCTTGTTCTTCTTCTAGCCCATCTTCCGTGAGATCTTCCCCTGCAATATCCAAATCCATCTCATTTTCGCCCTGATTGTCTGCATCTAGGTCATCTCCCAAGTCAATATCAACATCATCAGAACTATCTTCAAAACCATCGCCTAAAGTCAGCTCATCCTCTTCCGCTGCTTGGCCCGAACCCTCTGATACAGCTTCCATTTCTACTCCCTGCAAGCCTTGAGTAATCTTAACCACACATTCGGCTAAAAACTGTTGCATACGGGACGCAAAACTAGGTGTCCATTTGTCGTCCAAATAAGAAGCTGCCGACTTCCACAGGGTGTCTTGCACGGGAGCAAAGACTTCCTCGGGCACGTCCAAGTCTGCCAGTCGCTCACCCAGTTGCCATAGAGCTTCTTCTTTTTCATTCTGTTTTCCTTCACGAATAATAGTATCCAAAATCGCGACAGGAACAGGTTTTAAAGATTCTAGTTTTTTGTTTTCAATCAACCCAAATTCACTCGGATAGTTTTTTTCGAAGAGATATATACCCCGCTCTATAATCTGGTTCAGTTTTGGCTTTACAAACCTCTCCAACGAATCCAGAAACATGGGATCTAACTTCATTGTGTAAATCTCCAATGGTATCATGCATTATTTTTCTACGCATCCCATCGGTGTTGACATATGCTACTTGAATGCCTTATCTGCCTACTCCAAGCAACCCACCGCTAGCTACAATAAAGACGACGATACCTCTTCACAACATAGGTCCATTTTATGCGTGCATTTAAACAACCTGATTTCGTGGCAATCACCCTTGTCGTGAGCCTCATCGGTGTTTTACTCACCGCATCTAATCGCGGCAAAACAGGAATTGTCGACTACTATCGACTTAAAGTCAGCCACCAGAACTTAATGCAAACCAATACAAATTTGCAGCATGAAATCGAAGTACTGCAAAAGCAAATTGCACTCTTAAAAAGTTCCCCTGAATATGCGAAGCATGTCCTCAAAGAGCGCTACAACGTACGCGCCGCCAACGAGCGAGTGATTTACTTTTCAAACCAGTATTAAGGCATGCTCAGAGCATCAGAGGCAAAGTCAAGAAGTCCCTTATACAAGAGAGAAAACATCATCATCATCGTCTTCATCCCCAAGCCCTAAGCTCATTTCACTCGACCCATCGAGATCAATTCCGGTATCCACGGAGGAAGAGTCTGCAGAATCTCCAAACAGATCGTCCTGAATATCATCCACAGGGGCTGCTTCCTCCTGAGCCGAGGAAGGTCCTCCACCCAATACGGCAACGTATTGGCCTGCCTTACTAAAACTCGGATCAAGTTCGGTAGCTTTCGCAAAAGCAGCAAGCGCTTGGTCCTTGACCTTTTGCCGGGTATAGCCGATCCCCTTATTAAACCAGAGACGTGCAGCTATCTCTGCTTCCTGATCACCGATAATTTTAAGTGCCATCTCATATAGCTTCATGCCCTTCTGAAATTCCTTATTACGCATTGCCAACACTGCGGAAGTATTAAAAATAGAAGCAATACTACGCGGACTTTTAATCTGTCGCATGGTGGCCAGTGCATCATTGATGTCACCGTCAATCAGTTTACATGTCGTGCTGGCCGCAACAACAGCTTCATTCTCAGGCTCCAAATCAAGCGCTTCATCAAAGTTTTCTTGAGCTTCTGCAAACTTATTTTGACTCACAAAAGCTTGTCCAAGAGCAAGCAAGCGGTCAACATTGTAGGGGTTAATCAGCTTAGCTTTTTCAAAAACCGCCACAGCTCCCTTGAAATCACCAAGTTTCATCCTGACACGACCTAACAGATGTAAAGCTCGGACTGTCCACTGCTTGTCTGTCTCCACAGGTTCTAACAAAACCTTGGCTTTTTCCCATTTATCATCCGCAATATAAATCTCCGCCAACTCACAGCGCAACATATGCTGGTGGTCTAAGCCCTGCTGCACCAAGTCATGGAGATCTCCAGACGCCTCTGCCTTCTTCCCTGACTTTATATTTTGATGAGCTTTCTCAATTGCCCCACGCACGGTAGCCACACCCTGCTCACGCTCCGCAGTAGTACGGATCAGCTCGGCTAAAATTTCCACCTCAAAGTCAGCTGTATGTACCGAAGCAACACGATACTCGTAACAAACTCCCAACATTTTGTCATCTGCATCATCTGCTACCATAATAATCGGCTGTGAATCCAAACGATTTTCCGCCAATACCTTATCGAGCAGATGTACAATGGCAATCTCTCCCATATTCCAATCTAAGATGATCAATGTACCCGGAAGGGAAGATCTAAAAGACTCTGCGGCCTGTTCACCATCCGAAGCAACCTCAAAAGAAGTATCCGCCCAACGCAAAGAGTCTACCGACGCTTTAAACTTGTCGGCCAAATCGGAACTCAAAGTCAGCAAAAGTATTTCCGTAAACTCTTTCATGGATTTTAGTACCTCGGTCTAAAAAAGAAGCTTGTGGCTTAGACAGCCTGGGACGCCATCATACTCATTTGTAGCTGTTCACATTCACGCAATAAGTCCCGCAAAATAGGTGCCACACGCCGCACTAAAAAACGTGCGCAATCACGCCACTGCTTTTTGCGCATGGCGACGCCTAAATGATCTACCTGTCGTTTCAAAATATAGTATTGACCCAAAACACCAGCGATATCTTCTTGAGTGTAATCCACTATTTCAGAAAGATGCTGCACGAGTTCTACAATCAGTAAACTATCCGCATAAGCATTGACAATAGACTGAGGCGGAATCACGGATTCTGTGTCCCATATTCCCACCGCCACCATATGAGCACTTTGAGAAATCGCCTCGGAAAAATCCGAGACGGTAGAAAGAATTTCCATACAGATGTTCCATGGAGAATCCACTTGCACATGCAAGGACGAGCTCTTACTTAACTTACGTTTTCCCCACTTCTTGGAATGAAAATCCTCAATTTCTTCCCCGTCCAAAACGACCTTCGTCAAGGTGCCCTCATGGCGCACAACGATGTCTTCCACCCACTCAATCGCATCCGCCAAATGCTTGAGAGGTACCGGAACTGGAATTTTTTTCTTACCGACTTGAACTGTCTTTAACATATTTACTCCTTAGGACAACGAAGATACCGAGTTGACTTTCTCCTGCTCCTTCGTTAAAGCCCGTTTAGCTTGCTTAAGCAAAGACTGAGCACGAATATCCATAGGGCTCATTTGCAATTGCTCACTCAAACGCGCAATAACCTTTTCATATTGTTTCGTTTCATACAAAATCCCACAGTAGGTGTACTGCATATGGGTATCCATAGGGTGACGTACAAAATAATCTTCCAACACGTGTAACACACTGGTATAGTCTTCTAATTCATGAGAGATACGCACCAAAGAATAAATGGCTGCAGAGTTATCTGGATTGATCTTAATCGCAGACTCCACCCATTTTTTAGCCTCGATATACTCTTCTAAACCAGAAAAAGACAGGCCCAACCCTAGATTCGCCATTTCATCTTTCGGACTTAAACTAATAGATTTTTGAAATTGAATAATCGCAATTTCGTGCTGCCCTTTAATCAAACTGATCGTTCCTAGACCGATATGGCCTTTTGCAGAATAGGGGTCGTATTCACAAGTCTTGATATATGCTTGCTTACCCGCATCGACATCTCCCAACTTGGTGAAACAGTCACCGATCAAACGATAAAGTTCCGCTTTTTGATAGTCTTTGAGATCCATATTGGAGCCTAAAATGGACTCAATTTGAGAAGACGCCTCGGAGTACTGCCCTCTTCCAATAGCTTCCTCAATTTGAAAAATGATTTTTTCATAAGATCCGGTTTCTACGTCAGACACCTTACCTTTAGATTTCAACAAAATATCTGTCATTTGTTCCAAGCACTTGGTCGCATCAAATCTATCTTGGAACTTAAGATAATTTTTGCGCGCAATATCACTCGACAGGAAAGGGGCCTCAACCACTTTTTTGAACGCTCGCATTAAAGAGTTTGGATCATTGGGACAATAATCCAAACGATGCTTTCCTAAAGTGTCTTCTCCAATCACCGTTCGGGGTAAAATCACACTCTTGTTCTTGGCCATCGCCAACCACAGCAAGCCTCGATGTGTTTCCACTCGGTCACGACTTGCACGACCTCCAAAATGCAGGGCTTCACTACAACGCAGCAAAGTCGAAATATTTTGACGATCTGGAAAAACAATACGAACTTGATCATCCACTTTCAAACGATTTGCGCGTGATTGTAATACGGAAGAGTAAGAGCCTAGCCCACAGTAAAAGATACGCATCCGACTCGCAACACGTGGACTCTTTTGTTTCAAAATCGCTAAGGCTTCCAGCAATAAGCCAATACCTTCTTCCCATTCTAATTGGCCTATATGTGCAATAATGAGGTGACCACGGTCCACATGATGAACGCGCACAAAGTCTAAATAATCCTGATCCGTAACCTCATAACCTGCCGCATTCACCCAAACAGGCCAGGAAACCATTTTTTCGGAGTGAACTCCCTCTAACAATAAGGCCGTTTCACACGCTTTACTCTGCACAATAAAGCCATCCGCCAAGCGCGTCACCTCTTCACGAATGGTTCGCAGGGTTTCCATATCTTCAGCCGGAAAGCTAAAACCATTGTCCACCCAATAGTAAAGCCAAAAATGATGTTGTTGCTTCGCTTTAATGGCTTGAAAAGCATACATTCCAAGCCGTTCTTTAACCACAACAATGGTGTAATTCGCCAGAACCGATTCTAAACCAGGCAAAAAACTTAGCTGATCCACATGATCAGGAAGCTCCACAATGGAAAGTTCAAAAGTGCGATCCTCACCTGAGCTTTGAACAGGTCTCATGTTGGCATAAATATATTGACTCATCGATTGAGGGGTAATGATATCCACATCGACCACGGTATTCAGCAAGAGGATTTGGTCCAACTCACTGTGTTCTGGCAGAGTTCCAAAAACAAATGCAACTTTATTTACGGGTGAGTTCGCATCCGACATGTTCACGGTCCCTCTTTCCTGCGTTGCTAAACAGAGCAACAAATTGCATTTGCAGCGGGGCCTTCTCCCCTCTCCAGGCGGTACTGCCGAATTTTCTTACGTAAACTCACAACCTGAGCCTGTTTCTGCTCCAGAGTCATCATCCGCGCTGTCACCAGCTGCATGGCATGTTGTTCTAACTGCCGAATGCTGGACAGGTCTTCATCGAATCCCCCGGTACGTAACAAAGTTACAATCGACTCATCATAAGCTACTGCTGCCTTGAAGTTCAAAATCGCCGACTTCACTTCACGTAGTACCTTATCGAGTTCCACCTGCTCTTCATACCGCCATGGATGTTGCAAACTTTGCACAAGGCGAGTCAAACGCTGCCGATATACACGCAACCATTGATTAAGCTTTTGCCGACACCCTACAGCCATCTTAAATCTCTAAAAAGAGTCGCGAGGTTCATGAGTCTAGCTTAAGTAATGCACTCACCAAAGGTCAATGGGTAGGTATTTCACTACTTTCTGCGATATTACAGTCTATTTTCTTAACCAAAATAGGTATTTCACGGCAGGAAAAAGAATACTGCGAGTGCATTTAAGACTCTTCAGCCATCGCACACCCAGCAATATAACCGGTTGTCCAAGCATTTTGAAAATTGAATCCACCTGTGATGCCGTCGATATCCAAAATTTCACCGGCAAGAAAAAGGTCCGGATTTTTTTTGCTGGCCATGGTCTGAAAGTTAATTTCCTTCAATTTAATTCCACCACAAGTCACAAATTCATCTTTAAAAACCCCTTTGGTTTCCGTGTAAAAAGAAGACTTTTTCAAACAGGATACCAACTCTCGTATCTTTGCGGTGGACAACTGGGCAAAAATCAACGCAGGTTGAGTTTGCAGCACAGGCTGCAACAAACTTTGCCACAACCGTTTAGGAATCTCAGAAAGACCATTTTTAGCTATTTGCTTTCTACCTGCCTGCTCTTTTTGTTGGCAAAACCAAGCAGACAAGTCTTCTGCGCTCATCTCAGGGAGCCAATCTATATGCAAGCGCGCAGCATAGTTACAGGCAAAAAGTTCCCGCGCCGCAAAAGCCGAGAGCTTGAGAACTGCAGGGCCGGAAAACCCCCAGTGGGTGATAAGCAGTGGCCCTACATGGGTAAAAGGGCGCTTCCTTCCTTCGACAGTAAGTGAAAGCGCAACCTGATTTTTCCCTAAACCGGCCAAGCCTGCGATACGCGTATCCTTAAGCCCAAAAGTAAACAACGAAGGTACGAGATCTGTAATCGTATGCCCAAGGCTTGCAGCAATCTTGTAGCCTAAAGGGGCGCTACCCGTAGCTAAAAGCAATTTATGTGCATAGAGAGGACCCTGGCCACGACAATGTATGACAAATCCCCCCTTTGGATCTGGAGCCACTTCCTTCACCAAAGCACCCAAACGTACTTCAACCCCTGCAGCATCTGCAGCACGCCGTAAGCAGTCAATAATCGTTTGGGAAGAGTCTGTCACACTAAACATACGCCCATCTGATTCGGTCTTCAAACGCACTCCTTGAGACTCAAACCAAGCGCAGGTATCACGCGGCTGAAACCGTGAGAAAGGCCCCCGCAACTCTTTCGCCCCACGGGGGTAGTTTTTGACTAACTGGACGGGGTCAAAACAGTGGTGGGTGACGTTACACCTTCCTCCCCCTGAAATCTTGACTTTTTTGAGTGGAACCCGAGTAGCCTCCAACAACACAACCGGCCTAGATGTTCTTTGGGCACTCTGAATGGAAGCAAAGTAACCCGCTGCTCCTCCCCCCACAATCACGAGTGGTCTATCTTGTTTATTTCCCATGGTGACCTTGTATACGTAAAGATAAGCATTTTCAAAAACAAATACATACCACCCCAAGGCATATACGCCAAGGAAGAATAAGCCCCCAGGTGTGCTAGGTGTCTCAAAAGCTCACCAGAGCCATTTATTTAGAGAAATTCAAGGGTAGGTTTAGGCGTCAGGGGACCGCGAACTTGAATATTTAGCTTGCCATTCGACTCCACTTGCAAAAAGGTATCAATAATAAAGCCGAATTCCTTTTGCAAAGGTTCCCCTAACTCCAGCGCAGCTAAAATATCTAGCTGAGACTTCAATATCTGTGGCTTTTGGGTAATTTTTCCTTGCACCGAGAGAGAAAGGTCTTGGGACTGTAACCCACTCGACTTATCGAACACCAGCATGCCTGTCGTAAGTTTTGCCTTCACGCGGAAACGACTAAATATCTGTTCCGGAATACTCAAGCTTTCGTTAAGACTCTTAAGCGACATACGGTCAATATTTAGCTCTAACTTTCCTGTCGAATTTCTCAAGTCTTTAGGGGAAATATCCATATCTACGAGCAGATTCAACTTGCCATTGATGTCGATACTCTCCAACCAAGGCTTCAACAACATGTTGACATTCGGTGAGTTCGCCTGAGCATTTAAAATAAAGTCTACAATATTACCAAAAATAAAGTTTTTAGCATCGATATAAAGATGTTTGGGAATCAATTCATCCGTGGTACCACTCAGCAAAGCACCCATGCTATAGATAACCGTACCACTGAGATAGCCTTTTTCAACATCATCCACATGAAAGTTTACTTTGACGTTACCCGCCAGGAGGGAGAGTAGGCTGAGTTCTAATTCGACATGTTTCAGCTCCATCGCTTTACCATACATGGAAAAGCTAAGGTCATCAACTTGGACCCCTAAAGGCAAATGAGGACTTAGCTCTCCTAACTTGACACGATACTCCGAGTTCTGATTCAAACGTAACGTGAGACTTTCTTTTAATAAGTTATAAGGGAAACTCAAATAAAGAAAAAAGAAGAAGCTGAGCACTCCAACCAGCAAGTATATTAATGAATTGGATAACTTTTTCATGCGAGACCTTCAGCTACTTAATAATCTTATAACCACGAACAAGCAAGTTGACATCAAAATACAGCTTGTTGCCATACATTCCTACAATTTGCAAGTTTTGCACCCGTAAAAACCTTCCAGATTTTTCAATATCCACAATAAAATTTATGAGTTTAGGAATCGAAACCTTCGACAATCTCATATCGACATGCACTTCACGAATGCTTTCCGAAAGAGGATTTTGCGCGTCCATCTCAACATTTTTATCATTAATATTTTTCAGCGAAATTTTCGCATCGCGGGCCAGTTTTTCAAAAAAAGGTTTAAAATTGAGGGTACGGGTCTTGACTTGGATCTTATCCACTAAGCTATCAAACTTTGCAGAAGTCATCGCTTCTTGCTGCTTCAAAGCACGCAGCTCATTGAGGGCGTTGAAAGTGGAGTTCAGCTCTGAACTCAACGCATTCACACGCATGAAATAGACCGCAACAGCTACAAAAACAAAGCCACCCACCAAAGAGCCCAAAACTCCCAGAACACCATTCCGTTGTGTGGGATCTAGTTTATAAAAACTATCCATCACAAATTCAAGGCGTTCATTATTCGAGCCAAAAATTTTCTCTTGTGCTGGCTTTAGAGCAATCGCTAATCTTGCTTTAAACTCATCAAACATCTATCTATCCAACTCCATGATTGCAACCCTATTGCTAACGTGGCAAATACTCTGCCTCAACGATCGCGACAATTAGCTCCGTACCAGGTTTGGTGTCCGCAGACTTTTCTTTAAGTTCCACAAACTCTTCTACCGATTTCAGCGCATTTTGAAACTTCGCCACCGTATCAAAAGAATCTGCTTCCACTTTGATCTTAACCCTGCCAGAGCCATCACGCTTCGTCTCATAACCGTATTCCACCACATTTACACTAATATCTTTAGGAACCTTCTGACTCATACGTTCTAACGACACCAGTGCACCACTATCACTGTTGACATCCGTAAAGCTTAAGTAAGCCTGGTGCATACGACGAATACGATCGTTCAGCACTGTTTTACCATCCCGATTCATAACATCAAACGACAAGCGCCCTGATTGAATCTTTTTCTTCAAACTAGGAGCTGACTGAATCAATTCTTTTTTATAAATAGCCTGTGTAGACTCAATCTGCTTACTATAAGCAAAATAGTGAAGCGCGTAGCTGATAGCCATCAGACCCAAAGCTACCCCAATATAGCGCGAAACCATTCCCACGGTGCGAAACACAGAGGCATAATCTTGAACGTAGGCAAACTCACCTTTTCTCAAGTTGACTTGAGAATGTAAGCGCAATGAGGTCACCGCTCTTACCCCGATCGATACCCCCTGACAAATCACTTCAGAGCGGTCATGCAAACTTGGATTAATCTCCAGCTTAGAGTGACCTAGGCGCGCCATTTCTACTCTCGTATGCAGCGCAGAACTCATATAGTGATCGAGATTTTTGATTTGGCTGGTACCCCCACTCAAAAAAATCTTTTCAATAGGTTCTTTTTCCCAGTTCTTGTACGAGTATAGGGTGCGACTTAGCTCTTTAGCAATGGAGGAGCAGGCCTCTCCAATGCGCAAAGAAACTTCATGATCAATTCCCTTAAGCCCAAGTTCGGGCGCATCCAAGTATTGAGCAGAAAGCGCACCAACATCATGTTTGACCCGCTGTGCTTCATTAAAACTTGTTTCTAGATCCCGCGCAAGAAACTCCGTAATGTAGCGTCCACCCAGATTAATCGAACGGAATAGCCTTAAAACACCATTTCGAATAAAGCATACCGAGGTCTTTTCATGACCGACATCGACAATGCCATAGCTTTTATCTTCATCCATATCCAGGTAAGGGGCAAGGTTGTAAAAGGCCAAGCTATCCACATCCACCAGTTTTGGGTCAATATTAATACGATGAAGATGCTCTAAAAAACTCCCCAAGTAGTTTTTACGTGTCATGGCAACCAGTACAAAAGTCTGAGAGCCTATCTGCCCTAAAATTTGATGGTCAATGATCATATCATCCAAATTAAAAGGCACCGCATCCTCTATCTCTGCAAACACCGCAGCTTCAATCTTTCGCGGGTCCGAAAACTGAAAAGACAAAATACGACTTGAAATATACTGTCCAGGCATCGCGGTTACAATCCGATCTGCCTGGATATTATTTTCCACAAACAGCTGCTCCATCGTGGCTGGGATCACAATATCTGGAGACACTTCATCCATTTGAGGAATCACATTTTCATAAAAGTTAGAAATTTCATAGGATTTATAG
>JAPPOJ010000132.1 GCA_028817975.1 Zetaproteobacteria bacterium | reverse complement strand
TATTTATTCTTCAAGCAATCTCGATTTAGTTCCAACATTTTTTATCACTAATATGAATAGTGATCTTTTGTTCCCGCTACTGAGCCATTTCTAGAACCATTACCAGTGTTAGGATCATATGGGCGAACATTGTAATGTGGTCCTTGGTCGCCAACACCACCCTGACCAAATTTATGTCCAGCACTGTGCTCTTGAATGACCACTTTAGAACCATCAGCTCTTGTATAGTGGTATTCTCTTGTATTAATAACTCTTCCATTACAGTCCAATACCTTGTTTCCCCATTTATCTTGCAAATCTAGGCTTTTTACAACATCAGGTTGCTGGCCTTTTGGTATTCCTAAGTCTCTTTTGGCAGCACCAAAAGCATCACTTTTTGATTGATATTTTTTTTCTTGATTCGATTTTTTCTTATTCAGTACCAGATCATCACGGATATCACTATGTAACTGATTTAACGCGCCTCCACAAATCGCGACCGCAGCGGTACAACTCGCGTTCATCTCGCCAATCGCTAAGGTGCGGACAGAAGACCCCGCAACAGCACCTACGGGACCCGCAGCTAGACTACCGGTGACGAGAGTCGCAGACCCTAATGCCGTGCCCGCACAGACTGCAATCAACCCTCCACACATCAGTTGCCTATTGCTCGTGATGGTTTGTACCATACGATTCAGGCTACAGTTGTGGACGTGAAGGGGTAAAGACCCGACGAAGTATGTTTCGAGGCCCTCCACCTCAAGATTATAGACGGTCATGGGCTTATCGCATTGTATGATCTCAGCTTTGTGTACCTCGATAAATTCCAAGTCACCTTGACCTCTAGCCACTTGAACACGAATCCTCTCTCCACTATTGAGGTGCTTCGCAATCTCTCCCGCAGTTAGATAGCCATGTTCGGTGTAAATGGGGTGATTTTCGGTTGCTTGAATCCGACTATCTTGGCTGTAATGAATTTCGACCCACTGATCTGCGGAGGATTGGTAAACCGCGGTTACAGGTTTTAAGCGACAAGTGCCATTGTTAACATCACAGGCATAAACGTTGATAGGGCTTTCGGGATCATATTCATCCACGAGGGTCGCAATATCACGCCGCCCGTTTTCCGTCCATATGAGGGTATCCGCAGGAAAGCAAACCATATCCTTCGCCCAATCAAAATCGACTTTCCAGCGGTTCGCATCTTGGCGTAATGCCTCCAAGCCGTCTTGGTAGGTACGGAGAAGGCCGAGTCCTTGGTTGTAGTGGTCAATTGCTTGCTCTAAATGCAGTCGCGTTTGTCTTAAGTTTTGTTTCACCTCATCGGCGATCTTGCCGACCTCTTGTTTGAGACTTTCGATTTCAGGCAGTATTTGATGATATAAACGTAGACTCTTTTCATGGAACGAGCGTGCTATCTCGCTCAGATTTTGATTGCAGCGGCTATAATGTGCTCTTACTTCGTCGAACTCATCACAAAGCATTTGACGATGAGACGAAGGTGGGTCCTTCAACAATGCTAAAATTTGACGAGATAAGCTTTGGGCGCGAGTTTCAAGTCGGTCTAATTCTTGTTGACAATCCTTGTATTTTTGCTCGGCATGAGCTATTTGTGGATGGAGAACGCGACCTTCAGATTGTTTTTGCTGAAGTTCTAGCTTCTTCAAGTCAAAACGTGTGTTACACGTTTCCGCATTGACGTAGTAAGTACTGACCTGATGCATCTCCTCGACAGCATTGCGAAAATGACCCAAAGCGTCGCCGAGTTGTTGTTGCAGGTAAACGTTACGCTCAAGAGCTTGGTCTTCATCCGCCCATAATGGGGTAGATGCAAATAAGTTAAGTAACGTGATCCACAGAACGAGTGGTAGTTTGTTACGGCTCGACATTCTTATCTCCAGTTTATTGGAATGCGTTATTCCATTTAATTAAAAGTTTTTCCTAGGCTTTACGACTCAGGCAACGACGCTCACGGACTTACCTTATCTACACCTGAAGGAAAAAGTCATGTCATATCGGTTTTGATATCAGACGGTATCTATATGACTCAGCTGCCTACAGCCATTGTGGCTTCCCCTGGTGACACGACGGTGACGGTCTCGAAGAAAGCTGGGTGTGGTTGACGAGCTATCGAATCATGAGAATTCGACCACACAAGTGGGAGTACTCGCAGCGCTAAAACGGTAGCTTTTTGAGTAGCCCCTCGCTATAATATTCGATCTTCAAACCTGGAAAATCACTCAAAATATCTTTGCAAATGTTGACTCCTCTCTCATCTAACTCGGAGATTAGGTCCATACTAGCTTGTCTCTCAGCGTTGTTCATCGGGATAATTACTTGATAATCACCGACCCACTGGCGAATTCTGCGCCATAACGGTTCGCTTAACGGCAAAGAGACTTCATCGAGTTCACCTTGGTTGTCTCTTATTCCAGTTGCGTCGTAGTCTGCACTGACCATTAAGTACTTCATCTTTACCTCATCGATTAGGACGGAAATTCCTATGGAAGATTATTCCGGTTTCCGGGTTAATTGTAATTTCGAAAACGCCATCTTTACCTGACATTGAGCCTTTGTGGTTGTATTGGAGCGAACCATCTTTTCTTAATACCGGTGTGGAATTTTGGATGATCTCTCTATCGTAGGAATATGGAAAATTGTGAGCTTTTGGGTCTTGCATAGCGCGGGCTCGCACTCTATTCGCATATTTCAGTTTGCCAATATTGATAGCTTGAGATGAGCCTTTTGGACCAAGTAACTCCTGAACACGGAGATCTTTTTTGTGGGCCTCGTGGGAACGTTTCCGTATGGAACTCCTCTGGGGTGGACGTATCGCATTGCGTTCTCAAACAGGCCACTACCTCTGCGCCATCGGCGGTGGCGGACGTGAGTGTGTCGCCAACCGCATGCAACGCGGACCATGGGAGACCTTTGGGGTCGTCCTCTGGGAAGGGGTCGGACATGGATTGGTCAATGACATTTTCAAGGTCTTTAGGGGCAAGCGCCTACTGTATCGTCTAGACAGCGATCGCCCCGTGTGGGTCAAACCGGAGTCTGGCAGCAACTCCGTGGTGTTGTCTACTCCAGATAAGCCGTTTGAAGGAAACTTCGATGGAATCAAGGTGGGAACAAAGGTCTATAAGCTCATTGACAACTGCGATGATGTCGTCCTGCGCGGAAGCAAAATGACTATCTATTGTGGTAATTTCCGGCTCAATACGATCGGTAAACGACTAGAAGTCGACTTCAAAAACTTAGAGCTACCCAATACAGACCTCTTAATGGAAGTAGCTCAAGAAATAGTTGGTGGTGAACTGAAAGAACAGCCCGTGGACAAAGACGGAAACAAAGATGTTGCGTGGACCCCCATCTTTGAAGCCGACCCAGTAGGACTAGCCTACGATATACGTGCAGATGTGAGTCGTCGTCAATACAAGGATCGTGACCGCAAACGAGACTTTGACGATATAGATCAGAATCAATACGAACAGTGGGAGCGTGAAGACAGGGAGTGGGTCGAACGTACAGCTTAGTCTTTATCAATTATGGCCGAAATTTTTCGGACCACATTCCCATTTTCATTAAATAAGATAGAGCGACCGTGGTAACTCACATCTTCAAGAGGTTTGCGTGAAGCTGTGTAAAGCCATAAATGGTCTGTCTTTTCAAGAGGCTCTCCCAACTTTTCTACAACGTCGGCTTGGCTATCACCAACATGTACGTTGTGAAAACCCCAAACCGAATAACCCGGTGCCCAAACCGTACTGAAATTGAAAATAAAGGCAACAAAAGCATTTATTGGAAAGAAATTCAGATTGCTAATAGCCACCAGACCAAGGTATAGAACGAATAGCAGGAAAACAGCGCCACCGAACACATATCCAATAACATATTCCACATTGTAGATGGCAGCCACCCCTAGAATCAAGGCTCCCCCCGTCAGTATGGGTCGTCTTTTTACAAAGCCATGCAGATTTGGCAATGACAAGCTCAGTTTCATCCCTGGTACTCCTTTTTGTAAATATTTTACACCCTACATAGAGCGACCCTAGGAGACTATCCGAGATTCTATAGAGTCTCTCCGTCATTCTTCCTGATACAACTGGAGGAAATCCACTCACGAGATCTTCCACACCCACGCGCTTACACGGGAGTTCTTACTCCCCTTCCGATGAGTCATCCTCACGCTTCCTTTTACACAGAGGCCCTTCCTCGGTTTTAGAGACTCCTTGCTTTTCTTCAACCAGATAAGGAGCATTCGCAACCACCTCTACAAAATTTGTGATTAGCTCTATTACCTCCAGGTTATTGGAATCCGTTATTCCATGTGAATGAGTGTTTTTCCCCAGGCTTTACGATTCAGGCAACGACGCTCACGGACTTACCTTATCTACATCTGAAGGAAAAAGTCATGTCATATCGGTTTTGAACCCAACCGTACCTCTAGGACCCCGTCGGGAGAGGTAGGTGCCGAGATGATGCTTCTAGGCCTGCCCATAACTTTTTATGTTTATTTGAGATAGAATGAGGCTGAAACCGGGGTGCTACCGAAGAGGTGGCTGAGAATGACCCGCATAACTTGCTCGGGATAATACCTGCGAAAGGAGTTTCCGCATGAATCTTGCCGATTCTTTGGCCTTGCCTGACTATTTGTTTATCGCTCTCTACTTTTCACTGCTGTTGTGGATTGCCCAAAAAAGTTCTCGCCCACGCGAATCTACCCTGAGCTACTTTCTGATGAGTCGGAGGCTCACCCTGCCGATGTTTGTGGCCACTTTGGTTTCGACATGGTACGGCGGAATCTTTGGGGTGACGGAAATAGCATTTGAAAACGGTATGTATGCTTTCTTTACCCAAGGGGTTTTCTGGTATTTGACCTATGTCCTCTTTGCTTTGTGTGTGGTCCCCAAGCTTTATCGATACCGTTCCGTGTTGACGCTTCCTGATCTCGTAGAGCAGAGTGTCGGACCTAAAGCAGCGAGGCTTACCGCGGTTTTTAATGTCATCGATGTGTTTCCCGTAGCCTATGTTTTGGCCATCGGCACTCTGGTGCAGACGTTTTTTTCCGTATCTTTGTTTGTAGGAATGCTGTGGGGTGGGTTGTTTGTGGCTGCTTACACGGCTTTAGGCGGATTGCGTTCTGTGGTGGCGACAGATTGCTTACAGTTTGTGGTCATGTTTATGGGGGTTGGTGCTGTGCTGGTGTTTTCGCTGGTGGAGGTGGCGCCCCTTGCGACCATGTGGGAAGCCTTACCTCCTGCACATAAGTCGGCGGTTGGAGTGGATTCCGCTTTTTCCTATGCTGTTTGGGGTTTTATTGCTCTGGCCACGTTGATTGATCCCAATTTTTATACGCGGTGTTTCGCTGCAGTGGATCTGAGTACGGCACGTTTAGGAATTTTGGTTTCTACCGGTTTTTGGATCATCTTTGATTTGTGTACTACTTTAGGTGCACTGTATGCGAGGTTTTACCTCCCTGAGGCCGTCCCTCGGCAGGCTTATCTGCAATATGCGATGGAAATACTCCCGAGTGGCTTTAAAGGCATGATGGTGGCAAGTATTGCTTCCACCATTATGTCTACTCTGGATTCTTATTTGTTCACTGCAAGTACGATTGGAATTAAAAACCTTTCCAATCTGGCGCAGGATAAAATGGTCTTCGCCCACCGCATTTTTGTGTTTGTTTTTGTCCTGGCTGCAGTTTGCATGGCGACTCAATTTACAGGAGGATTTAAGCAGGTGTGGAAGTTTTTTGGCAGTTTGAATGGCGGTTGTTTACTTTTTCCGGTGATGCTTAGTTTATTCAGGCAAGGGCAGGTGACCGAGAGCATCTTTTGTCTTGCAGTCGTCTTAAGTGCCGCGGTTGCGATTCTTTGGGAGTTTTTTTTCAAGGGAATAGGTGGAAT
This sequence comes from Zetaproteobacteria bacterium, assembly GCA_028817975.1. Taxonomy (GTDB): domain Bacteria; phylum Bdellovibrionota_B; class Oligoflexia; order Oligoflexales; family Bog-1112; genus JAPPOJ01. Next base: position 23,782 of record JAPPOJ010000132.1, on the reverse strand, counting down.
AGATATTGAAACGTTCTATGTGGCGATTCTTGTCAACGGCATCGTTTATATAGGGTGCCGACGAGGTCCACCTGCGACACCACAGCCAAGTCATCTTTATATGAAACGTGAAGTATAAACAAACATCATCAGCTTGTGCTTTCCCCTGATGTAGATGGACCCGCTTGGTGTTGCGTTTGGAGTGGGCGGTCCGCATTCGAGAACCCCTCGAAATTTTTATTTTTTTTACGGCTGCTTGGTGGTACACTGCGCCAAAATTTCACGACTTCCGTGAGAGGTCTACGTCTGTTAAGGGAAAAAGGTATGATGTGTCGATCGTTTGTTTTGTTCTTGACTATGACTCTTTCTCAGGGAGCTTGCGCGTTTGTTGTGGGCCTCGCAGGGATGCTGCCGCTTGAAAATCGTGCTGCCGAGTCTTCACCTTTATCATCTGTGCGTGGGCAGGTGGGGGCTGCAAGTGTATCCTGTACGCACACTCCTGTGCCACCGTCTCGTCTTTCTCCTCCGGTGTCAGCTGGGGTGCCACTCGTTGGCTATAGTCGGGTGCAGCTCAATGATACGATGCTCCAAATCGCCCGTAGATTTGGAGTGACGCCCGAATTTTCTCCCGAGATCCAGCAGGAGTTGTTAGCCTATAGCGAGCAAAGCCTAGAGTTAGATGCCTTGGAAGACTTGACGGACCTTGATTTCATCACGATCGATAATGACCATTCTAAGGACCTGGACCAAGCGATGCGGATTGTGCGTGGTGAGCAAGGTTATACCGTGTACTATGCGATTGCGGATGCATCCTACTTCGTCAAAGAAGGGAGTGCTTTAGAAGCCCGTGCCTTAGCGCGCTTATTTACCACCTATTTACCTGGAAATGATGTCCCTATCCTCCCCCGCAAGATTAGTGAGGATCTGTGTTCTTTGGTACCTGGGAAAGAACGGCGCGCGGTGGTGGCCGTGATCGAGGTGGATCTTCAAGGTACGGTGCGCTTGGCTCATTTTAAACATGCTAAGGTTCTTAGTGTGCATCAAACAAGTTACCGCCTGGTGGACCAATTCTATGCCGACCCCCACAGTTTTGAGCCTCAGCACCCCTTTCATGCGAACCCTCAAGTGGCTGACACCTTGGTGAGCTTGCAGCGTTTGGGCAGGGTGTTGTCTGAGCAGGCGTTGCAGCGTGGGGTGGTTCCAATCCATAGTCAGCGGGAGCTGAGATTGGTCGAGAAGGAAAAAGTACTGTATCTGGAAACCCCTCAGAGCTACCAGGTCGAATTGTGGAATGCTGAGATTTCCATACTCACCAATCGTGCGGTGGCGGAGTATTTGCAACAAAAGGGTGTGAAACTGTTGCATCGCTATCATCCGCGTCCCCAAAAAAAGCGTGTTGCGGGGTTGAAAAAAGATCTGGCCCGTCTTGACCTGGCCATAAGAGAGGGCGAATCCCTTGCCCATTATGCAAGTCGCTTGGACCTGGACTCCCCGAAGTCTTATGCAGCGTTGCAACTTTTATCCCGTGTGAATGATCGTGCGGTGTATTCGACACAAAGGCATGGTCACTATGGTCTGAAAATCGAGGGCGGCTACACTCACTTCACCGCTCCCATGCGGCGCGCGGCAGACCTTTTTGTGCACCGTGTTTTGTTGGACGTCTTGTCGGGTGTTCCGGTGCGTTATCAAGAAGGTGTAGATCTGCAAGTGGGGTCCTATCCTTATCTGGCTGCGCAAGAAGAACGGCTTTCCCAGGCTCAGCAACGAGAGAGCCGCATCTACCGCTGCTGTCGCCGTGAGTTGATTCGTAAAGCGCTGGAGCCTCACATGAACCAGATTATTTCGGGTACGGTGGTTTCCCGTGATCGTCGCTCTGTACAGGTGAGACTGGATCAGTTTCCTTTTGACGTGGATATGGAACTGCGCGACTTGTCTGGTAAGTCGCGTCAGAAAAAAGCAGGCGGTAAGGGTGCTCGCTCACAGCCGCACCAAAGGAAGGCTGTGGGGGAGTTGGGAGACTCGGTAAAGCTGAAAGTTCAGTACGTCAGCGACCAGCTCCGTTTGTTGCCCGTGACTTCCCGCGCAGGGTAGTGGTGTTTGCTGCGGCTTAGGTGTAAAAACCCACCGCATCGTGGACGCGCTTGAGAGTTGTGGCGGCGTGTTCGCGAGCCTTTTCTGCTCCATGGCGCAGGATTTTTTCGAGTTCGGTTCTTTCTTCCATGAGTTGGTGTACTTTTTGTTGGAGCGGCCGCAGTGTTTGGAGCACGATCTCTGCGGTTTCCACTTTGAGGTGTCCGTACATCTTGCCGGTGTAGTTGTGGACGATTTCCTCGGGGCTTGTGTGTGTGATCGCCGATTGGATTTCGATGAGGTTCGCCACTCCTGGTTTGCGCTCTTTATCCCACTCGATCACCGTATCTGAATCGGTAACGGCTTTTTTAAACTTTTTGAGAATCGTTTTCTCATCATCCATGAGAAAGAGGGTGCCCATGGTATTTTCAGCCGACTTGCTCATTTTGCGGGTGGGCTGCTGTAAATCCATGACCTTGGCTGCTTTACTGCCGATATAACAATCAGGGATGACAAAGAGGTGGTCCCCATAGAGATTGTTGAGACGCTGAGCGAGGTTGCGGGTGAGTTCCACGTGTTGTTTTTGGTCTTGGCCTACAGGAACGAGCTTTGCATCGTACAGCAAAATATCTGCTGCCATCAGTACGGGGTAAGTAAAAAGTCCTGCTGGAATATTTTCTCCGGATTTTGCACTTTTATCTTTGTACTGGGTCATCCGGTTAAGCTCGCCCATATAGCTATAGCAATTGAGAATCCAGCACAGTTGAGTGTGCTCGGGTACATGGGACTGTACGAACAAGGTGCTGCGTTGAGGATCTACGCCAGCAGCAACGTAAGTCGCCAGAGCCGTGAGGGTGGCTTGACGTAACGCTTCAGGGTTTTGCCGTACCGTGATGGCATGTTGGTCGACGGCAAAAAAGTAGCAGTTGTACTTATCCTGTAGTTGGACCCAGTTTTGGATCGCTCCCAAGTAATTTCCTAGTGTGAGTTGGCTGGTCGGTTGAATGGCCGATAGCATAACGTTTGTGGGGGTCGCTGCGTTCGCTTGAGTCATGAAACATCTCGTTCCGTATAAATGGGTGTCTGGATCTTCTACAGATACCACGGGCGGGGTCAATTGACAATCCTAACTTGAGTGGGAATGCTTTGACGCAAGATCTTTCCGTGCGGGAGAGATCGTGAGGGAATGTATGGAAAAGAAGAGGGGCTCTCGTAGCCGGGATTACCAGTTTTTGCGACCTGGGCCTCGGTCTCGTTTATCTTCCGCGATACTCACTTTGATGCTGCGGCCATCTAATTCGTAGTTGTCAAAACGCTCCATGGCGGAAGAAGCATCATCTGCGTTTGAGAATGTCACAAAGCCAAAGCCGCGTGAGCGCCCGGTCTCGCGGTCGGAGATAACCTTTACCTCCTCCACTTGACCTGCCTGCTCAAAAAGCTCTCTTAATCCTTCGTCAGTAGTGCTCCAGCTGAGGGAGCCAACAAATAGCTTATTCATATGTATTCCTTCCTCTAAAAGTTCATGCCATCATAGCAGAGGCGAGCCGGTTCGGCTAAATCTTTTTGTGCCGTCTGTCTCGGTTTACGTATTGCGAGCGAACGTGATAGGGTGGGCTTGCAGGAGGCGCACAAATAGAGTGTGATTTACAAGAATTTTGAGGTGAGAATATGCCCGTAAAAGTTCTGATCGTAGTGGCCCTAGAGTCGGAAGCGGAGGGGATTTTATCTTCTGGACTTGTGTGTTCGCGTGTAGATGCGCATACGTACGTTGGAGAGAAGTATACCTTGCTGGTTACGGGGATAGGCTTAATCCAGGCGGCCAAAAGGTTGACTCAGCACTTATGTGCTTTTGCCGAAGTGAAGTATCAGCGTATTTTAAACCTTGGCTATGCGGGTGCATTGACAGCAGATCTTGCCAACGGTCAACTGGTGCAGATTGTCTCGGTGCTCCAGCATGACAGCTTTTTGACCCGACCAGATCACACGCGTCAGTACTTTCCCTCGGGAACCCTCATTGAGCAGCATATGCGCGCGGTCCCGCACTTATCTCCGGTGCAGCTTGAACTTGACTTGCCACAGCTGACGCTGTTGTGTGGGAGTGAGTTTGTCTCCTCGCGTGAACGTAAGCAGCAGCTCGCCCAATATGGCAAATTGGTCGACATGGAGTCGGCAGCTATTTTGCATGTGGCAGCTGACCACAGCATTCCTGTCAGCATTTTAAAAGTGGTGACGGATGGGGTTGAAGCGGAAGACCATGTGGCGGAGTTCTTAACCCATGAAAAAAGCTATACCGACCGCCTTGCGATGGCCTTTGGCCACGCACAACAGTGTTTTTAGTCTAAGCTCATATCGATGACGAAACGGTATTGGATGTCGTTATGCACAATACGTTCGTATGCTATGTTCACGTCGCGTAGGGGGATGGTCTCGATGTGCGCGCTGATGTTGTGTTGGGCACAAAAGTCGAGCATTTCCTGAGTTTCCGCGATCCCTCCGATGAGAGAACCTGCAATACGTCGTCGTTGCAATACCAGTGGAAAGGGAACAAAGGTGGTGGGCTGATCGGGGAGCCCAACAATAGCCATGGTGCCGTCTTTTTTGAGCAACTGAATATACATGGTTTGATCGATAGGGGCTGAAACGGTGTTGATCAACAGATCAAACGTAGCCATGTTGGCCTGCAGTGCTTCTTGATCTTGGCTATGGACGTATGCTTGGGCTCCGAGTGCGCTTGCGCTCGCGCGCTTTGCCTCGCTGCTGCTGAAAACAGTCACGTGCGCCCCCATAGCGTGACCAATTTGCACGGCCATGTGGCCTAGTCCGCCAAGCCCAATGACGCCAAGTTTTTGCCCAGGTTGCAGTCCGAAGTGCTTCATGGGCGAATAGGTGGTAATGCCTGCACACAGGAGGGGGGCGGCTCGATCTAGAGGCAACCCCTCCGGAATACGTAAGACATAGTTTTCATCCACCACAATTCCGGTGGAGTAGCCCCCTTGAGTCCTGGTTTTGCCATCTCTTTCGTACGCGTTATAGGTTGCGGTCATTCCAGCTTCACAATACTGCTCTTCTCCGTCGCGGCAGGGAGAGCAGGTTCGACAAGAATCCACAAAGCAGCCTACGCCGACTTGATCTCCTGGTTTAAAACGTGTCACTTTAGCGCCGACTTGGAGAACCTTGCCGACAATTTCATGTCCGGGCACGATAGGGTAGACGGCTCCTCCCCACTCGTCGCGCACTGTATGGATGTCGGAATGGCAGATACCGCAGTATTCAATCTTTATTTGCACGTCATGAGGCTTGGGTTGGCGCCGGGTAAAGTTGTAAGGCTCTAGGGCGGACGATTTGTTGTGTGCGGCCATGGCTTGGACTTGCATGGGGTGCTCCTGAGTTAGATTTGTTGATGGTACGATTTTATCCGAGGTTTGCGACAAAATCTGTTTCCGCTTGACCACCTCTTGTTGCTCATGTAAAAAGCCCCGCAAGGATTGTACAATCTTTGTGGAGTGTTAACCCATGCAAAAACTGTTTGTGATTTTTTCTCTTTTCTTGTCAAGTACATGTTTTGCAAACCTTAACATGTCTTTAGAGTCATTGGCTCAGTTTTCACGGAAGGTTGGAGATATGGCACAAGCGCCGGCTCCACACGGGTGGAGAGTAGCTAGGGTTGCTAAGGTTGCTGCTACTACTGCGTTACTGTTAAGTTTGGTATCAGATGCTGAGGGTGGTTTGGCAGGTTGTGCTTCAGCGATATTTTGTGAAGGGGGCTGTCTAACTTTTATGGCCATCGGATGCAATCCAGCAGCTTTTCCGTGGTATGGCCTATGTGGCCCAGCAGGGGCAGCAATTATATCTATGTGTACAGTAGGAGCTATCATCACAGAAAAGACTTGTGTCGGTCTTTGTGTTGCCCCGGTCTGCAGCCCTTTAACTCCATAGGCTTGGCGTGTATATAAAGCTACGAGACTGGGCTATCGTCACTGTTTTGTTGTTAGCTAGTCAGGCTATCAGGGTGATTATGGTTGCTTCAGAAGTTAGAACATTGCTATTGTCCGTGCTGTTAAGCTTAGTTGGAATATTTCAAGCAGACTGGAATCAAAAAAGTCGCCTACAAAATCTCTGTGTAAGTTTTGTTTTAGTCTATCCCGTTTGCAGGGTTTTGGAGCAAGGGTGGCCCCAGCACCATGGTCTAAAGCTCGCGTTGGTCGTTCCCCTTGTTATCGGCCTGTGTATCTCTTATGCTGATTTCCAACAAAAGTTGACAGGGCAGAAGCGCTGAAGTACTCAACCTCACACGGGTAAATAAACCATCCGTTGTACGAAGGTCCAAGTATGGGCAGGAGCTATCAATATTTCTTGAGAGCAGGGGGTAAATTTGCTAGAATACCTGGCCGAATAACCGCCACATTTTGACAAAGGACCTTCATAATGCCGAAGCGAAAACTCATTACTTCAGCTCTGCCATATGTGAACAATGCCCCGCACTTGGGCAATATCATTGGCTGTGTACTCTCTGCGGATGTTTTTGCACGCTTTTGTCGTTCTCGGGGGTACGAAACGTTGTATGTGTGCGGTACCGATGGCTATGGCACAGCAACAGAGACCAAAGCCAAAAAAGAAGGTACAACTCCAGAAGCTATTTGTCAACGTTTTCATCAAATTCATGAGTCGGTCTACCGGTATTTTAATATCCAGTTTGATGCTTTTGGCAAGACGTTTGCTCCGCAACATACGCAGACGGTGCAGCACATGTACCATGCTTTAAAGGCGGCGGATGCTTTTGTGGAAAAGGAAAAGGACGCTCCTTTTTGTAATGACTGTGACAAGTTTTTGGCTGACCGCTTTGTAGAAGGTGTGTGCCCTCATTGTGGGTATGAGCATGCACGGGGAGATCAATGTGAGTCGTGTGGTAAGCTCTTAAACCCAGAGGACCTGAAGCAGCCGAGCTGTGCGATTTGTACGACCCCCCCTGAAATGAAGTCTACCAAGCACTTGTATTTGGATTTAGAGAAATTATCTCCTAAGTTAGAAAAATGGCTGGAGTCCACCATGGGCAAGCATGGCTGGACTTTGAATGCGCGTACCACGACCCAGTCGTGGTTAAATCAAGGGCTGCAGCCCCGCCCCATTACCCGAGATCTGAAGTGGGGAGTTGCGGTGCCGGAAGCCGGCTATGAGCATAAAGTGTTCTACGTGTGGTTTGATGCTCCCTTAGGCTATATTTCGATCACTCAGTCTGCTTGTCCTGATAGTTGGCAAAAGTGGTGGTTGGAACCAGAAAACACTGAGTTACATCAGTTTTTGGGCAAAGATAATATTCCTTTCCATTCGGTGATGTTTCCTTCTTGTCTGATGAATGCTCAGCAAGACTGGGTTTTACCCCATCGCCTCAATGTGACGGAATATCTCAACTATGAAAATACCAAGTTTTCTAAATCAAAAAATGTAGGGGTCTTTGGCACGGATGTGGCCGAGCTTGGCTTTCCAGTAGATTTTTGGCGTTTTTATCTGCTTTCGGTGCGCCCGGAAAAGCAAGATGCGAACTTTTTGTGGGAAGACTTTTTTGATAAGGTGAACAACGAGCTGGTGGACAATATTGGCAATCTCGTGAATCGTGTGATGACCTTCCATGGGACGCGTTTCTCGGGTCCGTTGAAGAATGTGGCTTCCGCACTTACGGAGGCACAGCAAGAGTTTGTTGCGCACTGTGTGGATGCGACGGAGAAGATCGCCGTGTTGTTCGAAGCTGGAGAACTCAAGGATGCTCTCAAACAGACGATGTTGTTGGGCAAAGCGGGGAATAAGTTCTTCCATGATCAGCAACCTTGGCAAGTGGTGAAGTCTGCTCCTGAGCAAGCTTGTGTCACCACCACTTTGATCTTGCACCTGTTGCGTGACTTGGGTGTTTTACTGGCACCGTACATTCCTGAGTCGGCACAAAAGATTTTGGCGATGGTAGGTGCTCCTGCAGCTTGCTGGAGTGATATCGGTAACTTCTCCAATTTGGCAGGCGTGAGCATTGGGAGTGCGGAAATTTTATTTGAAAAGCTGGATGTAGCCCTAGTGGAACGCTTGAAGGCTAAATTCAGCGGCCAGTCGAGTGGAATGGAACTCCTCGATATTCGGGTTGGAGAAATTTTGAGTGTGCAAGATCATCCACAGGCAGCTCACCTATATGTACAGCAAATAGATGTGGGCCAGGCACGCCCGATTAGCGTGGCATCGGCGTTGAAGAAGCACTTTTCGGCGGATGAACTTGTCGGTAAGAAGGTCTTGGTCCTAGTGAACTTAGCGCCAGCGGACCTGCGTGGGGTGACCTCAGAGGGTATGGTGCTTGTGGCGGAGAAGCGTAAGAAACTCGAACTTTTTGAAGGTGCAGCGTGGCAGGTCGGTATGGCTTGCGCTCGTGAAGGCTACCCCAGCCCCCAAACACCTCCTGCGCAGATTAGTTTTGAAACTTTTAGCCAGCAGCCTTTCCAAGTTCAGGAGGGCAAACTGATGTATGGAGTCGATCCTGTGCATGTAGATGGTACGCCGGTTACCACCCATGCGTTGCAGAGCGCTAAAGTGAAGTAGCGAGTGGATTTGGGCGGATAGCTGGTGGAATATATGTGTGATGTGCTCTTGTGTTGTGGTTGTCACGACAAATTACAGATGACAGTTTACTTCCTTTGTGGTACATGGTGTAGGCAAGTTGAAACTCTTGCCTCACTATAGGTGCTTTATGAAAGCCTTTTTTTTGCTGCTGTCGATATCGCTCTGCTGTTGCCTTGAAGAGGGTCGTACTTTGGCCACTTCGAGTGCTTGCCCTGATTTCTCCGGTTATTACGTTTTAAATCCAGATAGTTCTTTAGGTGGCTTTGTGGCCCATGCAGCGACGGTACAGGTGACTCCTTTGCCCACGGTGCGCACTGTGCAGGGGCGTGTTTACAGTCATCAACTGCAGCAAGGTTATCTTGGCCCCGATGCGGCGTTGTGTGGAGGAACCTTATCTGAGCAGGCAGAAGTGACAGGCCGCTCCGTCATTTATGATCAGGCCGTGGTCTCGGGCAATGCCGTGGTAACCGGGCATAGCACGATTCGTGGCAATGCCGTGGTGAAAGGATCGGTCAACTCAAGTGATTTGGGCGAAGGAGACCGGGTAGATGAAGGTATGAAGGTGATGGGGCGACCGGCCTTTATCGAGCGCCGCGGTTCTAGGAGAATGCGTTTGCAAGGTCAAGTGTATCTTCAACCCGTTGCAGTGACGGTCTCATCACCGGTGTTTGCTAGGCAGACGAGAGAACTACAGGCCGCCTTAGCTATCAGTGCCGATGTAGCCCATCGCGACCTGCTGCGGCCAAGGTATTCGTCTCACAAAGTAGCACGTGATCTAGTGCTCGTGGATGCTTCGCAAATAAGCAATACAGACGCTGCAGCGCAAGCTTCCTGCCCCGTGTGCTGCGAAGAGCTATGGTCAGAGCAGCAGGTGCAAGTATGTGGCTTGCATGGTTGTGATCATCTCTATCATAAAGATTGTATCTTGCAGTGGTTGACCCGTAACCGAACCTGTCCAGTGTGTCGCCTTGCAACCAAGCAGAAGGCAGCCTCTCGGGCGGCAAGCTGAGCTATGGGGTGTGTTGTTCAAGATAATCTAGAATCCACTGGATGCGGTCACTCAGAGGAGCTTTGGCAACTTGAACGACTGTATAGCCTAGCTCTTGGTATTTACATTGGATGATAGCGCTGATTTGCCGTGACTCTTCCACAGATTCAATGCGTAAGCCTTCCAGAGGACGTTCGCCCACGTCTTCCAGTAAAAATACCGTTGGAAAGTAGCGTTGCCTTAGGTTTGTTTGGGCAAACTCTTGCGCGACGAGGGGTGCAGGTGCTTTACCGGTGAATTCGTAGAAACCTAAGCAATCGATCAGCGAGCGATCTTGAAAGTGCCAGGCGCCTATGGCGGCTTGCTGATTTTCACGTTTGATGCTGGCCAGGGAAATTTCGTCTTGAAAGTGGTCTTCTTTCCAAGGACAGCTGCTACCTTGAGCTTTGCGAAAGTGGATGTAGTCCGCAGCCGCTTCCCTTAAGACTTGGTATCCAAGATACTCAAGTCCGATCGTCACAGAAGTTTTTCCACATCCAGGTCCGGAAGTTAAGACGACTCTCTCGAAGGCGACATCCCGTTTGGGGGGGTGTCTGTTGGGTTCAAAGAGTGGGTTAATGCCGTAATCCATCAGAACTTGTCTCCATGGTCTGTAGAGTTTGGACACACTCGGCGAGTGGGAGTCCCATAATGTTAGTATAAGACCCTTCTATTTTCGCGACAAAACTTGCACCTCCCCCTTGGATACCATAGCTCCCCGATTTATCCATCGACTCACCTGTTTCCACGTAACGCTCGATCTCTGGTTGGGTGATGGTGCGGAAGGTGACCAGGCTATTTTGGATCATTTCGGTGCGCTTCCATAGAGTATTATGGGTGGCACTAAAAAAGGCTACCCCTGTGGCAACGCGGTGTGTCTGGCCACTCAGCATACGTAGCATTTCACAGGCTTGTTCGTGTGTTTTGGGCTTTTCTAAAATAAGGTCTCCCAGACAGACGATGGTGTCCGCACCGATAACTACTTTGGTCGTTCCTTCTGCAGCACCCGCGGGCTGTAGGGTTTCGGCGACCCAACCTGCTTTGCCGCAGGCATTACGTACCACATACTTATCTGCAGGCTCTCCTGGCTGGCGCTTTTCTTCAAATTGGGATGGCATCAAGGTAAAAGGAATACCGGCAGATTGGAGGAGTTCCTTACGGCGGGGAGATGTGCTGGCTAAAACAATTTGTAATCTATCAAACATGAAAACCTCATCGGTGTTTGCGGAGCGGTGATTTAAAAAACGCCCCGTATTATCGATAAAGCTTGTTTTGGAGTCAATGAAAAAGAGTAGTGTTACTCGAAGCGAAAGCCTAGTTCGATGAGCCGATGAGAGGCAATGATTTTATTTTGTGAGCGTCCAGGGTTGTTACCTTGAAACTGAACGGGGGGATAGTCTGCTGCGCGGGCGATTTGATCCGCAAGCTCTTGACGCGTGGGGTGGGTCAGATCGCAAATATTGAGGTATTCGAGCCTGCGCAGGTTTGGGTGGTCTAGCAAAAAGAAGATGCTGCGGGCGACGAGTTCCACCGAAGTCATATTTTGTGGTGTGTGTGGAGAAAGAACCGATTGTTGCTGTTGGAAAAAGGCATAACGTTTGTGTAGTGAGTATATTGCGGAGCCGTAGAGGCCTGCGAGACGGAGGATGAGGGTGCTGTCTTTCGGGGTGCCTTGAGCTAAGATGTTTTCGGCTGTGACGAGAGGTGAGAGGTGCTCTGTTTGGAGGGGGGCTTGCTCTGTAAGGGTGGCTGGTGTTGGGGGAGATGCGTATACCGAAGTCGAGCTGATCCAGATAATTTTGTTGAAGCGTGGGGAGAGTTTGACCACAGCTTGGGCGACGTTTGTCCAACAAGACGTATCAGCACGACTTTGAGGAGCTACGGCGCAGAACAGTATATCCGTGTGTGTCGGGCAGTAAGGCTCTAAGGGTTGGGTGGCATTCCAGCACACACCCTGATCGGCCCAGTCTTCAATTTGAGCTAACTTATTCGCTTGCGTGGTGGTCGCGGTGATATGGACTTGCGTTCCCCAGCGTGATTTGAATTGCTTACCGAGGAAGGTGGCGAGCTTTCCCGAGCCAATCATAAATATATGCATTGTATGAGACCAAGAGTTAGAGGCGTTTACACTCTATTCTTGTAAACGAAGCGATGCGTTAAAGCTAGTTCATTTTTTGATATTCGGGATAGCTGCTGCATATTTTTTTTATAGCCATTAAAATCTCTAAAAGATCGCCGTTTTCGAGTTCTGCGTAGCGCGCATTCTCATGACTTTGGGTGAGTTCTTTCATCGCATCCATGAAATGGTCATCTCGGTAACCACCATTGGAAGTATAGATATAGGCAAACTCTTCGATCTGTGGCAGCAAAGGTCGAATGATACTGGTGGTTTCTTTACCATCACTGGCGCCTGCGTCCCCAATACCGATAAAGTAACGATTCCACTGACTGCGGGGGTACTGCATGAGAATATCTGCAGCTGCTTGATAGCCGGACACATTTGAAGTTCCTCCTCCGAGAAAGTTGGGTGATTTGCCAAAGGTCTGCTCTTCAGAGAACTCATAAGCTTCGTTATCATAAGCGATATAACGAAACTCAATTTCCTCGTAGGTTTTGCTTAAGATGCCATGTAGTAATTTGACAAACAACGCAGCCTTTTTGTTGGCGGACATCCCGGAGCCATTGATGGACATGGAGCCAGACATGTCGATGGCGATGACGACAGCGGCACGAAAAGTCGGTTTTTTGTGTTCAATGTGATTGGGGACATAGATATCTTCTTCGGTCATATTTTTGATGCCGTTGACGATATGTTCGAGAATGGGGTGTACCTGTATCTTCCCTTCCCGTTCCACTTGGAAAGCCATGGATTTGGGGACCAATTGCTCTAAAATTCTCCCCCATTGCGCTTCTCCATTGTCATGATTAATGGCGGATGCTCTCCGTTGGGCTGGCTCGTGGTTAGGTCCACCCACTCGGCGTTTGTAAGGAAGCTCTGCATTGGGGTAGATAAGGTTGACAAAATCGGGCAGGTCCATTTCGATGGAGCCAGGAGCGTTGGAGCCGTCTCCGACGTTGGGCTGTTTTTGTTGGCCATCCTGGTCAGATTCTTCCGAACTTTCATCTGCTTCTTCTCCCTCTCCTTCCCCTTCGCCCCCTTCATTCTCGGGGACCATGAAAATATCTCCCGGAAATCCGGCTTGATAGTCCAGCGGAGCTATTTGCACTGCATCATCTTGCCCCCACACGTAGGGTGTGGTCGGTGCCGATTCGCGAGTGTCCACAGGAGCTTTGGCTTTGTTCTGTTCGAGGAGTAGGGCGATGTGCCTGTCTAAGCTAAAGCGTGGCACTTGAGGTAAAGCCCTAAAACGTACCTTTTTGCCGTTATGGTGTACGGGGACTTTGCCTTCTAAAACCTTTTGGAGCTGCTGGGTGGATCGGCGCTGCAGATATTTGTGATACTCAGAGATGGAACGTGCTGCGGTGGGAGCATGGGGGATGAAGTTGCGGTCGATCCCAGCACCTTCGACATCGGTGATTTTTGCATCTATATTGGTGCGGAGGAGTTGGTGGAGAAAATGGTGATCAAAAGCGTACTCTTGAGGGGGAGTGGTATCGTCCATATCCATTTTGTAGTGTGCTAACACTTGCTGTGCTTGCTGTGTCAGGGATTCGAGTGTAGGCTGAGCCCCGTTTTGGCTGGTGAGGTGTACCTCACCTTGAGGAGTCACGCGCACATTGAGATGCATAGGGGCGTGAAGAGTGTCCTTTGTCGTGTAGATGGTTTCGATAGCTACAGGGCGGCTTAAACTTAATGCATAGACGAATAAGGCTTGGAGAGATTCGCCGAGGTTGAGAGGGATACCTTCATGTACTTCGTGATACAGCTGCACGGTTTGGTCTTGCTGAATGCCTCGTAGTTGAATCTTGGGAAACACTTTTTGGAAATCCGCTTGTTGACGTGCAATATGGTTGCGGATACGCGGAGCACCTCGACTCAGAATGATCATTGCCCGTTGTCCGGGTTGGGGGTAACAGTTGGCATTCTGCCCGCACTTCGCTTCTATTTCTGCGTCAGTGGCCTCGCGGAACAGAGCTAACTTATATGTATCTATCCAGGCTTGGTCCAGTCCGTAGCGGATAAAGTCATAACTGGATTGGCTGAGCATGATGTTCTGATGGGCATAGGTTACAAAGGCTTTGTCATGCTCTAAGCTCATCGGTTGCAGGTGGGGATACATCTTGGAAAAACGCTGATAATGGCGTTTCCAGATTTCGAGTCCTAGCCAGTATGGGTTGCTTAAGCTCGGAACGGTGACGGCCTGTAATAACTCCTGGAGATGTACGGGATCGGCAGCTTTTTTGGCCCAATCGGTATGCGTAAAAATGAGGTACTGTGAGAAAGTCGCCCAGCCCTCGTTGATAATTTTGGTGGCGATATTGCCAGCATAGTGCTGACTCATGCGACTAAAACAGCGCATTAAACGTTTTTTCCACTTGGGTTGCCCACTTGCAATCAACCAGGGAGAAGCCTGAAGTACGCTTGCGGTAGGTAGTTTAATTTGGGGGTAACCTTGTAACAGTAACCGGTCTGTTTCCTGGTGCTCGGGTGCTAACTCATGTGCAAAAGACTCATAGGGGGTATGCGTGCCGTAAGCCATATCTTGCAGTTCAGTGAGTGAGTGCAACCAGGTGACGTACTGTTGTACCGCGTCACGGTGGGGCGTGGAGGCGAGTTGCTCTATGATTTCTCCGCATTCGAGTGAGGCGGGTACCGAGTCTCCAGGAGTTGCTTGCATATACTCGGAATGGATGCTGAAGTCGTTGTGTCCGAGTACATGGAGCATGATGGATTTTTGTTCGTCAGGGCCGAGGGAGTCCGAATAGAAAGAACGAGCGACTTCGGGGCTACGGTTTACAAATTCGAGAATACCTCCAACCTGTTTACTTTGGGCGAAGATTTCCGCTCCATCGATCCAGTGGGGAAGGGGATGATGGTCTAGGGTTGCTAGCCTCGAAAGCTCTAGTGAGTTGGTAAAGTACATATCATGGTGTGGAGGAAGTCCGTACCCCAGCTCTCGAGCAACTTGGTTAAAGTCATTGATAGCTTCTTTGTATTCCGGAATAAGATGCTCATCTCTGCCCGATGGCATGATGTGTACGTTGCACTGTGGGTGTGCCAGCAGTGCTCCTTTGCTTACCAAGAGCATGAAAGCTATGAGCGCCTTTGTCTGCGTAAAGGTTCGCATGGGTGTCTCCTCAGTTATAGGCAGGTGCAAGCCATTGTAAAAGTGTTTGGATATTGTTTTTGAAGCCTTGGTGGTGTTGCTCGCGAATGTGATCTTCCCACGTAAGGTTGATGGTATCGACATCTTCGATGACTTTTTGAAAGTCGGTACGTAGCTTGGTCTTGAGGATGGAACCCGGTTCCCGAAATAGCCAGTTCTTGACGTTTGGCAAATTAGCGAGGCCCAGGTCGGAAACAACCGAGTCGAGTGCAAAGGCTAAAGAACCGGCGGTAACGGACCAATTCAATTTAGAGATGGCAAAATCTAGGAGCACCGCAAATAAGCGAAACCGTTCATACGCAGAAAAAGCTTCCCAAGGGCAGTTTCCTGTACTCGCCAGGTTGCTTTCAATGTTTTGAAAGTCGCCTTGAAACTGTTCAAAGATGGCAATCATCTCGACAATAGATTTGTCCTGTTGAGGGGAGCCTATGCGGTGTGACCAGTTGTTGATATCTTGCTTTTGTATGGGCAAGCGGACCTGGTTAAAGTAGGTTTCGTTGCGTAGACGCTGTTCTAAAAGCTGGATTAGCTCTCCTTCGGTACGTGAGATAAGGTCGTGGAGTGGCTTTGTCGGATCGGAGGAGTATCCTGGTCCGAAGAGTTGGTCGTAAACTGATGAAGACTGTCCGTACAGCAGCCCTTCGTAGTCTTGGATAGAGAAGGGTTGAGGATGCTTGGCGGTGAAATATTGGATGCTTTGTTCCCAATCAATGCGTCCTTGAACTGGCATGGTGCGCTCAATTTGTTCTGCGGAGAGGCTGAGTGCTTTGATGCTAAGTTGATGTACAAGCTCTAGGTGGCTTTTGCCAGCTTCCAAGATGGGGGTCAGGTAGCCGTTGAGAATCATCTGCTCGGACTGAGAGATATTGGCTGTAAATATCCCGAGGAGGAGTTCGGAATAAAGTTTTTGGCGGAAGTTATTGACCATAAGTTGCAAGAAAGACAGAAATCCCAGCCCAGATTGGCGGATAGGTACGTTTTGATAGTGGCTGTTAATGTAGTCTGTAACTTCATCTGCGCTTAAAGAGGTCCTCTCATCCTTGCGTGTACGATCGTAAGTGTTGGTGTTATGGATGAGGATTTCGAGTGATTCACTAGAGAAAAGATCGCGATGGTGCTGATAGATAGACGATGAAATGTGACTTAGGTAGTCACGGGCATTCGCATTGGGGAAACGCTTTTTAAATTCGTAGATCGCGCTTTCGTCAAACAGGAGGAGTCCGTGACCGTCTTCAAGTAGAGTTTGGCTTGACTTCGCCAAATTACGAACCAGTTCGTTGGTCCGCCCATAACCGTTAAAACTTGCGACCTCAATAATAGCATTCCAGCGGTTGAAGAAAGAGGCATCCACTTTTTGATCTGCCCCCATGAAAGTAGCAAGTACCTTGAGCATGTTCTCGGAGGCGCCTGATTCGACGCGTTTGAGCTTCTCCCGGTCGTTCGTAGGGTTAAAGGTCATGAATAGAGTGAGGTTACGGACTGGTATGTCATGGTACTGTCCTTTTTCAGCGTCGAAGAGAGAACGAATGACCGCAAATACTTTTTCACGTACGGTGTCTTTGCACAGGTGGGCATCATCAAAGAGGATGAAACCTCGACGTCCATTGGGTAGAGAAAGGAAAGTATGAAACTCGTTTAGCAAATGGTCAACTGTAAGCTCATTGCTTTTCTTTTCTTTGGGCAGATAAGTCGTTTCTGTGACTTTAGCAAGATTAACCCGAAAAACAGAGGCATGGTGATTTTCTTTTTCAGAGCCACCCATGCGGTAAGTGGTTAGTCTCAGCATTTTAACTAAGGAATCAAACAGGAGTGTCTTACCTGTACCGTTTGGGCCATAAATCACGAAGGAACCTGGAATGGTTTTGTTATAGCCTGAGTTGGTCTGTGCCAAGATCCCATTTACAATTTTCTTTTTGATTTCGATATTACCGTCGTACTCTGCAGCTGACCAACGGAGGTAGATATCGGGTCGACGTAGTTGATTGATGGGGTCTGACTCAGGGAGAAGGTCCGGAGATAACGGTAAATCGAATGTTTCTTGTAACACCTGTTCCATCAGCCGCCGATTAAAGACGAAGGTGTCCCCTTCAAAATTAGCGTAATAATGATGAAGAAGATTAGACAAGTTGATTCTGAGGTCTCCAATCGCAGTGGCAGCGTTCATTTTTTTGTCTTCAGCATAAGTTCTTGCTTTGCTGTAGAGGTAGTGTGCAATTTTTTCTTTACTCTCACTTTCGGAAAGCCGCTCACTTTCTCGGTGGATCGAACTCGCATCGTATTCCACATGGGGCATGAGAGCGGCAAATGTATCCATTTCGGTGAGTAGGAGATTGACGAGTGTTTGCTCATCAGGTGCACCTAAGTGGATCATCTCGTAATGGTCGATGAGTCCCATGCGCTTTTCATAGCTGGGAATTTTATCAATGTGTGCTTGCCATTCCGACTCTGTGGCAATGATTAAGATACTGGTGTCCATAGGACTCTCAATTTTCTGCTGGGCAGAAATCAGTTTTTCTTTACCTTCTGTGGCGAAAATAAGCAGTAGTGTTGGTTCTGTCTGAGAGGTTATGCTTGGGCGTACTTGTTCAACCCCTAGGTTGTTGTGGCCATAGGGCATTTGGGCATATTCGATCAGGTAAGGAGAGGCGACTCCTACTCGGCTGGGAATCATATTTTGGGAGACGATGCCAAGGTCGGTGGCAATCAATGGACGTTTGCCATCTTTAGCTGCTTTCGCTGCACTGGAAAAATTACGTCCAATTTCTGTTTGATTCATGCGGTCCTCGGACTCCAGATGATAGAGGGCGAGGTCATCATTACGGTATGACATTAGACTTTGGCTATCATTAATGGCATATAAAGCTCTCAGTCCCTGTATGAGGCTTGCCTTAATGCTGCCATTTACCAGCAGTACGGCATGCTTAGGTTGCTTCTGGGGGTTGACAAGATCTTCAATCCGCTGCAGCGCGTTGGGGAACATTTCCCATACTTTGGCTGTGTCGAGGTCTTTTTTTCTCTCTGCCTCGGAAGCTTTCGGTTTAGGAGTACCGACTGACCATGATGAGTGGGTTTGTTTTTTGATTTTGCCTTGATCTGGTCGGTAATAAGTACTGTAACGTGTGTCAATGTGTTGCACACGTGTATCGTCTCTGGTGATTAAGTTGTAAAGCCGGATATTATACGGTGGGGTGGTATCACTGTTGTGTACCCATATTGGGCGTCCTTCGAGGTCGACCATGAAACGAGAGTAAAACTCCACAGGTTCAATCAAGCTAGAAATACCTGCTAAGTTGAGACCAGGCTCACTATAGGTGTATTGTTTGGGGTAGCGTACTCTTTGATCTGCTGGGGCTTGAAAATAGTGATAAAGGTATTCAATATTCTCGCTGTTAAGGTTGCGAGAAAACTTTTTGATGGCGAGCACTAGAATATGACCCATCGTTCCGGCTTGATCTCCTGGGACAAGGTAGACTCTTCTGAGTGACTCTATGCCGCCGTCAAGGTTGAATTTGGCGACTTCGGTTGCTGTAGAACCACGTTCTAGCTTAGCCACAAGGCGTGTGAGCCTTGAGTTGCCATCATCAAAGAGAGGGTCGATCACTTCCACGGACATTTCTTCCGTTTTACCATCCATGCCAAGCATGACTTCAGACACTTTATGGCTTAAGTGCCGTTTGGCCTTGACAATAGATTGTTGGCTAAAGCCAATGTAGTCAATATTTTCTCCAGGCACCCTTTGTCCGATATAGTGCAGCTTAGGATTAGGGTCGGTACGCTTTTCCGAATACTGCTCGGAGATCATCTGGTCTAGATGAAGCTCTGTAAAAGAGATACCAGTTGGAACTTGTAGGGTAGTGGTCCATGAGTGTTGTTCGGAGTCGATCTTGCGCACCGGCTCTTTATACACGTTTTGGCCACTCAGATTGGGGTTGAGATGGTTTATATGAAGGTTTACTTCGTGGTGATCTTCACCCTCATGCTCGTAGGCAAAGATGATTTTGAAAGGTTGGCTGTTAGACTCTCTACGTAAGTAAATCCCTTTGAGTTTATGTAGCGGGCGGCCGTGAGTGTCGGTCACAAAGCTGGAGTAGCCGGACTTTGTGTCGACCATGGTGATCACGACTTTGAATTGGTGATCTTGACCGTTCATCAACGGGTCAAGCAGCCATAATGCAACCAGTCGGTCCTGGTGATTCGCATCTTCGGGAGTGAGTAAGAATACGCCTTTTTGCACTTCGAGAATGCCTTTACCTATCTCTAGGGTTTCAGGAGGAGATAAGATCTTACCTGTGATCATTTCTTCCTCTTCATAGACATTTTTTAAAAGGAGGCCGGTGTTCTGCTGGCCGATTTTCTTGAATTCGGGTAAGGTATTGAGGTTGTCATGGTGGCGAATATTCTCCATACTTGCAACAAAGATTTCTTCTTTGGGGGCGAGAAATTTGTGCTGTATGGATTGTTTCTTTAGTGTGGCATCCAGGTCCACGTGGGGAAGTAGGTAGTCTGAGTTCTCGGTATATTCGTCTTCTGTGTTGGCTTCGTATAAGTCAAAATACAGTTTTTCTTGGGCATCATAGCCTAAACTTTGAATGCGATCGCCGATTTCGTCTTCGGTATAAACTTTGCGTGCCAGTGGGCTATAACTGCTGGTGTGAATGTGGTTGCCTTCGACATGGTAGTTGTAGATATCGGTATAGTTGTGTTCTCCGAGAGAACATGAGACGAATAGAATGTTCTTGTGTTGATAGCTCCTGCTGTAGAGATAGAACGTGTCTGGCTTGTTATTGGCACACCGCCCTTCATGAATACGGTAAGCTTGTGGCTGGGTTTTCTTTTTATCGAGTATCAGGTGCAACTTACCATTGTGGTAAAAGGCGATCAGGTTTTCATTGACTACTTGGGACATATGTGAGTCACGTATTGTAGCGCCCCTTTTGTTCGGGCGATACGTTCCTCGAAATTCTTCAGTGAAATTGGGATATGTATCTATTGTCCCTGAGATTCTTTCGGTACCCGAACGATTGGTAAAAGAAGTCTGTGGAATAGAGCCGTCAAAGGGGATAGTTTGCTCTATATGGAGATAGGTTCTGTTGCGGTTGTTGATCTGTATTTTTAAGTCATCTGGTGGGTACAGCTCGGTGAGGTGTTGATTTACTTCCATGGAAATGGGAAGAGAGCCGTTCTCATTTGGCTGCATCGTTTTGATGGCGTGATATACCGGATTCTCTTCGTTCAAGGTCGATATAATTTTGCGCGCAGCAGCGAGGTGATGGTAGGGAATCCCTTGCCAGATGTTTTCGATTTTATCCATGCTGTTATAGAAACGGTCGTCGAGAAGAGTGGTGGTGATTTGAAAAGGATCGGTTTCTTGTTGAGTATTGTGGAAGAGGCGGACAACAAAAGTAAGTCCGTTACTTTCGCTATAGATACTGTATGGATTATGTACAGAAAATAGGATATCTGCAAAAAAGTTGTTTGTGCCGGAAGAGTAGATATGCATTTTTGAGTAGGTGATGGAGCTATAGGACAGAATCGGAGGAATCTGTACGTACTGTTTGGTATTCAGGTCAAACACCTTATGATTATCATTCAGAGTGACAATCGAGTCCGGGTCCTGAGGGTTGCTGTGACTGTGAAAGAAGACGATTTTACCATTGAGGATTGCCCAGCACTCATGGCGTAGGTTGTTGGACCCTTGACGGTCAAGTTGATGGACTCCTGAAGAGGTTTTGGAAGAAAGCAGCGTGCCAGAGATGACCATGCGATTGAATTGGCCAGTGCTGTCCCTTGAGAAGATTCCGCTTTTCGTGGAGTCTTCGAGAGAGCGGACAGCCCAAATGGTCTCACCAGATATGGTTGAAGATATGGTCTCGTTGGTGCCGAGTGCGGTGTATGAGAGAAGGAAGCTAGAATAAGAAATAACCATATGTAAGATCATTTTTAGGGTACGCGACATACAAACCTCAAAAGGAAAAAACGTACAAAGGTCTCACTCAACGTAAGCTAAGTTGAAAGTTATGGGGACGATTCCCCCCGTTTACGAGGGATGAGACCACAGAGGGGGGAAGAACCGACACGCATGGCTTGGTCTACAAGCTAAAATACAGAATCTATCGTTGTGAAAGACACCTCCCCGAATGAAAGATACCGTCGATACTTGTGACCTGGAGTAGATGGTTTACTTTTTGGCGCGGAGCCTATCTTGCTCCATTTTTAAAATTTCGATGAGGACGGTGGTGGAGTGCTCATTGTAGCCTAATTTGAATAAGCGTGCTCCAATCCCTGGCAAGCCGCTTGGGCTATTGGAGTGGTAGGAGCCTTCACGTTGTACGTCCTGTAAAATTTCGTTCAGGCTGACTTGTTTGCCTGCGGCCTCAGCGAGATATGCTGAAATTGCACCCAGCAAATCCTGATTTTTGATAATGGGGGATGCTCCTCTACTCATGTTGCGAATTTGGCGAATATGAAAGTCAGAGAGGTGTTGGAAGTTTAGCTTCATGCCTTTTTGTTCTTCAAACTTTTTGGCGATTTCAGCCAAGCGCGCACGATCAATGCGTGTTTCAACATTGTTGCGGGTGACAAACATGCTTGCATCTGGGTTACGATTGATCTCTAACATTTCAGCCATAATTTCGTCGTAGATTTCTTCGGTGCGTGCCCCACCATTGAGCGCCAGGTAAAAATCTTCTTGGAGAGTTGGAATTAAGATACTCCGGAGTACTTGATCCATGAGTAGACCCCACTCTTGAAACTCGCCGATATTTTGTCCTACACGGTGATCGTCCGCAAATCCAATGAGAACCTTGCGTGCGATGATAGGAGTCAAGGTATTTTTATTTTCAGGTTTTTGTGCCTCTTGAATAGATGCGGTGAGCCAATCTCCGGAGGCACGTGCTCCGAGTCCTGTGGAGCCTTCTTTGAGGCGTTTCGTAATCCGGCAGAGATCGATTTGTGCGGAGTCAGGGATACCTGTTTTTTTGTGAGTGAAGTACTTAATGCGGTCGATAGGGTTACAAAAAATGTCGCGGTTAATGATTTGTTCGGCTCCTCCGAGCTTGAGGGCTTCCTGGGGGTCCGTCTTCATACGTGTGGCGGCAATGAACTGAGCCATGAATTCGAGTGTATGCGGCATGACAACAACTGCATTGGGGTCGTCTATAGATTTACCGAAGTAGAGCCGGTATTTGCCACTGGGAAATACGGAGTGTGGGTCCATATTGTACACATTGACAGGTGGAAATAGATCGTTGAGGTCTCCTTTAAAGTCCTTAGGAGTTTCGCTTTCGTTTCCGAGAACTTGAGCTTTAAAGTTTTTAGCTTTCGAAAGATAAATCATAATTCGAGCAATGTCATTTGGTTCTGTGGGCCATTCAAAAGGAATAGAGATCATGCGGTCAAGTTGTGCATGACTATCGGCATCTTTAGAAACTTTATTGATGGAAGATGTGTTGGATGCAGCGAGGATAACAGCATCAAAAGGCACTGCAGCTCCAGATCCGTAAGCAATGCGTCTGCTTTCAAGGACTCCCAAAAGGATGTTACGGAACTGCTCGCTGTTGCGAAAGAGTTCATCAAAGAAAACCAGGTTACGCGAGCCTTTTAATATTTGTCCGTTGTACACTTTGGATAAAGGATTACTGGGGTTTCCAGAGAGAAAATTGATGAGAGGGTCGGTAGACATAAAAAGTTCGCTGTAGCGAGGCTCATCCCCTTGTGCATCAATAATGGGCATCGTTTCTTGACTGTCCATAACAATGCGACGTGCGTAGGCGAATTTACTTAGGATGGTCAGTTCCTCTTGGGGGGTAAACTGGCGTACGGTTTCTCCTGGGTGGGCTTGATACCCTATCGATTGGAGAAATTGTGATACTTGTGGATCTTCTTGTGCGCTTGCATAATGGAGAAGAATTTCTTCGCGGATGCGTGCACTTAAGGGGTCTAATAGCATCATGCTGGCGCTGAAGTCCCAACCTTTTTCACTAAGATAATCGTTGGCCACCTGTATGATTTCGTTTTGATATTCTTCGGGGAGTAAGCTTACCGGAGAAGCATGTAGTGGGCTTGGCATTCTACTTTCCCCACGATGGGAATAGTATTTTTCAAAGAGAGGAATTTCTTTGAGCTGGTCCATTCTCCATACAATCTCATGATAATAGTACTCGGGGTCATTTTTGGAGTAGTGCTCCATAATATTTGCCATGACTTGTGCAAATTCGCTTTTACCCGTTCCGTGTGTACCTACCAGTAGAGGGACTTTAGAACCGGACCGATTTCCAGTCGCCTGAGATTTGATTGCAGCCACGAGGCTGGCAATGGGCTCATATTGACCTACGATCATGCGGCCTTTGTTTTCAGCTTGTGGTGTGCTGAGTGACTTATAGGCGGTCACAGGTTCGGTGGTGCGAAAAGTTCGGACTTGGTCTACCCCACCTTTCATAATCATGGCATAAATATTTTGTGCCGCAGAGAGCATATTGGTTGGGTGCTCTTTTAAGAATTGGTAGTCATTTTCGATGATGGTTTGTAGCCCGATTTCTTCGGCTCCCGTGACGGATGGTCTTCGACGTTCAAATAAAGAACGTTCGGTCTCAGCGCTTACGGGTGTGTAGAGGAGTAGTGAGACGACACTAATCTTGTAGGTCCAGGATAAAATAGTCGAAGCTATTTCGAGTTGAGGGGTACGCTTGTCTTTTCGACATAACTTCATCATCGTGACGACCTCTTGATTTAAATGGTTTCTTCAATCACTCTAAAAAAGCCAAAGAAATTCGAAAAAAGAAAAAATAATGAACTTTTAATTAAAACAGAACAAAGGGGTGAAGGC
>JAPPOJ010000310.1 GCA_028817975.1 Zetaproteobacteria bacterium | reverse complement strand
GATTTGGCATCCTGCTTACCCGTCCACATAAACGAAAGCACATCGCCACCCCACTCACGGCGGATATGATCGGCAAACAAACCATCAGGATTGGCCCAACCATTGGCTTTCGTCACCGCATGAGGGCTAAAGGTCCCGTGCACCAAGATCGTCACCACATCCGAGGGGGTACCTCCTTCTGCAGAATACACTGCACTTTTGGAAGGCGCCACCAGCAGTGGGGTACCCTCATAAGCACAGCACTTGGTCTTACCTTTGATCAACGCAGAGATCGGAGTGCGCACCAGCTTATCTTCACTTTGCTGGCGGACGTCCGTGAGCTTGGGAAGGCCGCGGCGAAACGCATAACGATCTGAATCCTCCCGCGACATGGAACGGGGTGTCAACAAATTGTCATCTAAAGGAGAGACCGGAGAGGTCCAGGCCTTCACATCTTCTGGCCCCATAATGGTCTTCGATGCCCGAGTCCCTCGGGGAGTACCAAGCGGAGTTTCCAGCGCATGAGAAATCATTTTACTCAGGTCCTCCTCACTTTCCTCCACAGGCGTACGCCCACCCAACAGATCCTTAGACTGCAATTTGAGTCGACTCGGCCGCAGCCCTTTATGGACCAATCCGTAGCTTGACTCCCCTTGGTACACCGCACGTAGCTGAGCCTGCAGCGTTTGCAAAGCCGCAAAAGAGGCCGGAAAATTCGCCTGGGTGTACTCCACCCACGAAGCATTACAGGATGCCGTGAAAAGCAGGTGCGCAAACACCTCACGTGCATCCAAGATCGAGACGGACGCCTCAGGGTAGCGGTTTTTATATTCGGTCACCGCAATCACGGCGAGTTCCTGCACTTTTTTGCTAAAGTCATCCTGAGGGTCGCGGACAAAACGATCATCCAGCTCACCCACGGAATCAAACAAGATCTCTGCCGCCTGCAGTACCGGCAAATGATTCAACACCGTGCCATGAAAGTTCTGTTGATAAAAGGGGGAGAGGTAAATCCGAGTTTCGGCAACACCTTGGGTCCAACAGGCACGCGCATCTTTGAGACCGCACTCCCGGTCAATGTTGTCTTGAAGGATCACCCGTGTCTTTAAGTGCCCCAGGAAAACCAGCAGTCCAGGGTCCAAGGCTGCCAGCCCTTCATAGACTTGGAACTGCAAGGCGCGATCCTGGACGGATGCACGTTGCAGCTTATTTTCCACCGGAATAAGTGCCTGGCTTAAGGCGAATTGCGAACCTTGGCACAAAAATGGCTCGCGACTCAAATAGTAACGTTGTGCCGAACCTAAATCCTGCAAGGCAAAGCCAGAATGCGTAGGTACCTGCTCTGCAATAGGCGCCTCACGTGAGTCCGAAGTACGGCACTGCACCACACTCAAAGAGAAGATACTCCAGAAAACCAGGCTATATAAGCGCTTGAAGGCAAAAAAACGGATTTTCATACAGTTCACATTCCATTTACTTGAGTTAAACGTACGCATATCGGCTGAGTATTGGGATTGTTTTGATTATAGCACCAGGCCAGTAGCACGATTTTGCCGGATATACAACACAAACTCGGAAGCGCAAAGTCTGCCCATCGACCGTCCCCCGCCTAAGACCGAAACCACCCTTGATGTACGTGACCCTAAGTGTAGGAGTGCGGCCGGGTGAGTCACCAATCCACCAAATCCATCTGGGAAAAAAGCGAAGGACTGCTCAAATTCTTAGGGGTGGTGATTGCAGCACTGATCTCTGGATACTTTGGCGGCAACACCCGCAGCTACGAGAAATACATCCAGATGATTGACTCGGGCTACTCCACCAGCATTGTCATCAACAAGCACAACAATCCTCCATATAATGAAAGCACCTTGTACTTCAGCGCCGAGCCGGGGCAACCCGTACAGCTCTACTTTGAACCTCTGCTCATGTCGGCCAACCTCACCCGCAGTCACGCTGAGTCACGCGCCGTCAAGCTGTTTATCGACAAGGTCTCCACACCCTATCAGGACCCGGCCAGCGCCCAGCCCCTACTGATTCCCAACCAGGACGCTTTGCGCTTTCGCCCTATCCAGACTCAGCTTAACTTTCAAGGCGACTACCAGGGCAAGCTACATTTCATCAAGGTCCGCTGGGACCGTCCCATCAAAGATGACGATATCTACTTGTTTAAGATTCTCGTCCTCGTGGGCCACACAAAAGCAGGAGCCATCCCATGACCCGATCGTACACGAGGCGAAGAGCCACCCCTGCTCTGCTTGCACTCCTCAGCATGCTGGTTGTTCCTCCCCTGCACAGCCAGCTGCGCGAGCAAACCTTCCGTCCACAAGAACTACAGCAGCGCTACCCCAAGCAGCGCTTCGGCCAAGCAAGCTACCGGCTCAGTTCCTACACCTTGCCGCAGCGTGGGCACCCCGTACGCCTACTCTCGCCCTTTCAGAAGCTACGCAGCACCGGACACCCCGTTACCTTAGCCAACCTGGTGAGCACCCTCAAACCACAGCTGGTCCTTAACGGCGGCCAAGCCCGCAGCCTCGAATACCCAATCCCTGCGGGTGGACTCGTCATCGATCAACAAACAGTATCCGACTTCACCCCACAAGACAAGCTGTGGCCCAGTTACCTGTGCCTGGATGCGGACCGTGTCGAAATACGCCAAGTAGGCCAAGGGAATCCGCAAAAATGCCGCGACGCCCTCCAAACTGGGGTGTTCTTAAGCGAGAGCAAGAAGACGAGTAAACCTGAGGTCGAGCAAGCCTATTCTGCAGTCTGTACGGGCGAGAAAACCTGGGTCCTGTTTCAAAGCTCACCGATGTCACACCAGCTGCTACACCAACTGATCGCGACACACCAGCCGCCATGTCGGCAAACCGTCCTACTGGGTAGCGGGGGACAATCCGGACTGTATTTCAAGTCACCCGGTCAAGGGAAAGGTATTTTCCGCGGGGCACAAAAGATGATCTTGCCCTCAGCGTTGGTCATTCCTAAGTAGCATCGTCCGCAGCCGCAGGAGGAAGTACTTGAATCATAGCAATGGCACCCTGAACACGATCACTCAACTGCGAGGCCTGCTTGGTGCACGAAAACTGCAGCGAGCTTGCAGCCTGCACCACATAAAAGCCAGGCTCTGAGGGAGCTGTAAGTTCAAGGTAGCCCTGACCCCGTACGGTGCGAGCGGTGTTACCTGAATAAAGGCAGCTAATCCCCTGGTCTTTGATCCCCACATAGAACTGCTGAATGCATCCAGGACAATACGACGAGGTGTACTGCGACGACCAGTCGACATCCAGAAATACGAGTGCCCCGGGTTCGACTTGAACAAAGTTGGTACCGGTCTCATTCAACGAAATATGGCTGAAAGTCACCGTACGCCCGGCAAACCCCCGCACCACTGTCGACCCCGACTGTAACCCGACCTCAGAGGCATTGGCCACCGGACCACCGACGACAGAGGCCAACATACTCCCCACCACACACACGAGCCTGAGCATCTTCATAGTAGCTCCTCAAAATGACTTAAAATGTATTTTTTTCTTGGATGACAGTGGAATTGTATCACAGGGGGCAAAACGGCACACACGATGCACCTGCAGAGGCTTGACCGCGAAGTCTTCGGGTGAGGAGGGCCTAAGATTTTGAGATGGCTCAGATCAACCTCGATATAGCTTCAGGAGCGAACACAAATCAGACCTCAATGCTACACTATGCTCGTGTGTACTTGACCCCATTTAGTCCTGGAGAAGGCCCATGAAGCCCAGAGTAAATCATCTTTTAATGTGTACTTTATTATTCACCTCATCCATCATGTATGCAGGCAAGCACTCCCACCCAAAAAAACACCACAAAGCCCACGAACATGGAGTCGGCAAACTCAACCTCGTGTCTGAAGGGGACCAAGTGATCGTAGAACTCGAAGTACCGGCTCACGACATCGTCGGTTTTGAATATCAGCCCAAAACACCTGAACAGCAGAGCAAAGTGGCCGCCGCCATGGCATATCTCAAAGTGGCAAAGTCCAACCTTGAGCTACCCGCTGCAGCACAGTGTCACCCCCATAAGGAGCCAAAGGTGGAGGCAAACCTTTCGGCAAAAGCTCACGCGGAATTTCAGATGACCTACCATTTTACCTGTAAAAACATCTCGCAGCTAACTTTTCTCAAAGTTTTAGGGTTCAAACAATTCACCGGTATGAAAAAGCTCAAAGCCCAAGCCCTTGTGCACGAGGCTCCATTCGTCGGGACTTTGACACCAGATACACCACAACTCGGCCTAAGGAAATAAATGAAACCTCTTTTGCAAGTCCAAAATATCAGGTTTAGATGGCCCCAGACAGACACATGGATACTGGAGGTTGATTTATTTAAGGTTGCTGCGGGAGAACATGTCTTTATTCACGGACCCAGTGGAAGTGGCAAGTCAACCTTACTCAAGCTCATCGGTGGGGTGCTGGTTCCCCAGCAAGGTGATATTTTTTTTCTCAACACGAACCTTACTCAGCTCAGTTCTGAGGCAAGAGACACCTTGCGGGGCAATCATATGGGCTTTATCTTTCAGATGTTTAACTTACTCCCGTATTTTTCCGCCCTGGAAAACGTCACCCTCCCCTGTGAGTTTTCCACACAAAAATCAGCTCGCATCTTCGAGAGCAAGCGGTCTATAACAGAGGAAGCCACGCGACTTCTCACAGAACTCAAGCTGGATACAAAAATTTTGGCTCAAAAAACAATCTCCCAGCTCAGCGTGGGGCAACAGCAGCGCGTCGCCGCAGCCAGGGCCTTGATGGGACGACCCGAGCTTATTATTGCGGATGAGCCTACCTCTGCTCTAGACAGAGAGGTGACCGGCAACTTTTTAGATCTGCTCTTCGCAGAATGTCACAAATCTGGAACGGCTCTCATTTTTGTCAGTCATGATAGGTCTCTTGGAGCAAAATTTGATCGAGTCGTGTCCTTGCCAGACATCCAACGTACTCCACATATTCACTCAGAGGACCCCCATGACCCTGCTTAGAATCGCGAAGAAAAGCTTGCTCAATCGTAAAGGCACGACTTTTTTGACGGTCCTATCTGTAGGACTCAGTGTGACCCTCCTTTTAGGCATTGAAAGAGTGCGCACCGGCGCACGGCAGAGCTTTGAATCGACGATCTCCGGAGTGGACCTCATCGCCGGAGCGCGCAGCGGGCCTATCAACTTACTTCTTTTTTCGGTTTTTCGTCTCGGTAACGCGGTTCATAATATTTCCTACGCCTCCTTCGAGAAACTCAAAAATCATGAGCAGGTCGAATGGGCGATACCCATCTCTCTTGGAGACTCACACCGAGGGTTTCGCGTCGTAGGCACCCATCAAGACTATTTCAAGTACTATCAATTTGCGGGCGATCAGCAGCTTACCCTCGATCAGGGTAAGCCCTTTGCTGGACTGTTCGAAACCGTGCTAGGCTTCGATGTTGCCGCAAAGCTCAAGTATCGTGTGGGCGATACGATCACCTTGTCGCATGGGATGGGAGTCGTGAGCTTTCAAGATCATGGCGACAAGCCTTTTACGGTCGTAGGCATTCTAGCTAAGACCGGTACTCCCGTGGATCAGTCCGTACATGTATCCCTAGAAGCGATTCAAGCCCTTCACCTTGACTGGCAAGATGGCGCCCCACCCCTGGACGGTGACCAACTTTCGCCCGCAGCACTCTTAAAAATGCAGCTCGCGCCCTCCGACATCACTGCTTTTTTTGTCAAGCTCAAGTCGCGCATCTCCATCTTTGAGGTCCAACGCGAGATCAACAACTATGAGGAAGAAGCGCTCATGGCAATCATCCCCGGAGTGATTCTCCGCGAGCTATGGAATCTTGTCGGCGTCGCAGAACAAGCTCTTTGGGTGGTCAGTGTACTGGTCTTTTTTGTGAGCCTCATCGGCGTCATGACTTCGATGCTCGCAGCTTTAAATGAGCGGCGTCGTGAGATGGCAATATTACGCTCCATAGGCGCAAAAAAATCATTTGTCTTCACGGTGCTGATGACCGAAAGCCTCATCATCACCCTCTTCGGGGAGTTGCTCGGTGTATCTGCCCTGTATTTTGTTTTAATGGTCTTTGGGTCGGCTCTAGAGTCTCAGGTTGGATTAAGCCTCCGGCTCTTTGCCCCCACGAGTCGTGACGTTGTCTATCTCATCACCATCTTGGTAGCATCGCTACTCGCAAGTACGATACCTGCCTGGGTGGCCTATAAAAACTCCCTTGCAGATGGATTGACCATTAAGAACTAGGATATCTCAAACATGCATCCTGCAATCAAGTATCTCCAATGGACTCTCATACCGGTCCTCACCGCTGCGTTATTCGCGTATGGGGTGATCACACATCTCACCAACTCCGACGTCCCCCAAGATCCTCCGGCTTCCACCGTCGAGGAGCACGAAGATCCTGAGCCCGAAAAACTGCCCATCATCAATTGGCGTTTGCTACAAAAATTTGATTACAAAACGGGAAAAGGGCCACAAGAGCTGCGCGACCTGAATGGCAAAAAGGTGAAAATCCCAGGATTTGTCGTACCCCTTTTGGATAACTCTTTAGAACTCGAAAATTTCTTGCTGGTGCCCAATATGCAAGCCTGCATCCATGTGCCACCGCCTCCTCCCAATCTCATCGTGACCGTGAGCCTCGACCAGGCTGTCCCACTACGAGAAGCCTCCAACCCCACGTGGGTGATCGGCACGTTTCATATTCGGATCACCAAGAGCAAATATGGTGGGTCCGCCTACAAAATCGAAGGGGGCCAACTCGAACCCTTTAAATACACCACCGAGTAGACCACCCATGCCGCAAGAGGGGGAGCGGTCAACCGCTGGCACACGCCCCAAGCTTCTCACCTAGCTTCGAGACACCTAGAGATAGAACACACAAAGTTCCGGCCAGCTCTAATATTTGAAAGGCCTGCCTCCCACATTGGCTTATCTCAATACCCATAAAATAGCCATAACCATACAACGCCATGGCCATGAGGACTGCAGTTAAGGCCAGAAGCTGCTGCGTTCGATAAAACTTTACCCTGCACAACATGAGAAATGCGAATATGCACAATGTATAGGGAGAAAGTGCAAACAAAAAATTTTCCATGACCGACCTATGGAGTGGGGGCTGCTGCTGCAACGGGTAGTAATGCCGCTGTTTCTTGCATGGTTGCCATGGCAGCAGCAGCCCCTGCTGCGGCTCCTGCACCACTGGCAATTCCCGCAACAAGCAGCCCTGAAGCAATCACGGTACCACTCACAGCCACAACTCCTGCTGCCCATGGGCCCGCTTCAGCCGTTTGCACTAACGTGGCAAGGAGTAGTCCAGAAGTGGCTACCTTAGCTACCTTAGCTACCTTAGCGATTTTCCACCCATCCACAGTTTTAACACGCACCACATCACCCCTTTTAGGAGTTTCGACGTGCCGAATTTCCACCTGCTCAAATGGATCAAGCACTGGGTTGGCAAAAGCCAAAGTTGAAAATAAAAATGACAAGACAAGATAACATTTTTTCATGACAAATACTTCCTTTCATAGAAATATAAAAAGTTTTGCGAATGAATACCATATGAAACATGAGATAAAGATGAATTTACCTTTTAAATAAAACCTAAAATATTCTTTCTTAAAGATTACCATTATATATAGAGGTAAAAAAATAGAGGATCACCAAAATCCTCAGCCTGAAAAGATACCCATCATCATGAGATTCGAGATCGCAAAAGCGAATACGCCCTCCCATCCAAGATCAACTATCCCCCATGTCAAGCAACATAGGCACTCAAATAACTCCTCGCGCAAAAATGAATAACCCTCAAAAAAGATGGAATCCAAACGAAACCTAAGATATTCTGAGTGATGGTTGACTTATGGGTCAGCTATCACTCAGAATATCTTTTACAAAGGTAGAGCCCGAATACGTCAAGGTTAGCAAAACTCATACCTGTCAAACGAGCCCTCGAAAGGGCTATCATTGTTCTCTATTGCTAAAGATAAGCCCATGACAACCCTCTACAGAAATATAC
>JAPPOJ010000300.1 GCA_028817975.1 Zetaproteobacteria bacterium | reverse complement strand
ATACTCTATGTCCCCATCAGCACCCATATCCTGGCTGTTTTCCCACACTGGGGGGTTATTTTAGAGCGCTGCGATCGTACGATGATGGCCGAAGTGGCCCATGGAGACGACCTCGGTCCTTATGCTGAGATAGTTTTTTATGATCCTGAAGTTGCCGAAGCATTAGCCATGCTAGAGCGAATGTGGAAGCTTGAGTAAACAATCATAGTAGAATGAGTCTATAAAATCGAAAATACGAGTTCTCAAAAACAAATAACACCTGGGGAGAAACAAATGCAGGACAAACTAGATCCCGATACCAGTCTAGAAGAAAAAATGCTTTTCGAAGACGACGACAACATAAATGACGACGAGTACACGTCGATTCCAAAAGAAATACGACGCCTTAAAACACAAATGCACGACTGGCCGGTGGAAGTGTTGGTTAAAAAAATTGAGGATAAAGACATCATATTACGCCCCCAATATCAGCGGGACTTTGTTTGGGAGCGTTCCCGTTGCTCAAAACTCATCGAATCTATTCTACTCAATGTTCCCCTTCCTCCTATTTACTTAGCCGAAGAAGAAGATGGTCTCTTAAGTGTCATTGATGGTTTGCAGCGTCTGAGAACGTTCCATGAATTTTTTGCGGACAAATTCCGGCTCATTAAGCTACGCGGCGAGGGACTCAGCGATTTAAATGGCTGCACCTTCTCTGACCTAGTCCAAAAAGCTCCGAAAGCAAAGCGTATTTTAAGAAGTGGCAATATTCGTACGATCACAATTGGTAAAGACTCTGACCCCGAAATTAAATACGACATCTTCGAAAGATTGAATTCTGGGTCACAAAAACTCAACGATCAAGAAATTCGCAATTGCATCTATCATGGCAAATTGAACAATCTCGTCATGGGGACATACAACACAGAAAAGGAAGACTACTCTAAGGATGGGCTACGCCATAACCAGCACCTCCAAGAGATTATGAACTTGAGAAAGCCTCACAAACGCTATCTCGACGCAGAGGTCATCTTACGCATCTTGGCTGTTATAGACTTAAACGGCTCCGTCAAAACAAAGTACAAAAGCTCTATGAAGCTACTCATAAATCACTATATGGAAGAAAATAGAGACCCAGAAGAAGATGAAATCAACAGGCTTAGAGAAGTCTTCAACAGTACTATAGAAAAAGTCTACACCGTTTTCGGTAAGAGCAGCTTCCGAAGGTATAAAGGAGACCAAATCGAAAAAAGCCTCAACCGCTCCATCATGGACTGTGTATGTGCAACATTTGTGAAACACGACAAAGGGACGCTATTAGCTCACAAAGAGCAGATTCTCCAATTGATGGACAGGATGCTCAACAATAACCAAAGCCAGCCTCAACACAACGGGCAAACTTTTTTAGATTCGGTGACCAAATGGACATCGAACAAATCCGTGCTAGAAGCGAGGTTAGTTATTTGGGATCAATGCCTTACTGAAATTTTGGGATAACATCATGATAGAATTTGTCTCCTTTTCCAAGTGCACTGACGAAATTAACACACTCCATGAAACGACCAAGTATATCATTCAATCCAACAGTAGTCCTAAAAAGGTGATCAACAGAGTTCTACTCAGCCATCTCATTTTATTAGGGACACTGCTCGAAAGCTTTACCGAAAATATCATCAGAGAATACATGGATAAAATCATTCTTCTGTTCAACTCAGGCAAGATATCTTTTATACAGCTTCCAGAATCCATACAACACTTCATCGCCAAAAGTGCTGTAGAACAACATAGTGGTAAGAAAGGCTTCAGTGAACTCAAAACGAAGCAAATTCTAAAAATGATGTCTCAATTCATTAATAGAATTGGCTCAAAAGGTTTTTTCATCGACAGAGAATTAGAAGGCATAGAAAAATTCAGCTTTGGTAAACACGGAGAAGGGGAAATCAAGAAGACATTACAACGCATCGGCATTGAGGTGAAGCACAACAATATGTCCTTTGAAACTCTCAATGCTTTTTTTGCTTTGAGAAACCAACTTATACATCCAGAAAATATCACTGCAGAAGTTCCTGCTGATGTTGGCTTGGATCAAGTAGAGTATTTCACAGGTGAAATACTCATCTATGCAACAGCGTTGCATAAGATACTACAAACAGAACTTGCAAACTTTTGCAAGTGAATAAGTCATGATGTACCCCTAGCCTAATTAGGACTTATGGGCTAGTACTCCATCCCTTCTTGCAACTCAGAAAGCCAAGGATACTCCAGCCCTAGATCAAGACCACTTTCAACCTTCTCTGGCTTACCTTGACCCTTACCTTGACCCCGAGAACGTCGGTATTTGTTTACCAGATACGGCACTCCTGCTGCAGCACCCACGACAAAAGCCGCAATACGAATCACCGGGTTTTGTAAGGAACCACCTAGAACCCCAACTCCACGAGAGAGCGCAGACACCGCATCCCCTGCAAGCGTACCAACGAGTTTACCCACCGTGACGTCTTGTGGAATCCCTACCGCATAGGTGGACTCCATCCACTCCTTGACATAACCAAGATATGTTTTGAGCACCGCGGGGACCGCATCGCACTTACGCACCACAACCAGCGCCTGCAATAACGCCACGCGCCCATCCTGAGTAAACAACCCCAACGACCCCAAAAGACCCAACGCCTTCAAAGCCAAGCCCTGGCAGGAAAACACGAGCTGCTCGATATGCGTCAAAAATGCCTCTGCCTTCGTCTTGCCCAAATGCTGCTGCTGCACGATGAGGATCAGAACATAGGCATCAAATCGCCGCAGAACAGCCGACTTAACCTGCGGTGACAACCCACTACTACTCATCAAACTCTTAAACCGTTTTTCACGCTCTGCTTTACTATGATAGACCACATCCACCGCCAGCTGCTGCAAGTACATTTGCGCAAGTTGATCCCGCTCTCCGCGCAAGTAACGGAATAGCTCCCCTTCCACTTCTTCGCTATCCCCTTGTGCAACCGCACTTTGTGCGTCTAACTCTTCATGATGAGACGAGTCTACACCCTGCTGCTTTAAACTCTCCCCCGCATCCGACTCTACCGTGCTCATCACCACAGTTTGCAAGTGTAAAGCCTGCGGTAGATGAGGATGTTGTGCTTGATATTGCTGCCAACAGTCACGACGCCATTGCCCTAGACGATAAAAGTATTGGTTATAAGCCCCAATTTGTATCTTCAGCTGTTCCATCTGCTGAGAATGCTCTGCTTTCGCGGCTGATTTCCGCCACCACCTTTGGGTTAGCTTCACTTGCATGGTTACCAACTGCTGACGCAACAGCTGCAAATCTTCGAAGCCTGCTGAAAGCTCTGGACGTTCTAACGCACACTCCTGCAAGGCTGCATGCATGTGCTCCGACGGATGGAGGGCGAATGCCATGCCCCCCAAGGTACTTATCCATAAACAACTTATTCCAAATATCGTTCGCACACCAAAACGATTGATTGTCATAGCTTTCTCCATAAGTCGAACACATGATAGCTTGCTACAAGACCATCCCGCACTCTTAGCCTGTCATGAATACATAGATAACGCATGTATGAGGTTACCGAGGTCTACAGATAATTGGAAGCTGACGGATATATTTTCCCATTAGCTTTACAAAGCCATGCGTTGCGCCATAACGTCTAGCCCCAAGCATTGCACTTCGTGAATATCCAAAACATATTTGAGCGCAGCAAAGGCACCCAAATATCTCACTCCAAACTAAGATGTACTGTGATATCAAGAATTCACGTTACCGGATTACTTTTACACACTCTCATCTATAAAAGCCTCTTGCGACCCTCGGTGTCCGTGACGAGCCTAGGCAATATTCAAAAGCATTCCATCATCCTCAATCGGCGCTATGGCATTACAGAATGCCTGTACTTCGCTATTCCTTTGTCACTCCGCTTTTATAACGCACTCGTCAAAATCAGTAAGCTAACTCTCATCTGGTAAGCCACTTCAGCGCACTTATTTCTTAGACATGGTCATTTGCGACATACGCAACACCCACTTACGGGGCAACCAAGGTACCACCCAGTTGAGTAAAAAGTGCAGCCTCATCTCATTTATCTTGATGAGATCTCCACGCAACATCGCATCATAACCACAGATCGCCACCGAACGTGGCGTCTTTGCCATCTTCCAAATCTCCACCCCCTCTAAATGAGCGGCGGACATAAACTCAGTGGCAACCGGCCCTGGGCATAGTGCCGTGGAAGTCACCCCAGTACCCTCCAACTCTTGAGCAATCGCCTGTGAAAAAGACACCACAAACGCTTTGGTCGCATAGTAGGTTGCTTGCAAAGGCCCCGGGAGAAATCCTGCGGTGGAAGCAACATGCAACAGCTTGCCCTCCTTTCTCGCCACCATCCCTTGCACATACAAGTGGGTTAATTGTACTAAACTGTTCATATTGACCTGCATCATCTCCAGGTCACGCTGTAAGTCACGTTGATAAAATTTACCATGCCCTCCAAAACCAGCGTTATTGATTAAAATGTCCACTTGAATTCCTTGCGATTCGGTAGTCTGAAAAATTTTTTCCGCAGCCTCCGCGACCGATAAATCCGCAGCAATGACCGTCACTGTGATGTTAAACTCACGTTCTAGCTCTTGCTTGAGTTGATTTAAGGCGTCTTCACGGCGCGCAACGACCACCAAGTCACCTCCACGACCGGCGTGATAACGCGCCAACTCAGTACCAATACCACTCGAAGCTCCGGTAACCAACGCAACCTGACCCATAACTCACCTCCCTACGCTGATGAAACACACTCTATTTTACTGCTAGAATGAAAGCAGTAACGACTCCTCAGCAACGCTCTTCCCGTTC
The DNA here is from genome assembly GCA_028817975.1 of Zetaproteobacteria bacterium. Taxonomy (GTDB): domain Bacteria; phylum Bdellovibrionota_B; class Oligoflexia; order Oligoflexales; family Bog-1112; genus JAPPOJ01. The sequence goes on along the minus strand of JAPPOJ010000300.1, from coordinate 3,200 downwards.
TTGACGATTACAGTATTTTAAGGATGATCCCATGTATATCTCGCGTCCACAGATTTACAACCTCTACCTTGTCTACCTATGCTGCAGCACCTCCCTCGTCCACGGCTTTGCACGCTTCGCCTTGGGGCATCGTGCACTCCGCGGACCCCTGAACATCCAACAAGAAAGCACCGCACTCGGGACCGTTGGACGGATGGAAATCGTAGGCAGTGTCGCTCCCTTAATCACCTTGAGTAGCTATCTCGAAAGCGGCACCTATAACGTCAACGAGGAAGAACACAGCCTCACCAAATTACAAAATACAAAGATTGGCGTGGCACTCGGGGCCAGGCTCCCCTTAGGGATACTCGCTCCTTATGCACGCCTCGGCTGGATGATCTATGGATTTTATAGCGGCTCCGGCTACCGCCTTGTAGATGGGGTCCGCGAAGGAAAGAACTACAACTATAACGCGTGGGGGCCGACCGCCAGCATCGGCATCGAACTTAACCCCTTACCTATCTTCGGAGTGTTCATACAGCTCGATGCTGGCCAAGAGTATATCCGGGCCGCAAATTTTCACTTGATCAAAGAAGAGCCCTACCCCGATGGGCGCATTTATTTTTATAGCTCGCAGATTTCTCTGGGGTTTGACCTCTCCTTACCTTTCTTGTAGGAAAAGTTAAATCCATACAAAGTAAGGAAGCTTGTCCGGACTTAAGATGTCGTACAAGACTTTTTCCCCACGCTGAGACTCACGCTGTTGGATATCCTTCATCACTCGACGCAGCCTACGCCGAAAAGCTTTGACTTCCCAAGGATCACGCCGAGTCGGGAGGTTACCGACATAAGAATTCAACAAAGAGTCCTGTGGCTGGAGCTTGCGCAAGAAGACTTGAGCCACCAAAACCTGTGCAGCTACCAATTCAGGTGTTGGCGGTAGAAAAGCTCGCAAATTGATCGGCGCACCTTTACGTGTCGGTATAGGCGCCCACATCCCCACAGTCGTGGCGGGTAAGGCTGCCGTATGCCACACCACTGCCGAGTTCATCGCGTGATGTTTCACCGCAACGAGGTAAATGATATGGGTCACCGTATCGACCAACTGTTCCAAACTCGTGATGGACTCCGGGAAGTTAAGTACATGGCCACCCTGCGCGGAGACACACGCCGCCGCCCAATCCTGTAGTTCCTGATCCGCTGCAATATTACGGTCAGCATGGCGCCCTCCATAAAAAGCGCGCAAGTAATCATGCACAAACTGGCGCAACACATCCCGCACAGCTCGGCTATCCTCTGCCTGACGATACCCCGGCAGGTCATTCAACCCACGCTGTTCATAGTCTTGCTCCAAAGTCTTAGAAAAATCAACCCGTTGCTCCGTCTGCTTTCCATAAAATTCCATATAGCCTTTAGCACCCCAGGCTGAGAGCTGATCCAAAGGAGTGCCATTGGTAAACAGCTTGCGAAAGCCTAAAATCGTATTGCCATAGCCATTTTTTAAGTGATGCATCAACAGTGCGTGTACAGGATGCTGGCGGGACACATGACGCATCAACTCAACCCGAATAGGCTCCACCAACAGGTGAGTATCCATAAAATGCTGTGCCGAAGTGTAAAGAAACTCTCCGGTATTGACAGCTATTTTAGCCATCATCCACTCTTCCTCGGCATCAAACGGAGTATAAACTAAGCCATTACTCAGTTTAATGCCTAGTACAACAAAGTCGTCACATGAGTTTAACGCAAACAAAACCTGAGAACCTGGAACACGTTGCGGGCGACCATCGTTCGCATTGTATTTTTCCACATCACGCAGATCAATACCATACAATGCATGCTCTGCCAATGGCTTGTCCGAGCCCAACAGGTGACTCAATTGGGTAGGCGAAAGGCCAAGGTCAAAGAAAGAAGCATCGACTTTTTTAAGCTGATGGCCAAAATAAGTACGTCGCAACTCCGCAAACTGGAAGTCACTCTTCCAATTATCCACGGTGTACGGCACAGGCCAAAGCGTTGTAAAGCTTTGATACATGCGCACTAGGTCCTCTAACGTAGCCACTGGGACCTCTTTTTGAGCAATCAGCAAGCCACCAACTAACTCGGCAGCACCTTCGGTGGCTCTAGAGTCAGCATCGATAATTTCTTCTACAGCCATCTGCTCAGCTAAGCTCTGTGGCTGGCTTAAATCACTATCTGGAGATAAAGGGCCACGAGGAACTTGAATAAAAGTTTCCCCGTCATAGGCATGAAACCGGTCCACATTCTCGATCTTATCCTGAATCGAATCCAGTGCTTGACGACGTTTTACCGCCGCATTCCCCTCACGTGACACCGATAACGCACAAGGGGTGATTTCCGCAAGACCTACAAACTGTTCCAACGGGCAACGGCGGTCTGTTATCACAGGCTTGATCAGACCACGGCGGTCTGTCACCTCAGGCTTGATCAGACCACGGCGGTCTGTCACCTCAGGCTTGATCAGACCACGGCGGTCTGTCACCTCAGGCTTGATCAGACCACGGCGGTCTGTCACCTCAGGCTTGATCAGACCACGGCGGTCTGTCACCTCAGGCTTGATCAGACCACGGCGGTCTGTCACCTCAGGCTCGATCAGACCACGGCGGTCTGTCACCTCAGGCTCGATCAGACCACGGCGGTCTGTCACCTCAGGCTCGATCAGACCACGGCGGTCTGTCACCTCAGGCTCGATCAGACCAACCTGACTTCCACGACTCAACGATAAGCCTTGTGCTTCCTGAGCAACAGGCATAGAGTGCGCACCTACAGCAAGTAAGCCCAGCCCAGCAACTCCAGCCAACACACGACAAAAAGAACTACGACTGCGGCTTTGCTGATGCACTACAGAATGATCTACGCCTCCCGCATGCATTGCCACACTTTGGGCCAGTAAAGCCATAACTAACCAGCTACACCACCTTTTCTGTGATCTCAAACAACTCAAACTCAAACTCCTTAACTCAAAAATCAAAAGGGGAAAGAACCTCATAACGCGGGGAAATGTAGTCAAAAAACCAGACCCCTTCAACTAGGAATTCCACACGCGCACACAACACACCCTCCTACCTCACAACCAAAGGTCAAACTTGGTAAACAAATAAAGTCTTTTTTGGGTTTATTAAGATATAAAAAATTTAAAAAAAAGAAATATAAATCACCACCCCTTCTTCCACAAGAGTCGACAAAAGACATCCTCGCAG
>JAPPOJ010000239.1 GCA_028817975.1 Zetaproteobacteria bacterium | reverse complement strand
CTGCAGGCTTTTTCCCCAGACGCACGAACTCGCGTCCCCGTGGGCGCCGTATTATTTGTTAGATTCGGAGACCACCGAGTTCTACACGCCCCAGGGCCAAGCCCAGGACCACATCGTTAAAGCAAGCCACCATGCTGATGTTATGGGATTCATTGTTTTCGGTGGCCGTCTGCTGCCGCGCTTCCCACATGGCCACAAGATATTCCTCGATCAAGAGGCGGGCGATATCACGGCACGTCACACTTTTCTGCAGAACGGGCACCTGGCGGATCTGCAAGCGATTGCTGTGCACGTAGTATGTGTACTCCTCAAAAATCTCCGCGAGGGGCGCAGCCAAAGAGTTGGTCAGATCGATCTGCAGCCACACTTTATGCAAGGCACGGGCAGAAATCTTCGCGTCCTTCGCGTGGATAAAAAAAGCTTGCTGCACCTGCTCCCGTAGCGACGGAAAGGAACTTTCTAAGCGCGCGGCAAAGGCGGCCAGCGCCTCACGATCAGGGCCTTTACCATGAACCTGCGCAGCTTCTGCTGCAATGGGGAAAACTTCCCGATACACCAAGTACGCAGGGTCGGCTTCAGACTGGACCCAAATCCCACGATTATCCAGCTGTAGCTCATCCTTGGCAAACATGTCCACCGCTTTGGTCATCTGGGTCAAATACCGTGTGGTAGGGTCCAACTGCAGGGTACTCCGAGAAGCTGCAGAGGAGGCTGCCCATACCGCGTGACTGCATACCCACAGCGGGAAAACCGTCCTTAAGAAAATTTTTTTATACATATAAACCAAACCTTATCCATCCACACTTCGCTGCAAATGCGGAGATACCGACACCCTCATTCATGAGGGGACGCCACCACATCTGTCTGCATACGTTGTTTACCCTAAGTTTTTACTTGGGTGCATCACTGTGCTTTGTTTCAACCTCAGGCTGCCTACAATCCTCATTACGTGGCCGCCTCACCGAGGACAACCGCACCACACCAAAGACCAGCTTTGATCTGGTCGGGCAGGTGCCGGTTCAAGTCTCCACCAACCCTACCGTGTTTATGCATGCTGTCAACCTATCTGAACCGTTTACTGTACGTTCTAAGGGACGCAAAATCCACAAAACCTTTCAACAGTATGTTAATTCAGCCGATTTTGATCAAATTTCCTTTGTCGTTCGCCGCGATCAGGAGCAAAAGTCCTTTTTCGTGTTGTTGCATCAAAAAAGCAAAGGGGTCGGCCCCAAGAAGAAAAGTAAAGTCATCTCTGTGGAACTGCTCCTCAAAGTCAACCCCACCAATCAGCGTAAATACTTCGAACCGACCAAACCTTTTACCATCAAAGATCCAGAACTCTATTCCCGTGCCGAGCTGCTCAAACACCCCGAGATCGTGGTGCTTAATCATTACAATGCACACAAAATCCAGAAAAACTATGCCTTTGCCGAACCTACGATCCACTTCGAACAAGGCGAGATCTCTTATCACAAGATCAGCCGGCAAGAGAAAGAAATTCGCTTTGTACTCTATGAAGGCAATGCACACAAAGGCTTTGAGCATATTGCCGCAGGGCACTTAGATGCGAGTTCCCCCAAAAGCCGCTTTAGTGGGCTAAGTTCAGAAGCTTCCACCAACCAAGACGAACTCAAAGGCTATCTGGTGGAAGAAATCCGCACCCTCATCACCGACCCAGATTTAGAGTTTTACCACCCCAGGAGTCCAGCAGAAGCGGACAAACTGATTATTTACGGTAAATCCCAACGCCTGCATGGACTGCCATCCGGCATCTTCACCCATAATGTGATCTTGATTTTGCGCATGGACAACATTCGCGGCCACTACCAGGTGGTCACCATGTACCCCCGAGAGAAACCTCCCACCCACACCTCGGTCAAACTCGCCTTCGATGCCCAGGAATGGCCTCAGCCCCTCGTACGCTTCAAGCCAATGCGCCCACTCGCAGGGCAAGCAGGCACAAGCCAAGCGGGAGCTGCTGCCTCTTCCTCGACGCAGCGCCCACTCCAGCGACTCAAGTTTCGCAAATAAACACCTCAAGCCTTACGACTCAAACGGCGCTCTCTGGCTGGACAGGAGTCGGAATCGGTTGATAGCCATAGCGCGTAGGAGAAAAGTGCATCCGCATCCGGCGAAAGATCTTAATCCCCATCCAGCCACTCAACAACAGCGGAATCGAAAAGGTGGCAAAAGCCTTACAAGCATAGCCCCAGCGCGGAGGCTCTGCTCTGCGGGGGACGTCCACCTGGTGCCCACGTGAACAACCATAGAAAGGGGCTTCTCCTAAATAAGCCAATTCCGCAGAACCACAAAAGCGGGTGCGCACATCCTCATTCAGCTGCGCACATTGCCCGTCATTGAGGCCATTCAGGGATAAAGCATAGCTTCGTTGTCCCCCCTCCGCGCTCAAAAACACCTGACAGGTGGTCTGTACTTGCTCAGGCTGCAACGCAGCCGGCTGCGGCAACAGATTGGGCAACTCTTCGAGCAACCACAGGGGAGACTGAGGAGCGCCAAGGAGTCGCAAAGATCCTGGCTTGCGCCATACCGAGCCAGGCAACCAATAGACCTGATCCTGGTCAAGGTCGGTCACCTTCAAATAAAAGTCTTGACACCCTGGCTGCTGAGAATCAGAGGCTCTTGTTGCCGCAGGACAGAGGCTGGGCACATGCTTATGTCTGCCCCAGTGAAACTTAATCTGGTAGGGCTGAAAGATAGAATCCGACACCGAAGGACCGGAGTGGACCCCAGAAGCATCCTCTAGTGTGAAGCCTTCAGCAACCTGGCGGAGCGCATCCACATACAGCAGATTTTGTTGATAGACCCGCAAACGTGGTCGGGGCGGCTGAACCGCATCCGTCGTGTAAGTCACTTCCCAAATCTGATCGTAAACATGGTCGGGATAGTAAGGCACCTCTGAGACCGGGACTCCCAAGGCCTTGGCCAGATTATGCAGATGCTTATGCTCCCAAAAGACGACAATTTGCCGATCGGCACGCGTCTTTAACAACTCTGCCATCGCAGCATAATCTTGCTGATGCACCCCTGCATACATCTGGGTTTGCGTCAGCCAGGCCAAAGGCATGGCGGTTTCGATCGAGCGCAAGCTTTTAGGATGGTCCGCAAAGGAGGCTGCAGCGTATATTTCGTCCAGCTGCTGGGGATAAAAAGGATCGGTAGACATCTGCACCGCGAGAGCAAAAGCACGCTGCCACCCCTCGGCATTGATTTGCTTATCTTGCTTCTTGCCTGACTTTTCCGCATGGCGCAGCAACAAAATCCGACGCGGGAAGCCTGCGGCAGGCAAAGGGTCGGGATTGTGTTCTATCAGGAGGGAGCGCCCATCGGCAAGTCTCAGTTTCGTGAGGTCAACAAAATCATCATGATTACGCACCAACTCACCAAACGTTTGCGGAGACTGCACCGCAGCAGCCACACTCGCGACCCCAAACCCCAACAAACACCACAGCACAACACGCAACATACCGCTTACTTCCTCTCCCTAAAATCAGCTTCCTTTTTGTTTGCGCTGCTATCATGCCATGCTGTTGCCCAAAGGCAAGCACAATCCACCGAAGCCCTCAGATCCTAACAACACCCACCTGTGGCTGGGGCAGTGACTGGGGTCGTCTCTTCATGACACTGAAATAAGCCACGGTGAATGTTACCTTCGCCTGCTAAGGAAAAATAACGTTGATAGCGCGACTGTGACAGCATCTGCGCTGTATTTTTACATACAGGCAACGGCTGCTGCGCAGCAAAAGAATGATGATCATCTAGCGTAAAGCCATCTGCAGCAGCACCCAGATTACCCAGATAGGTCGCCGTTTGCCCATAGTCTTCACAGCGGTCTTCCAGATCGAGTTTAAAAGCACGAATGGTGAGGCTCAAAAACTGAGTCTCACCAAGCTTTTCCCGAATCTCCGCATCCATCACCTCAATCGGGGCGGTCTTGACCACTCGGTAGTCATGGCAACCGAGCTGCTGCAAGAGGCGGCGAAAATCCTCGATATACATAGCACCCGAGAGACACTCCCCTAACAAGACCGGATCTTGACGCAGCTCTTCTGGAATACGACGATCGGCAAATACATCGGAAAAGTACAATTCCCCTCCGGGCTTCAACACCCGCAAGATTTCCTTAAAGACCATTTCCTTACGTGGGGAAAGGTTAATCACACAGTTGGAGACCACCAAGTCCTGACTCGCATCAGGAATACCACAGGCCTGAAGGTCTTCAATGTATCCGTGCTTAAATACCACATTGCTCGTAGCGTAGCCAAAGGCTTGGCGGTGATACTCCTGATACTCACGCGCCGTGGCCAACTGAGCTTCGGTCATATCGACTCCCGTCACCTGGCCATGCTCTCCTACCAAAGCTGACAGGAGGTAGCAGTCACGGCCACTGCCACTGCCCAAATCCAGCACGTGCAACCCTTCGACAGCCGGGGGGATAGGCACGCCACAACCATAAAACTTCGCCAGCACCGCAGGGTGGATCTTCGCTAAGAGGGCTTTCATGGCCTCATCTCCCGCATCGGCTGCACAGCAGGCGGTGGTTTTAAGGTCTTGCTGCGACTTTAATACCACTCCATAGTAGTCTTTAACCATTTGCATTGCAGTTACTTCTGATTTCATGCGCTTTCTCCAGGTTACCCAGTCCATATCATTCACTTAACCTAGCAGTATGTACCACGAGTGCACCCAAAACGATAGTGAGAAAGCCATAAGCAGACGGCTGCACACAAGACAAAACACGAGCTAAAAATGTCGGTATCAGGAGATTTAGCGACGCGAGAGATGGGTCAAGGGCTTGGCCACCGGGGCCGAGATAGCTTGGCGGTGGACCACTTCGTCACCTACCAGTACGGATAGAAAGCTACGATGGCCAGGCTTCGCCCAAAAACGATAGGTACTTCCCGACTCATGCACCACAGGATACCCCCCAATGTATGCCCGCCCACCTTTAAAGGCACGAACCACCGGCAAGTCTAAACGCAAGACGCTCAGGCCCCTTTGGGGAGCCACCCGTTTCATGGTATCTCTTTCGATCAAGCAGCGTTTCACACCCTCACCACAAAGCTGCGCTCCCTGGGTGGACAGCTCTTGCCCATACTGTGGCAAGCCGGGCTGATAATCACGCGCCACTTGTAACCATCCCCCTTGTGGCGTGGGCAATACCGCACTTTGAGGCAAGTACCAAAAAGGCATCCGCACGGGGTGAATCCGCCACTTCCGCGCGTCCTTCTCCCAGGAAACAAGATATTTCTTAGGCGTATTCGCAGCGAGAGTTTTCGCTATCTTTTGGACCACTCCAGTGGTATCACGACTGTAGTTCAGCAGGTACGAGAGCTGCTGGTCTTCATCTCCCCACCCTGAAGATACCTGCAGCAGGCCTTCAAAAGGATGTAAGTGGCGCTGCGGTGCAATATGCTGCAGTTTCACCCACCACACGGCTTGATCAGGCATCACCTCAATCCCAGCAGCTTTGAACTGTTTGCCTAACAAGCGTGCCATTTGTACGACACGCGGAGAGCTGGCTTTATCTGCTTTAGGCACCAAAATACGTACACGGGCAAACTGCTGGTCGTTCAACTCCATGGCCCGCTTCAACTCCATGGCCCGCTGACGCGCCACCTCCACCTTATTAGGCACAGAAGAAGCTAGAGAAGACAACCGCTTCACGGGGTGAGCCTTAGGAGTCACTGCTCCCTGCAAAACTTCCAAATCAAAAACCGCACGGAGATAACGTCGTTGGGCTGAGTCCTTTTGCGGGGTCAAGAGGGGGACCACCACGTGCTTACTCAGCTCCAACGGCTCACCTAAGTGGTTACGCTGAATCGATAAGGTCACCTGCTTACCTGGTTCCAACTTCATATAACGTCGCCACTCGCCATAACTATCGGTCAGCCCCACAAACTGATTCTTGACAAAAACTTTGGCTCCCGCAAAAGGAGCACCGGCACGTTGCACCGCTTTGACTTCCACCAACACCACCCCTTCTTCCCCTTCACCCATCACCTTCTCTTGAATCAAGGGGTGCACAAGATACCCGATGACCAGGCAACCTGATATAATGGCCATAAGGCTTAAGCTAAACAGTAGGGGTCGGTGCAGCTGAGGTGTCCACGCGGACATCTGCGAGGACTTGGACGCCACCTCGCGGAGAGTTCTAGGCTTTTGATTCGACAGACGCTTCATAGAGCAATTCCATTGTAAGAAGTACGGCACCTGGGACCTATGATCCGTTCTCATGTTAAAAAAAGGAATTCCTGATGGAAATGGGAAAGGCGTTACTGATCCCATTTACTCTGAGTTGGATTTTCTCTGCACACAATTGCTTAGCTGAGGATCTCCTCCTACCTGCCAAAGTCAAACGACAAAAGATCAAATCGATTCAGTCAAGTAAAAAGATACAGAGGAAAAAACGTCCCCTGCCAGAAAGCGCCGACCCCAAACATTCCGAGAAAAAACGCCGCCAGGAAGAGCAACAAAAGATCAACGCCCTTGCCTGGGACCCTCGCCCATTGCGTTGGAGCGTCAGCACCAACCTGGTACTTACCCAGACCTCGGCCAGCAACCGGCGCAGCGGGTATTCCACGGACCCAGGTCTCCATCTTGCAGCCGTCAAAATCGAACCTTCCGGCAGCCTACTCGGCATCCGCATACTCCCTATGGCTGGCTATGGGGTACACAAAAAAGTAAGTGGGCGCTTCGCGTTTAACTATATCGGAGTCGACTGGGGCTATCTATGGCTCAGTGACCTCCCCCAAGACCGCAAAAAGTGGCGGGCCGACCACCCCGAACTGCAAAACCCCGAACGTGATGCCATGATGATACGTGCAGGTATCGCCGCAGGAGCCAAAATCGGCTACGTGGAGGCCGGTATCAACCCTGCAAGTACCGACTTTGAGACCTCACGAGGGTTATTTCCTGCCCCCGCAGTATGGATGGAGCTGCGTCGGAGTCGGCTTTTTTTTCAACGTCTCGGCATCGATACCAGTCTTGGAATCATGATGACGGGAGAAATCAATTGGCTCTGGGTCAGTATTGGCTTATCCATGTGGGGAGTGTGACATGCATGCAAAGACATTTCGTAGCTTACTCAGCGTGATATGCACCCTGCTGTGTTTAAGCTGCGCGACCCAAGGACAAACCACAGCCGATGGCGATACGGTCACCGCGACGAATTCCACCACGGAACCCAAAACCCTGATGCGAGAACTCGCCTTCCCGCGTTCGGCTTCCCTAGGTGCCATCGAACGTAGCATCGCCCAAAATACATCACTCACAGCTGAAAACTTTCAAGCCTGTCAAACAAACGTGGAAGTGATCGCTCGCGAAATACGCAACGAAGACGATATGATTCTCGGCCTCGAACAAACACGTAGTCTGATCAGCAGCAACGTCGAGCTGTACCACACTTGTTTTCTCCAGCGCCTTCTAGAAATCGATCGCACCCTCAAGAACACCGAGAGTACCTTTCGCGCCAAGTCACAGTCCTTTATGCTGGCCATGAAGGAGATGTGGCTACTGGCCCGCGCCCTCGACCACCTTGCTGCAGCAGCCCGACTCAGCGACTCACGCTATTTTGTCTTGCTGCGGAATTACTACTTGAAGTGGTCTTACAACAAGTTTGGGCGCCCTCTCAACATTGAAGGACGCTCTCTCGATCGCTGGCCACAACATATGGAAAAATCCGGCCCCGCAATCATCAACCCTCCGGCCAAAGAGACCCCGATCGAAACGGCTCCTGGAGAAGACCCTGAATCCGAAGTCAAGCCAGAGACAGCCCCCAGTAGCTCCCCACCAGCGGCAAGCGGAGAGCAAGAGGACGCACCAAACACAGCACCTGCAGAGGCGACTGCAGAACCGACGACTCAAGGAGCAGAAGAAACAACACCCACTCCAAAGCAAGGGGACGAAGAAGCAGCGCCCCCTAGCCCAGCAGTGCCCACAACAACCCCTCCTGTCTCCGGGCCAACTCCCCCACCTACGGAATGATCTTACTCGCGATCCGTTGACGCGCCTTTTGAATCACGGAGTCGTTGGGCGCTAACTGCGCCGCTTGCTGCCAAGCCTGATCTGCAAGCTTCCACTCACCGAGCTTGACATACAAGGTACCTTTCATCTTATGCAGTCGAACACTCTGAGGATAAAACTGCAACAGGTGATTCACCTCCACCAGAGCATAGGTGTACTGGTGAGCTTTAAAATAGTTATGGATCTTGGACACCCCCAACGTAAAGCTCGGACTTGCAGTCAAGCCGTCTTTGGCCCCTACTCCAAAGGCCTTGTCCACAAGAGCAGTTTCGTCTTTGGCCGCATCTTCCACCCGCGGCATTTCGGCGGTCCATTCTTGGTCTGTCTTCAGCGGATGACTCAGATCCGCAGGAATTTCTGTCGCATCGCGTTGTTTCCCTCCCCGCATAGCTTCGCGCAAGGGTACTTCAATATTAAATTCATCCCCACCATCGGGAATTTCAATAACATACTCATGGTCATTGGCACGGGTACGAATCACCACTTTCTTCGGTTTGCCATTCACGCCGATGGGATGGGTCTCTGGAAATGGATACGTGATTCCTTGATGGTAGAGCAGCTGCTCGACCCGTGAGGGAGGCGTAGACGACTGACAGCCAAGCGTCCCCACGAGAATCCCCACACTCAACCAACGGTTAGAAATTATAGGAGACGACACCTACTCCTCCTAAGCCACCCTGCGTATCTACGGTTTCCCCCCCTAGAAAAATCTTTGAGGGCGTCATGTAAGTCAAGCTCAGCGAGAGCACATAGCTACGGCCAAAAAACACATCCCAACCTCCTTTTAAGGCTGGAGCAATGTAACCCGAAGCCAAAACGGCACCGACACCGTAATGCATCCCCTGACGCACCGCATCATAGCTCTCCACGGTGGGCAAAAAATTGCGCGAATACAGACCAAAGAGCCCTATCGCAGTGGTAAAAGGCTGGGGTTCAGCAGGAACGACAAAGTCACTATTTTGGGCCGTATCTTCGGTCGTGGTCTCGGTAGACCCGGTCCCTTCCACAGTTGGGTATTCCGATAAGATGCTCGCCATAGAAACATACAGACTCAACATCATCCCAAATTCGGTGCGACGGCGATCAAATTTTTCAGTACTGCGCAGCTGGATTGCAAGCATGGTCGAGTCAAGGTCACCTCCACTGACATTCGGAATCCCACCTCCTCCAAATCCGGCCATAATCCGGTATTCAGGTTGGTACTCATCTTCTTGTCGGGCCGAAGCAATCTGCGAGTAGTCAATGGCCAGACGTTGATAGCGCGATTTAACCGTTTCACTGTTATACGTACGCGCCCACACCAACTCTTGATTTTTCGCTTTAAAGACCTCAAAGCCAAGCACCATATGGGTGGTATGATATACCAACATCACATCGACAAAGTATTCAATCCCCAGCCGCTCCGACATGGTCTGCAGGACACTCAGGTCGGTGACCGGAGAAGTAATCACCATCTTGCCATCCAAGAGGGTTGAACTCTTTACCTGACACGTAATGCACTGCACGACCCGAATCGAAGCATTCTTTTTGATCCGCTCAGACACCAGCAGCGCCAAAAACTTCTTATAGCTGCCAGGGATCGCATCCGAGACAGTGACCCGGCGCACGGCAACATTATTGATCTTCCTTAACTGCCCTGTCTTGACGTCATAGCCAAACTCAACCAACAAATCTTCCAACACTTGATGAAACTGGCGCACCTCATCACGAGTGGCTTCCTCTTCCAGCTCACCTAAGTCGTCACGCACCTCTTCGGGAATATCTTCGGTAGCAGACAACGCTGCCGTTTGCTCGGGGTCCGCATCCACAGCATAGGCCGCATCTAAATTGTTGACAAACGGCTCTTCGTCCGCAGACTGCCCCCAAACCGCCGGCGTGCAAAGCAACAAGATCACCCATCCCCCGCCATAGGTACGGACAAAATCGCCGATCGCCGCGCACACGGCACCCGCTGTAAGTGCTATAATTTTTACAGAGTGAGATAACAAGGTGTGCGTAAGTCCTGCGCTCCAGAGTACAAAGGGTTTCCATTCCTTTCTCGGACAAGATAAAACGGAATCAAAGATGCCAAACTGGAAAAAAATTGCTTATGCTTGCCTAGGTGTACTGTACACTGGGTGTGCTAGCTTGCAGGATCTCACCCTTACAGAAATCGACCAGCTGACCACCTGTCATATTTCTCTCAGCCAAGCCAAACGTAACCTGATGGCAAAGGGATATGGTATGATTTCCGAGTCTGAAGACCAGTTTACCACCGACTACCGTAAGAGTGAGTTTGAGTCGTGGGTCACCACCCTCACCCAAGAGCCCGTCGTAGATACCCATCGCCGCATGGTAGTCTTCTCCGATGGAGGCAACAAAGTTCGCTTTACCTTTAAGTATCGTCGTATCGAGTATCCGGAAAAATATGCGCGGCTAGGCAATCCCGAGTTTAATGCTGGAGAGCGCGAGGACTACCGCCGCATCCGTCGTGAAGTATGCGAGCCTGCAGCTCTGGATCGCGCACGCTCTCCTGCCACCGCCCCGATACAAATGGCACCGATTACTTCGAATCCACAGAGCTAGCTCCTACCAAACAGCGCGGACGGAAGCTTTTTTCGCTAATTGCTCAGCAATCTGTGTCGCTTGAGTAAAGCTGTCGGTCCGTTCTAACATACGCAGCTGCGCCAACACCCGCCCCACATGCTGAAACTGACAGGAACGCAAAAGTTGACGCCCACGAATAATGTACTTGACCATCACTCCGCGCAGCCGCACATCGACTTTCTCTTCTTCCACTAAAATCATATCTTCATGCATACGCGCAAACAGCTGCTGCCACTGCGCACGGGCGCGGTTACGACGTAAGTGGACCAAGTCTCCTACGGAATAAGCTATTTTGCCCATCAAGATAGGAGAGGTAATCAGCAAGAGCGCACTAGCCCAACGCCGAGCTTCCATGGTGGAGTCCTGAAAGAGGTTCTCTAAACCATCTAACGAACTGCGCAAGCCCCCCACAGCCTCGTACATCCCTTCACGAACTTCCCCAAATACCGCACGTGTCGTTACCCGCCCCAACGGGGTAAAGTAGTCCGCAAAACTCGCGCCCCCCAGCGCACCCAACATCAGCTTTACTCCCCGCGAAGGAGCCGCCTGGCCCAGCGTAGGACCCTTATGACACAGGTGCATCAGACTCATAGATGGATACGTGAGCATTTGCCGAAACTGCTCCTTAAGTTGGGCACGTTCGCCTTGCACAAAGCCAACTCCTTCGACAGCATGAGAAATATCCTCTCCGGCATCAGGTCGATCACGCGCCTGATCCAAGTTCACCTGCTTGACCCAATGGAGGCAGTCGTCCAGTGCAATCAGCGCCTGTTGGTCCGCGCCACCCTCAGAATCTTCTAAGAATGTGACTTGAAAGTGCGCACCCCGGCGGCCACCATTCGGGCCACGGTGGACCTGCAACCGCACCGGAAACCACCTTTGCAACTCCACCCGCAAAGCCTCATGATTGGCCATCAGCCCCCCATCCAGGTACAACGAGAGACGCCGTAAGCCTGCAGAGATCTGGGCTAAGCCACGCTTAGACAGCTCCACACCTTCCCCTAACTTATTTGCTTCTTGGCCTGCTTGCCCACAGCTAGAACCAATCCCCAACGAGCGGCTGACTTTATCCACCGCCCAAGAAATGGTGCCTTGCACCTGCTGTTGCATAAAGTTATGGACCCACCGTCCCGCACGCGCCCATGTCGCCGAAACTTGTTGAAAGAAACGGGGAGAAGCTAAAGAAGCAACCCCAAGGGCAGAACCAGCCAACCCCCAGGTGGTAAACAACAACCAATTTCTCTCCCAGAAGGAGAACCGCTTCCCCACGAGTGCACGTTGTAAGGCAACGGTCTTATAACGCCCTAAAACTTCTACCACCTGGTGCAAGTCCTGATGGAGATGTTTAAAGTAATCTTGAGCACTCAAATCAGGCTGTACGTACTCTAGAGGCAAGGTAGCTTTGACTTCCGTAAGCACCACTTTCATCATTTGGGTCAAGGCATAGATCACCTGGTGGGATTGCTCGTGTGAGGAGGCATCACGCAGACGATGACAATCATCGACCAAGTACCCCATCACACTGGTATAATACTCAATGGCTTCATCCAGATCCTCCATGTGCGCATGAATATAGCGCCGTTCCCCCCCAAACACAGGCCCCTTGCGGGGAGAAACCGCCCAAAAGTGGGGCACCCAAGCATGCAGACGCGCGTTCCAAAAATCACGATTGGCCTCCAACTCCACCAAGATATGATGCGTCATAAACACCATCTGCTTCGCCGCATCGTAGGCAACTAAAGAAAGTCGATCCCGTTCCAGGAACGAGTAAACATGCTCTCCACGTACTTTAAAGCTCACCCGTTCCGCTAAACGGCTCATCGGTTGTAAGTGCTGAGCATCCGTCACGGCAACCTTGGCCGCCAAACTTGGGATGCTGCTCACGGCATAAAAAAACAATATCCACCAAAGACTTCTTTGAGCACTTCGTTGCATCTTAGCCTCTCCATTGTATACGTGACGCCACCCCCCATAGGCACGTCTCATCCTGATATTGCGCGCGCAGTTGCACTTCAGTACAAGTGTATAAAATTAGCATTCTATTTTTTAGGACTTTCGCCCCAAGAGAGTGCCATTTTTTTATGGATCTAGCAAGACATTAAATGGAGCCTATGCTAGGCTGAGAGGGTTACGGAAGAGAGAAAAACCAACAAAAATCCTGAGGTATCCCATGATACGCACCTTTATTTTTGTAATCATAGCGACCTGGTTCTCCTGCCTCATTCCTGCACAGGCCAGTATTCTCATCAAAGACAATCGTTTTCGCACCCATCAACTACACGGCAAGATGGGCTTTGGCTATGCTATGATGACCAACACCATGCATGGACTATGTTTAGAAGACATGGAAGGGTTTCCCAAAAGTAGCCACCTCAAGTACGAGTTTTTGAACATCCAGCCTGGCTACAAAACAACTCTGTGGGGCTTGCCACGCGAGGATCGCCAGCAGCTATTGCAATTTCTCCATGATAATGTCGTTTTCACCCGTCAGGGCAAACTGCTAGAGCCGACTTTCGCAGCAAACAAACAACACAATTTATTGGTACTCCTCAGCCTTGAATCCCACTCCCACGCCTTGCAGATGTCTGGGCTACGCATTCACAACGCACATAAGCACTTCCTAGCCGAGCAAGATTATCACAGCTTTTTTAGCCATTGCGGCAGTCATTTTGTCTCTGCCTTGAGTCAAGTATCCTACATGGCTGCACTGATTAGCTTTCGTGGGGTGAATACCCATAGCGACCTGTGGTTCATGGCACAGCTCACCGCCGCCATCAAGAAGTTCCATCCCGGCGGAGCCTCTCCCACCCTCAGCAAAGAAATGCAGCAACGCGAAACACAAATCACTTTTCATGTGGCAGGACTGAGCAAACAAGCAGAAGACCTCCCCCAGCGTGCTGCCTTGGACAATATTGAAGAACTACGAGAGCAACTCAACACGGCCGTGACAGGCCTACACCAGGCTCCACTGGGCATCGCCCACACCGTCGAGCTTACCCCTTGGACCGAGCTAGCCGATTTCGCCACCACTTTTCATGACCACCACGAAACGACCAAAACCTATCGCCCTCTGGCCACCCTGCAAAAAAATGCCGAGATTGTCACTAAAATTCACGAGGTCGATACACGTTTTACCAAACTCGAAAATCTAAGTATCGCCTGCCACGACTTTCTCCGCGAGTATCACCCTGTAGGTCGGCCACCTTTTGGACAAGACCCAAAGACCACCCTGTTCCAACACCACCGCTATCCCGGAGAAAGACGTTATGCGCTTACTTTAGAAAAACTATGGAACTATTTTGAACAGGGCAAGATCAGCGAAAGGATCACCAAACAACGGGACTATTTTTTTGCAGGTAACTCGGGCAAAGAAGGGATCAACGCCAACCTCTGTTTAGCCAGCTTGCGCAAAGGAGGCTACACACAGCAGCCATATACTTCCATCGCAGCCTGTCAGCAGGTCAAACGCTACCGCTTCCCCCGCTTTCCCTACGTCAGCGGCTACTGTATGCCCAAGCGTATTTAGTGGATAGCACGCAGCATAGTACTTTCCTCACTTTCCGGCTTCGTGTACGAGTATTGTGGCATACAGTAGTTTTCTAAGAAAGGCACGACCGGAACCGAAAGCAGACGGACATCCAAGTTGCGGCAAGCATCGATCTTGGAATAAAAATCCACATCCATACCTTGTTCTTCAAGTTGATCCACACAAGCATAAGCGCCGTCTTCACCACTATTGGGGTCAAGGTCTTCACCAAACAAGAAGGTCTCGTTACGCGTAAAGTAATCATCCACCTTACTAGGAGTTAAAATAGATAAAAAGTTCCCAAGGCTGATCGTACGATCCGAGCGCCGCGAACCTGGGTAACGCACATCCGCAAACATGGTCAGGTCAGGGTCATATCCTTCTCCCGAGTCCGCTTCCGCAGGGAAGTTATCCACCAAAATGCTACGGCAATTATAAGCTTTATGAGCTAATGCTCGTTGATTACGGTCGATACGCTCAATAGATGCCACAAACTCAGCATTTTTCTGTAGGATATCGCGTTTGCGAAAATTCAACTGATCCTCTTCGGTTTTCAGCTTTAAGTTATCTTGAAATTCAGTATTCTCAATCCATGGCACGACTTCCATCGCAGTCACAATCCCTACATCAGGATTTTGCATAGATTCTAGTGCCGATTGAGCTGCTTCTTTAAACGAATCAAAGTCCGTAGCAATCAAATCCGCTAGCTTGTCTTTACCCATACCATATGCCCAAATGCTGATCTGCAAGCGGCTATCGCGTGTCTTCTGCGCAAACTCAGTATCCACTTCCGTTTCTACTGAGCCTCTCTTAAAGAAGCCATTAATCTTCGCTTTCAACTGCGCCTCAAAGTGAACGTCGCGCTGTGAAGAACGGGTGGTATAGGTCAAGAAAGCCATATAGTCCGAGTGACGTCCCA
Source organism: Zetaproteobacteria bacterium (assembly GCA_028817975.1). Taxonomy (GTDB): domain Bacteria; phylum Bdellovibrionota_B; class Oligoflexia; order Oligoflexales; family Bog-1112; genus JAPPOJ01. Next base: position 15,589 of record JAPPOJ010000239.1, on the reverse strand, counting down.
CCGATTTCACGTAGTAAGGCCCACATGCATTAAAGAAGCCTACCGCGTCTCCCTTGGTCAACAAATTCAATGCTGAATCACTCAATGCAGAATTGGACTCATCCAAGGCATGATAATAGCTGTCCAAGTTAAACTTCAAAAAAATGCTGTGATAATAGTAGGTATTTTCACGAGAGTCCGAGTAGCTAAACTTATAGTTCGACTTGATAAAGAGAAATTCAAACGAGGCATCCAAACCAAACTTTTTCGAGAAAGTTTGCTCCCAATCACGCTCAATATCTACATAGCGGTACTTAAAGTCATACGAAGGAGTGGTAGTGGCAATGGTTCCTAGACAGTTCGATTGAAATGTATTTGTTGCCACCGAATATCCCCGACCAAGGGAAGGGGTCACACCCAAATCACGAATCCGGTTATCTTTGATCACCTGCGCAAAAGTAGGTGTCGCCCACAACGCACAGGCGCACAGAGACCCCAACAAAGTGGTAAGTTTCACAGCAAACTCCTTCAATTTTTAAAAGATGATTTCTACAAGGCTATTCTAAGGGATCTCACAGGGATTTCCAAAAGCAACGCCTCATGCAGTCAAACTCCATGGACGCAAGGTTCTTGAATGTTAACCGTTCTTGTACAAAATAGTCGAACGCAGCCACAACTGCTATGCGTCATGACTCAAGTATTGGAAGGAAGCATCACGCTCTTGAGGCACAAAACCGGCACCACGAATCCAATCTTGGAGAGCAGCGCTCGATTGGTAGGTCGCTGTACCTGCACCCGACTCATGCGCAATGTTTTCTTCAATCAATGTACCATTAATGTCATCCACACCGAAGTGCAGGCTAATCTGGGTAGTTTCTTCTCCAGAGTCCACCCAAAAACTTTGCACATGGGGAACATTATCCAGAAAGATACGGCTGATGGCCAAAGTCTTCAAAATTTCTACCGGAGAAGGACCTCGAATCCCACGCTTCGCCAAAGGGTTATTTTGATCCTGATAAGCTAAAGGAATGATCGCCTGAAAGCCACCACCTTGATCTTGAAAATCACGAATGGTCTGGAGATGCTTCAAACGATGTGTACGCTGCTCCACATGACCAAAGAGCATGGTCACCGAAGTCGGCAGCCCGCGTTCATGAAACAGACGATGGATCTGCAGATAACGCTCCGGACGCGTTTTAATATCAATTTTCTTACGAATCGCTAAGTCAAATATTTCGGCCCCTCCCGCAGGGATTCTCCCCAAGCCGGCGGCGATCAGACGCTCGATCACCTCTTCCACAGGCAGTGCAAAGTGGGTGGCAAAAAAATCAATTTCGACAGCAGTAAAACCTTTAATGGTCGCTTGGGGAACAACCTGACGAATCGTGCGCAACAAGTCTTCATAAAATTCAAACTTCAGTGCAGGATTCAATCCACTCGACATCCAGACTTCCGTCAACTGTTCAGGTGAGTGGGTTAATTTAGCCGCAACCTGGTCGATAGACAAAGTATAGGCATCGCTATCGTCAACATTACGCCGAAAGCCACAATATTTACATGCATACTTACAGACATTGGTAACATTGAGGTAATACGTTTTGATATACGTCACAACATCTCCGTGACGATCACGCTTGGCAGCATCAGCAAGCCGACCTAACTCGGCAAGCGGCTCGTCCCAAAGTTTTTCCGCATCATCCATTGAAATCCGCATCTGCTCTTTCCCTTCTTACAACTCATGCCCGTAACGGACTACGACGCCAAAGCCCGCATAGCGGTCACAAAAGCTTGATTCTCTTCCGGACAACCTACAGTCACCCGCAAGCATCCGTCTAGCAATGGACCTCGACTCACATCACGCACCAAAATAGAACACTCATCTCTCAAATAAGTATATATGGTTCGTGCACGCTCAGCATCTTCCCATTGCTGTAAGAAGAAATTTCCATGAGAAGGGTAGACACAAAACCCTTTCTCGCGACCTATTGGAATGAGAGATTCAATCGTTTTATCACGCTCCACCATAGTCTGCTCGACCTGCTGACGCATGCGCTGCAGACAGGTTGTGTCCGTTAACAGCTGCTGCACCGTTACCGCTGCCAAACGATTCACCAAGTAAGGGAGGGTCACCTTACGGATCATATCTATGACAGGCTGAGAACCAATCATGTAGCCAAGCCGAATCCCTGCACTCGCAAATGCTTTCGACAAGGTACGTAATAAAATCAAATTAGGATAACGCTGCACTAACTCCGTGTACGGTTCAGGACTGTACTCAAAGTAAGCCTCGTCGGCAAAAAACATCGAATGTGGATGGGCTTGCAACAAAGCTTCAAGATGCTCCTTCGCTAATACATTGCCTACCGGATTATTGGGAGAAGCGAAGACCACATAAGAATGTGCAGGCAAGTCATGCAAGCTCTCCGTTTCAAACTCAAAATCTTGAGTCAAAGGCCAAATACGTTTTTCCAATCCAAAATTCTTAGCATGGCTTTCATATAAGGGAAAGGATGGGCGCGAAATCACTAACTGCCCACGACGCCGTTGACGAAAAATAGACAAGGCCAAACACAGCAAGTGATGACTTCCAGGGCCGATAATTAGGTTGTCCACCGCAAAGCCCGAATATTGACTGACAGCATCCAGTACCTCGTTTACATAAGGGTCTGGGTACTTGTTCCATGGTTCCTCCTGGCAACGCTGCAAAATACTCTTTTTAATCGCTTCGGGCCAGTCCCATGACGCTTCATTCTGATCCAGTTTGATACGACATGGAGTTCGGTCAATGGTATAGGTTCCTCCTCCCCAAAGACCATCACAGAAAAAATCCTGCAGCCACTCCGTTTGCGGCTGCGGCAAGGGCGAATAGCGCATTACTTATTTCCTCAATATGCATCAAATCTATCCATCGAATTAGGAAAGCTCGCATCGCGACACAGCAGCATACGATCGTACACATGACTGACTCTCCTTACCCCCTTTATTCACCATTTCTACAGCCAAGTGTAATGATTTGTACCTCACCTGTCAGTCGCTTTTTCATGGTACTCACAGTCACTTCGATAAAAATGAAGCAAGGGCTTCATTTTTCATTCTTTTAGAGTTAGTCTTGTGGATGCTGAAATAAATATCTAGAGAGGGAGCCAACGTTGCATTTGTATTCCGACGTGAACCACTCGCATCCTCAAGGTCTCTATCACCCCTCACGAGAGCATGATTCATGCGGGTTAGGATTTATCGCGCATATTCGAGGTCAAGCTTCCCGTCAAATCGTGCGTGATGGGTTAACCATGCTGGGCAATCTTGCGCATCGCGGGGCTGTAGGCGCAGACCCTCATAGTGGAGATGGTGCCGGGATCATGGTGCAACTCCCCGATCTTTTTCTCCGTAGGCAGGTTACCTTTACACTTCCACCCCAGGGAAAGTACGCTTGTGGCAATGTTTTTTTTCCACGCAATGCCACGGATATTGCGAATTACCAGCACTTAATGGCTCGTGAACTCAAACACCACCGTCTACAGCTCCTCGGGTGGCGTCGTGTGCCTACAGAGCCCAACGCTATTGGCACGAGCGCCCAACAAACAGAACCGGCAACCTATCAAGTTTTTGTCGGTCCGACCCAATCCTTACGTCATCCCTTTACGCGGGCGTTATTTCTCGCTCGCAAAAGTATCGAAAGAAAAATAGCTGCACTGCAGACACCAGGCAGTGCAACCACCTACATCTGCAGCTTATCCCCTGACTCCTTGCTCTATAAAGGCATGTTCTTAGCGACACAGCTGCAAAACTACTATCAAGACTTACGCCAAGATGATTTTTGTTCGAATTTCGCTCTTGTGCACCAGAGATTTTCAACGAATACCTTGCCCCATTGGAAACTCGCACACCCTTTCCGAACCATCGCTCACAACGGCGAATTCAATACCATTCAAGGAAATATCTACGCCATGCAAGGGCGAGAAGGGTTTTTACAACACCCTGCGTTGAGTGCTGCAGAAGTCGCTTGCCTCAAACCACTTATCCAACCCGGGCTATCCGATTCTGCAGCTTTTGATAACGCTCTCGAGTTTCTCCTCCACACGGGCCGTTCCCTGCCCCAATGCCTCACCATGATGATTCCCGAAGCTTGGGGAAAACAACCCCAAATGGCACCTGCACGCCGGGCTTACTATCGTTACTACGGATCTTTTTTGGAACCTTTCGACGGTCCCGCTGCCGTAGCCGCTTATCACCAAAACAAGATATGTGCCATACTCGATCGGAATGGTCTTCGTCCAGGACGTTATCTCATCACCCAAGACCAACACATCATCTTTGCCTCTGAGCTAGGGGTGCTCAACCTCGACGGGCGCCCCATCCAACACAGCGGACGACTTGAACCTGGGAAAATCATCACGGTAGACATGAACAAAGGGGTCTTCCTCGAAGATGAGGCGAGTAAAAATCTTTTTATACATCAGCTTCCTTACACACAATGGACAGACACTCATCTATTAGAGTTCGAGCAACTGCCCTGCTCCCGCAAAACCTTATCCCCACCTACATCCACGCCCGAGCATATCTCCGTACAGCAAGCTTTTGGCTACACTGTGGAAGAAGTACGCGAACTCCTCCTCCCCATGGCCACCCAAGGGGGTGAAACGATACATTCGATGGGCAACGATGCAACCCTGGCTGCGATGTCCCCGCAGTACCGTCCACTCTTTGATTTCATGCGGCAACGTTTTGCGCAGGTCACTAACCCCGCAATTGATCCTATCCGAGAAAAGATCATCATGGGACTTAGCAATACCTATGGCCACCCTTGGAATCCATTCACCGATGAGGCCACCGCCTGCAAGCAGGTACGCCTGGCGCAACCTATCCTCACCGAAGCTCAGTTGCAACATATCCAACATGGTTTGAATGAATTTCCTTGTGCGACCCTCTCCACTCTTTTTCCCAGCACCGAGGGACCTCAAGCCATGCAAATCGCACTGGATCAGTTGATACACCTGGCATGCGACCACGCCCGCGCAGGATCTCTGGCTCTCGTGCTTTCCGACCGAGGGATATGCCAAGAACAAGCCGCCATCCCCATCTTACTTGCCGTAGCTGCCGTACACCACGGTTTACGCCGCGCAGGCCTGCGCGGCAACCTCGGTATTGTGGTGGAGTCCGCCGAAACGCGGCAAGTGCACCATATGGCCACTCTCATCGGCTACGGTGCATGTGCCATCTGCCCGTATCTTGCCTTAGAGCTGGTCACGAAAGGCCAAGAGCCAGACATCCAGTCTGTCCGTATCCGCAACTATATTCAGGCCGTTGGCAAGGGCCTGCTTAAGATCATGTCCAAGATGGGAATCTCCACCTTACGCAGCTACCGTGGAGCACAGGTTTTTGAAGCACTCGGCCTCGCCCAACCCTTGATGGATCGATACTTTTGCGGGACAATTTCCATCCTCGGAGGATTGGACCTCACCGATATCGCCACACGAGCACTCAGGCAACACCAAGAAGGTTTTGAGCACCCCATCGCTGGGATGACTTCTCTCCCCGAAGGAGGCGAACTCCACTGGCGCCCGGACGGCCCCTACCATGCATACAACCCCGAGACGATCGCCCTCCTCCAACACGCTGTACGGCAAAACTCCTACACAACCTTTCAGCGCTACAGCCACAAAGCCAACCAACAAGAGGAAAAGACACACTCTACGTTACGCAGCCAATTTCAGTGGAATATACAACGTCCCACAGCCCCTTTAGCAGAAGTCGAGCCTATTACAGCGATCATGCAACGCTTCGCCAGTGGCGCGATGAGCCTTGGTTCCATTTCTCCAGAAGCTCACGAAAACTTAGCCATTGCCATGAATCGCATCGGTGGAAAATCAAATACCGGAGAAGGGGGTGAAGACCCCGCACGTTTTCACAACGCCAAACGCTCTGCCATCAAACAAGTTGCTTCAGGACGCTTCGGAGTGACCACCCCGTATCTATGTAATGCGGATGAAATCCAAATTAAAATCGCCCAAGGTGCCAAGCCTGGCGAGGGCGGCCAGCTTCCGGGACATAAAATTACTCCATATATCGCTCAGATTCGTCATTCTATTCCTGGCGTCAGCTTGATCTCCCCCCCACCCCACCATGACATTTACTCCATTGAAGACCTGGCCCAGTTGATCTTTGATCTGAAAAACGTCAACCCCACTGCCAGCATCGCGGTTAAACTCGTCGCAGAACTAGGCGTAGGCACCATTGCAGCTGGAGTCGCCAAAGCTCACGCCGACACCATCATCCTTTCAGGCCACGACGGCGGTACCGGAGCCGCTCCCGTCAGCTCCATCAAAGCTGCCGGCATACCATGGGAACTCGGCCTCGCCGAAACACAACAAACACTGATGCATAACGGCCTACGCAGTCGCGTCAAAATTCAGGTAGATGGTCAAATTAAAACCGGCCGTGATGTGGTCATTGCTGCCCTCCTCGGGGCTGACGAATTTGGTTTTGCCACTGCACCTCTGATCGCCCAAGGATGTATCATGATGCGCAAATGCCATAAAGGAACGTGTCCCGTAGGCATTGCAACCCAAGATCCGCGTTTACGCCAACACTTTCGCGGAATTCCTGAGCATGTGGTACGTTTCATGGAGTTTGTTGCCCACGAGGTACGCGAAATCATGGCCTCCCTTGGCTACACACGGATGCAAGACATGGTCGGCGAGAGCACGACACTGCGTATCCAACCATCACGTCACAACGATCCCAACCACAAGCTCCAACTCGACAAAATTCTCAGTTCCAATATCGCTCTTCACGAACCACGTTGCCACTCTATCATCCAAGACCACGGCCTAGAGGGAACGCTAGATCAGCGACTGATTGCCCAATGCCTCCCCCAACTCGCCGCTGGCCGCCGCGTGCACCTGACAAAGAAGATACACTCTCATAACCGTTCCACCGGTGCGATGTTAAGCGGTGCATTATACAAAGCCTATCCCACATCACCCCTGGCAGAAGACCATGTGCATATTCAGTTCAAGGGCACTGCAGGGCAGAGCTTTGGAGCCTTCCTCATTCAAGGGGTAACCTTTGAGCTTCACGGAGTTGCCAACGATTACGTCGGCAAGGGCCTCAGTGGTGGCAAAATTATCATTGCACCCAAGCCATACAGCACCCCCACAAACCCTTTTCCTTGGGTTGCAGGGAACACGCTACTTTACGGAGCCACCGCGGGAGAAGCTTACCTCGCAGGTAAAGCCGGAGAACGTTTCGCCGTGCGTAACTCAGGTTGTCGCGCAGTTGTCGAAGGCATCGGTGATCATGGTTGTGAATACATGACCGGAGGCGTTGTAGTCGTGCTCGGGGAAATCGGACGCAACTTCGCTGCAGGTATGAGTGGAGGCCTTGCGTACCTTTTACACACATCCTCATTCAACACCAACCAGCTTAATACCGAAATGATTGAAGTTAGCCCTCTACTGGAGCAAGATATCCTGACCCTGACCACCATGCTGCAACAACATATAAAGGCCACCGGTTCCCCAACAGGCATTCGCATCATGAATATGCAACCGGACTGGCACAAGCAATTTATCAAAGTGCTCCCCATAGAGTATAAACGCATTCTACAGGAGCAGAACCCCACTCACGCCCTTTCACACAAGGAGCCTTACGATGAGCGAAACTCCCGGGTTCTTGAAGTACCACCGTCAGTCGGAGCCACTCCGTGACCCCCAAAATCGCCTTCAAGACTTCAAAGAGCACCCCATCACCACGCCCGACACCCAGCTCGCCACACAGCAGTCTGTGCGCTGTATGGACTGTGGCGTCGCATTTTGCATGTCTGGGTGCCCTTTAGGAAATCCGATTCCACAATTTAATCGCCATGTAGCCGCAAAAGACTGGCAAGCCGCAAGTGAAATCCTTCATCAAACGAATAATTTTCCTGAGTTTACCGGACGCATATGCCCTGCTCCATGTGAAAGTGCTTGCGTACTCGGCCTCATCCAAGAACCCGTGAACATCAAGTACCTCGAAAACAAAATTCTACAGCAAGCTTTTGCACAGAACATGGTGCATGCGCAACCTCCTCAGCATGAGAGTTCCAAACGAGTAGTCATCGTCGGCTCAGGACCTGCCGGGTTAGCTTGCGCCCAACAACTACGCCGTGCTGGACATGGAGTACACATCATTGACAAAGCCGCCTCTCCCGGAGGACTGCTCACCTATGGCATTCCGGAATACAAGCTGCCTTATGCAGTCGTCCACAGGAGAATAGAACAGTTAAAGCAAGAAGGGATCACCTTCCAGTTACAGACCGAGGTGGGCAAAGACATCCACTACTCCGAGCTACGCCGCGAATATGACGCGATCGTCTTGTGCCTAGGGGCTGAACAACCACGCGACTTGCCCCTTGCAGGGCGTCATGGCCAGGGCATTCACTTTGCCATGGAATTTCTCGGCACTCACGCAACCCGCCATTGGACCCAAGCCCCTTCCCAGGACGACCCATGGCTCAACCCACAGGGGAAACGGGTGATTATCATTGGTGGGGGAGATACTGGATCAGACTGCATCGGAGTCTCCCTACGCCTGGGGGCCAAGTCCGTCACCAACTTTGAACTCTCACCACGCGCACCGAACTCCCGCAGTACACACAACCCGTGGCCACAATACCGTCGCACCTATCGAGAATCCTCTTCCATGGCCGAAAACAAATATCACGGGGGCACCACCGAGTACAATATTGCCACTAAACGCTTCATTCTCAACCACGCCGGTCATGTTCAAGCCGTCGATACTGTGCGCGTTGTCTGGCACGAGTCTGGCGAGTACAAAGAAGTTGCAGGCAGCGAACAAACTTGGGCATGCGATCTCGCACTGATTGCAACAGGATATACCCACCCGCTCACCACAGCCCTCGAAGATACTCAAGACATCCTCCACCCACAAACAGGACTGGTCCACACAGATCCCCAAACCAAGATGACCTCCACAGCCGGAGTATTCGCCGCTGGGGATTGCCGTCGTGGACAAAGTCTCGTGGTTTGGGCGATCGCCGAAGGTAGAGATACCGCACACCAGGTCGACAACTGGTTAATGCAACGCCCCAGTAAGCTGCCTAAAGTGCGCACCCAAACATATGACTACTCATAAGCTCCCAGACACCCCCATGCGGTTGAGAATATCTTGGTCAGATCCTACTTCATCACTCGGGGGGACCCAAGCTAACACTTTCAGGCAAGTGAGCTAGGTTAAAATAGACTCAATTGTATGTCCTTTGAACACCTACAACTCATACACAAAGGAGGCCGCGCTTCCTTCCATTTGCACCACAAGGACAAGCTATGGCCAAAAGAGACGAAGAAATCACACCCGAAGAACTTCTCAAAATCCCTGCGCCTGAACTGTTTCGCATCGGGATGATCCACGTCTACGGCATGGGATGTGAAAAAAATCTTGAGCTAGGTGCCAAATTTTTACGCGTTTCGGCCCAGAAACAATATCGACCTGCAGTACTTAAACTCGCCAAGCTCGGCCCCAAGTACTCAGGCAATGTCAACACCTCCGCAATGAAGGCTAATACAGAAAAAATCGAGTATATGGCCCGTTACAACGAGAAAAAAAGAATCTTGTTTGTTGACGATGACGAAGTGCTCCTCAGCCTTATTTCCGATATCTTTTCTCAATTTAACATCGACAAGCAAATGGCCCAAACCGGGCGAGCAGCACTGGATTATTTACAAAAAGAGAAGTTCGACCTTGTAGTCATGGACTACCAGCTTCCTCAAGCCAATGGTCTCCAGCTGGTCACCTCGATGCGTCAAGTGCTGCACACTTCAACTCCAGTGGTCATGCTCTCCGGCTTTGGCGATGATGAAACCATCGCTGCAGCCAAGAAAATGGGCGTGGTTGCCTGGGTACACAAGCCAGTGGTTCCGGAAACTCTCATTGAAACTGTCCGCAACTATGTACTCCTGACTGAATAAAGCGAGATCCATGCACCCATTTATCCAGAAAGTTAAAAGCCGCACTCCTAAGATTGCTGTTGCCGCTCACTCTACTGCCGACCTCGGCGTACTTGCCGATGCCGTCAAGTTTTGTGGCATGGAAGTCCTTCACCAGGGGGTCATCAAACAAGCCGTCTCTGTATTAGAAAGTGAGCCTGTAGACTGGTTCATTACCACACTCGGATTGGAAGATGAGACCAATTTGTTTAACCTGCTCAAACTATGTACCCAGTTTACCGATTTGGGCAAAGTGATGATGACTGTAGTTTTGCCTCCAGGACAAGCCAAACGCTACTTACCTTTTCTCCTTGAGTGGGGCTTGTTTTCATATATCATTGTCGAGATCAAAGCTGGAGATGGGGTCAAACAGGCGATGGCCAAATCTGTGGCTGAAATTGAAAGCGCCAGCGACCCCCTACGCTACACGTTTGAGAAGACGTGGAGCATCTTACAGAAACTCGGTCTCTATCATGAGCTACAGCAGCTGTGCTCGTCCGCCATTTCGGTTTTTCCTGGTAATGCCAAAATTCTCTACCAAACGGCCAAAGCTCAGTTTTTGGCTGGAGAAAAAGAAAAAGGCGAACAAACCCTCGCCCAGATTCTATTATTAGACCCTGCTTCGAAGGATAATATCAATAAACTCGCCCAGGAACATCTTGGCCGTGATATCGAAATCCCCGAGCAAATCCCCATCGGCAATGGTCCTTTTGGTCCCACCACCGTCGTTGGTATTGGGCTCAGTCCCACACAAGTCAAGGAACTGAATACTTATCTTGGCGAACTTGGAGTCGAAATCGAGTTCTTTGCCCGCCCCACAGAGTTCATGGAGTGGATCGAGGCAGGCGAAGAACCCACAATTGTGCTCCCCGCATGGGTCATGGAAGAAATTCCTGGCGCTGTGTTTATCCAAAGGCTACGCACAGCCGGATATGTCGATTGTAAGATCTGCCCTATAGGCGTAGACTTTGACGATAACGACAACGCTATTCTCGCCGAAATGGGCACCTTTGATGTGCTAAAGACTCCCTTTGAACGCAGAAGTGTCTTGATTACGCTCATTGGGATTATGCAGAAAGAGCGACAAGGCTACGACTCGCGGGTCATGTTACAAAAAATTAAAAACCACTTGAGTAAAGAGGACCTCACCCAAGCCAACACCTGCCTCCAACGCCTGGAAGCGAGTGGCAGAGCCGCAGCAGGAGTGATCGACCTTGCCTATGGTGAAATCGCCTACTTTGAACGCGATTACGAAACGGCCAAAAAACATGCGGAAAAATCATTTAAGGTCACCACCGATCCCGTTTCGGCGCTTAATTTGCTTGGCAAGTCGTGTATGAAGCTAGGTGACTTTGAAACCGCCTTCAACTGCTTCGATGATGCACAATCGATCTCACCCCTCAACGTATCCAGGCTATGCAAAATCGCCGAGTCTCAAATGCAACTCGGGCACAATGATGAAGCAAAAGAAACTCTCGAAGATGCCTCCAGCATCGATTCCGACAACCAAGAGGTAATCGGTGCCAAAGCAAAACTCAGCCTCAACACCGGAGATATCGACGTTGCCAATGAGAGCATGGCTCAACTCGGAGAAATTTCCGATATTGTCGCCTTTCTCAACAACAAAGCAGTCACCAAGTCGCTTGAAGGAGACTTTGAAGAAAGCGCCAACCTCTACAACCAAGCCATCAAAGCAATTCCTGCTCAACACGAGAAATACAAAACCACCATTCACTTTAATCTTGGCTTAATGCACTTGCGCGAACAAAAAACGCAGCTTGCAATTGATGCGTTTACCCAATGTTCTCCAAAGCATAACGAGGAACTCGCCAAACGAGCGTATGACATTATCGCCACCATCCATAAGGCTAAAAAACTAAACAAGGAGATCAACCTCGCCTCAGACAAGAAACCGGTTACTCAACAAGAAAAGCAGATCAATATGAAAAAGATTAATCGTGATCTCAACCGAACGTCCGCCAGCCTTAAGCTCAAAAAAGGCGATCGCCTTTGCTTTCTTTTTTTTGTCGTCATCAAACGCGATGCACAAGTAGATCGTGCACTTAAAAAAGTACATATGTTCAAACCCAAACTCAGTACCGAAGTGGATGGTAAGAGGGTATGGGTTTAGAAGACAAGCCTATGGCTAATTCGGGGCCTTTTCTAACCAAGAACGAATATTGTCCAAAATACCGTAACGCCCAAATATACTTTGCAAGATGCCCTGACGCTTCATCTCCAACACATAGCCATCCAGCTGGGCTTGAGTTAACGCGATGCCCTTTTTTAGAAACAAACGCGGCTGATATACCGCGTCCGGTACCTCGGAAAAATACAAACGCTCGGGATCAATTTGTCCGTTCTGCGCAAAATACCTTACGGTCAGATCTCCAATAATCCCAACCTGGACACGTCCAGATTCGACCATTCTCACCATGTGAATTTCTTTTTTGACCAGAGCCGCGTTATAGTCACGCTTCAGTACCGCAGGATCACGCTTAAAGTCAAACAAACGGTAATAGTAACCGAACATTCCAACTTTACTCATCTTGGTCATATCCGCAAAGTAATCCTGGCTAATCCCTGGGGTTTTTAGGGTGAACAACTGATTTTTAAGATCCATATAGAAGTCCGACTTATGCATTTTACTTAGGCTTTCAGCCACCCAGGCCTCATCAAGGAGAAAGACAGCATCCACCGCATTTTCTTCAAACAGCACCAAAAAACGTCGCGAAGGGTTTACTTGGTAACGAAACTCAAAATCATCTTGAACGGCATTCAATCCCTGCATGAAATCCGCAACCAACTTGCTATCCTCACTTTCATAGAGCGAACTCGCCCCTTCCTCAACATGAAAATAGATAGTCGGACGTGCATTCAAAGTAGGCATAGAGCCCACCCAAACTAAAAAGCATAGCCTTCGTAGCACCATACCCAAGGACTCCTATGATGATGGTATCTCAATACCTTAATCTCGGGGGCTTCTCGCAGGCAAAAGGCCTTTATGCTGCTTACAAAAAGCCAGTAGATGCCATCGGAAAAAGGCGCTCAAAGAATAAGTTAAATGGATTTTTAAGCTTGAACCAAAGACTTAGACATAACCCCCTGTAGCTAAAAGCAATTTTTAGCTATAAAACCTCTGTTACATTTGGACCATTTAATTCTGCCCTGCTTTTGTCCAAGGAGCGCAAACCGCAGCTATTTTACTTGACTTAATAGGACCATAGCTCAACGATTTGAAGCCACTGAAGCTGCGAATATTATATTAAAAAACCACCACTTTTTATCCGATCCATAACCGAGGAGCGCTACGCGTTATTCTCAAGGATGAACTCCACTCCGGAGATCACTGTACTACTTCCACTTGCTTTGTGTCATACATTCAACTTTTGCGGGTCATAGAAAGTCAAACATAACGACCTAAAACGTTTAGCAGCACGCACATAGATGAAACAAAGGACTCTATGAAATTTGCACGGCAAAATACGACGGCAAATTCTTTTAAAACGATACGAAAAAAGCTCCTTTTTTCCGTACTAGTGATCAGTAGTATTTTTACCACCATCATTACCACTGTAGACCTTTATCTCCAATACAAAGACCAGATGAACGACATTGACAAGAATGTCAATCACATCCATAAAAGCTTTGCAAATAGCTTGAGTTACTCACTCTGGCACCTCGATGATCAGCAGGTTCAATTTCAGTTGGACGGGATTCTCACCACCAGCTACTTCATCGAAACCATCATCGTCGACCCCAAAGGTAAGGAGCTGTATCGCAAAACAAAACCTAACATGCACTCGGGATCAAAATATAGCCGCACGATCCCCCTGTACTACCAACGCGGCGAAAACTTAGATCATATCGGCACACTCCAAATCCTGGTCAGCCGTAAGTATATCTATCAAAAGCTACAGTCTAAGGTAGCCAATACTTTGATTTTTCAAGGGATCAAAGTGTTTATTGTCTCCCTGATTCTCCTGCAGGTATTTTCTAAAATTGTCACCAAACACCTCATTTCGATCAACCGCTACCTCAGATACTTCGACTGGACTTTTACCAAAAAACATAAAAAACTCAAGCTTAAAAGAAGACAGCACCATGAAAAAGATGAACTCGATCAACTTTCCGATGAGATTAATCAATCGTTGGAATATGCACGCAACAATGTGAATAAAATCAATCAGCTACAGATGGCTTCCGACCGTTCTCTAGAGCGCGAGCGGCAGTTTATCCTCACCATGAACCATGAACTACGTACTCCCCTCAACGCTATTTTAGGAATGGCCGAGGTGCTTCACAGCGAGTACAATACCGAAGAAACCAAAAAATACCTTAACTTGCAGCTCAAAGCTGGTAAAACCCTACTCAGTTTGATCGACAGCATTCAGGACTTTTCCAAAATAGATGCCGGTGAAGTTAGCCTCAACAATAGGCGTATCAACTTGCTCAATATTATCGAAGAAACCACGTCGATGCTCGAAAAGGATGCGGAAAAAGTCGGGATTAATATCAGCTTTTTTTGGGACAACAACATTCCTCGCGAACTCATCGGTGACGGAGACAAACTACGTCAGATCTTACTCAGCATCATGAGTAACAGTATTAAATACAGTGAAGGAAGCAAAATATCGGTCATTGCAATACTTCAAGAACAAGAAAAAGGTGTGTTTACCGTACAGATCACCATCGACGACGATGGAATCGGTCTCAATCAAAACGAAATCGACAAGATTTTCGAACCTTTTCAGCGGCTCCGCAATGAGAATAACCCTCGAACTTCCGGGAGAGGCCTAGGGCTGTATGTCACCAAGTCATTCGTACTCTTAATGGGGGGCAAGATAGAACTCAAGAGCCAACCTAGAGTCAAAACCTCTTTCAAAATGCGTATTCCCTTTCGTCAAGCCAAGCTGGAAAGCTCCTTACAAGTGGAAACCGAAGAGCAGGATATCGCTCTCAAGACCTCATCTCTTCCAGAACCAGAGATTCCTACAGGCTTAGTCGCCCTCGCTGTGGATGACAATGAAGATAACCTCTTCTTACTCAAAATGATTTTGAGTAAGAAAGGCTTTACCATTGCCACAGCAAACGATGGATTAGAAGCCTTGAATTATTTCAAGGAAAACCATGTTGACCTGGTGATTATGGATATTCAAATGCCCGTGATGGACGGATTTGAGTCCACCCTACGCATTCGCGAGTGGGAGATTGCCAACCAGCGCAAGGAAGTCCCCATCATCGCCCTTACCGCTGGGTATGCTAAGGATGATTCCCAATCCTCCGAAAAAAATGGGTTCTCAGCTTACTTAGGCAAACCCATACGTAAAAAAGTCCTTTTTGACACCATTTTAAAGGTACTTTACCCGCGAAAAATTTCTTGAGTGAAACCGTTTAGACTTCAGGGAAGAAGAGAGCTATAGTTAGTCTCTACGCGGCTTATTTGACAAGAGAACCCTCATTCCCAGCTTTTTTTGGGCTGATCATTTTATTTCCTCACCATAAACACAACCCCACCCCATGATTTTTATTTACATGAGGCCTCATTTATTCTATATTTCCCCATCCTGGGGGAAATAAAGCCCATAAATCCAGCCATCTGCAATGACATAACCCCTTTATAT
>JAPPOJ010000039.1 GCA_028817975.1 Zetaproteobacteria bacterium | reverse complement strand
CTCTACAGATGGTACTTATGAATATTTTCAAGATAGAGGTATCCCGATCTTTAGACAGAAGTCCCGAGGCATTTGTGGTGCCTATTGGGAGGCTCTCGAAGTTGCAACAGGAGATGTTATTATTGCGTTCAGCCCAGATAATAACTCACTGCCTGAAGCGATCCCTAAGCTTGTTGCTAAGATGAAAGAAGGGAATGATATGGTAGTTGCCTCCCGTTACCGAGATGGTGCCAAGAGCGAGGACGATGATATGGTCACCGCATTTGGCAATTGGATGTTTACCAAAATGGTAAATATTTTGTTTGGAGCTAAATATACGGACACTTTGGTGATGTTGCGTGCTTTCCGTAAAGATCTTATTCAGCGTATCGGGATGGATGTGAGAAAGACACCCACATTTGAGATTCTACTGAATATTAGATGTGCCAAGTATAACTTAAAGGTTGCTGAAGTAGGTGCGGATGAGCCGGCTAGACTTGGGGGAGTGCGCAAGATGAGGCCTTTGTACAATGGTATGACCCTACTCATCATTATTATTAAGGAGATTTTTTACCATAAAGTAAAGCCCAAGATGAGAACACGCCCTGTATAGACTGTCTGGTTGCTCTTGGTGCAGGTGCCGGGATACGTGGTTGTTTTATGAATTATAGTAAAGAGTAAAATCCTGGATCTTAAAATTAGGATATACTTTTTCTACACGAATTTTTGGGCATAGCAGGCTTACACTGGAATAGACGGAGGTTTTACCCGTAAGGTCGATGTTCCAGAGAAAAAACTCTGCAAGTTTATAGCTTTATTTTAGCAAAGTGGAGCATTGTGGATGTTCTTGCTGCTACCTACAGGTACTGGAGTGAAGTATTTGTGGTCATTTATATGCGTTTGACTTGCTTACTCAGGAGGATCCCTGTTTAGGGTAGGCACAGACAAAAGAATATAGTTTCATCGATGATCCAAGGGAAGAGGTTTTTAGATGAAAAAAGTGCTAATTAGCGCTCCATACATGGTTCGGGAAAGGAAGAAAGTAGAACGCCTCTTGGAAGGTTTAAATGCAGAGTTTGTGTGGGCCGAGGTGCAAGAGCGTTTGGAAGAGACGCAACTCATAGAGGCTTTGCATGGTGTCTCTGCAATCATTTGTGGGGATGATCGTTTTACGGAAAAAGTGTATCAAACTGCTACACAGCTGGATGTTGTGATCAAATGGGGGACTGGGATCGATTCTATTCGCCTGGATATTGCGCAAAAATATGGGGTCAAAGTATGTCGAACTCCAGGTGCGTTTACCGATCCAGTTGCAGATACCGCTCTTGCTTATATGTTAGCTTATGCTAGGCAGATTAGAGAAAACGACATCGTCTTGAAATCAGGTCAATGGTACAAGCCTCCAGGTTCGATGATGAAAGAACATACTGTAGGGATTATTGGCTATGGAACGATTGGTAAAGCTGTTGCCAGTAGGCTCGTTGCCTTTGGGTGTCGTATTCTTGCGTATGATATCAACGAGGAAGTGTTTACGTATCCTTGTAGTGTAGAGAAGGTAAGCCTTGCTTACCTTGTAAAAAATGCGACCATTTTGACTCTTCATTGCGACTTGAATAGTGATAGCTTACGACTTCTGAATAAAGAAATGTTTGATCAGATGGTGAAACAACCCTTTATAATAAATACTGCCCGAGGCCCTATCGTTGTAGAAGAAGACCTTGTAAATGCTTTAGAAGATGGGAAGGTTTCTGGGGCTGCTTTGGATGTGTTTGAGCAGGAGCCTCTATCTGTGGAGAGCCGCTTGCGTAAAATGGACAAAGTCATGCTTGCAGCTCATAATTCAAACAGTAGTAAAACATGTTGGATGAATGTGCATCTTAACTCAGTTCGGATGCTGTGTAAGGAGTTAGGACTTGGACGTATGCAAAGTGACAGCTCTCGTTCCCATGAAGCATCACAGTGAGAGAGTTCCTGGGAAAAATTTTAGATTGCTCGCGGGTAAGCCCTTATATCGGTGGATATTAGATACACTTTTGTCCTCTTGTTATGTGTCTGAAGTTATTATTAATACGGACTCACACCTCTTACTGGAGAACTCTTTCTTAAATGGTCACCCCAAGGTTATCTTGCGTAAGCGCAAGCCGGAAATTTGTGGGGATAGGGTGAGTATGAATAAAGTCATTGCAGATGACTTGCAGGCTTATCCCCGTGATTCTTACCTCATGACTCACGCGACGAATCCTTTTATCTCTTTGGACACTTTGAATAAGGCCATTCGTAGCTACTACAGTAATCTTGTGAAGGGACTAGACTCCTTATTTTCTGTAAATATCCATCAGACACGCATGTACGATCAATATTTATCTCCGGTAAATCACTCTGTAGGAGAACTTTTGCGTACTCAGGATTTGCCTCCCTTATATGAAGAAAACTCCTGCTTGTATTTGTTTTCACAAGACTCATTTATGAGTACTCAGAATCGTATTGGTCGTAAGCCAGGCATTTACGCTACCCCGAAAATGGAATCTTTGGACATAGACAATCAGGATGACTGGAGTCATGCAGAATGGGCTGCTGCGTGGGGTCAGATGCATAGTGGTGAGAAGGTGACGGTTCATCATGAAGTCAGCTAGTGTGGTTATAACAGGTTGTAGTGGGGGGATAGGTGTTGCACTCACACAATCTTTTCAGAAGCATGGTTATTGGGTCATTGGTATGGACCGTTCGAGTCCTCCTGCCGATGCGCATATAGATCATTATATTGAGTTTGACTTGCAGCAGGTGTTAAACGAGGATAAGGCTGCAGAATTGAAGGCAGAGATTCTACACAACTCTCAAGGTGAAGTGAAGTGTCTGGTGAATAACGCTGCTTACCAAGTGGTTGTACCTGTGCCAGAGTTAAGTCTTGAAGATTGGATGCAAACACTTTCGATTAATCTTCTTGCTCCTTTTTTCTTAACAAAAGCTTTGCTTCCAGCTCTGGAAAGAGCAGTAGGGTCAGTTATTAATATTGCAAGCATTCATCATCAACTCACCAAGCCTCAGTTCGTAGCATATGCGACTTCGAAGGCTGCTTTAAGCGGCCTTACTCAAGCTATGGCCGTAGAATTGGGAGCAACTGTACGTATTAATGGAATCGCACCGGCAGCTACGGACACACCTATGTTGAGATCTGGTTTTACAGATTTTGATGCGGAGTCTGAAGCTCTATGTGCAGCACATCCACAAGGGCGAATTGCTGCGGCTAATGAGGTTGCTGATGTAGCCTTATTTCTGGCCTCATCATCGGCTAGCTTTATTAATGGGGCTATCATACCTGTAGATGGTGGCATTTCTTCTCGACTTCATGACCCTGTATGAATGAGGTAAACATTGTTTCGACCTAAGTGTGTATCGATCATTATTCGGGCATTGAATGAGGCAAAACATGTTGGTCGTTTACTCAAAGGAATTCAAAGTCAGTCCATAGCTATTCCAGTACAAACCATTCTGGTGGACTCAGGATCTACAGATAACACAGTCAAGATTGCCAGAAGTTATGACTGTAAGATTGTTCATATTAGACCTGAAGACTTTTCTTTTGGACGTGCTATCAATGTGGGTGTTGAAGCTGCGGAAGGTGAAGTTTGTTTGTTGATTTCGGCACACTGCTTCCCTCAGGATGAAATGTGGCTTGAACGTATGATCCAACCTTTTGAAGACCAAGATGTTGGTCTGGTCTTTGGCAAGCAGCGAGGTGTACAGTCTACTAAGTTTTCTGAACATGCTATTTTCGCAAAGTGGTTTCCCAGTCATGACGTGCATAAAACCACCTTCCCATTTTGTAATAATGCGAATAGTGCATTGCGTAAGAGCTTGTGGTTGCAGCATCGTTTTGATGAAGTTCTTACTGGTTTAGAAGATATTGCTTGGGCAAAAACCATCATTGAAAAAGGCTTTGTTGTTTCATATCAACACCAGGCATCGGTGTATCACGTGCATGAAGAATCTTATCGCACTGTATACCGTCGCTATTATCGAGAAGCTCTTGCCTATCGTCGGATTTTTCATAATCAGCATTTTCACTTTGGTCACTTTCTCAAATACTTCTCTTTGAATATATTTGGGGATACGATGATGGCTATCAAACAGAAGTGCTTTTTTAGAGAGGTTAGCTCCATCGTCAAATTTAGATTTATGCAGTTTTGGGGAACTTATCGTGGGTATGGTTATCGTGTTCCTGTATCTGCAGATATGGCCCAAAGAATGTACTACCCCAGGCACCCTAGGCGTATTTTTCAGGAGCAAGAAGATCTTTGCGTTGCCCCTCCGACTCCTGGCAAAAGATAAATTTTATGAAGGCTTGTTTGACCCTTTCTGTGATGTTCTCCTCACTGCTTATGATGGTATGAGCGCATATTCTACTTCCTGACAGATACGTTCATGGAAGGTGTTTTGAGGTGGAAGGGGCAGGGGGGTAAAAATTGTTTGATGCAGTAAATTTCTAAGAGAAGGGGGATCGATGATATCTTTGTTCTCTAGTAACTTTTCCCATGCTGTATATATTGGCTGTGTAAGTGGATTGTGCCATAACACACGGCTTTGTAAGCCTAAGTGTTGGATGAACTCAGGTATATGTGGTTTGGGTATTGGATGTTGAGATATTGGTTGCATAGAGTGTTGCCAAATTTGTTGGGTAATGTGAGTTAGCTCTGTAGGGTGAAGCGCCTTCTTGCGTGATAGCGGTTTGAAGGAGCGTGACCAGCCATGTGCTTCAAGAATATCGGCGTTGGTGTTTTCGTGTGTGATTGGGTTGCGCAAAAATAAGGTTGGTACTCCGATTGCCATAGCTTCGTTAGCGGTAGCTCCACCAGGCTTTGTCAAAAAAGCATCTGAAATCGCCAGCCATTCGGCAACTTGTTCGGAGGGCGTAAAGCCGTGTGTACGGATTGTGACGTTTGTGTTTGTGTATCCTTGGGAGATTCTTTGAACTTCTTGTGCTAAAGCTTGGTTTTTCCCGCAGAAGACTTCTAGTCGACTTTTGTATTGACCAAACTCATTTAGAATAGCTGCGAGGGAGCTGACATATAAGATAAAAATATCTTTTTCGAAACCTTTAGCGCCCATCATTAAAGAGATGATAAGTGTTTCGGGTTTTACATGGTACTTTTGTCTTAGAGTAGCTTGATATTCTTCTTTAGCTATGCTGCGGAGCATTCTACCTTTTTCTGTAAAGTGGGCGTGTACAGGATAGCCGATTTCTTGGCAAATGAACCCAATTTTTTTGCATTGATTTCGAATCTCAGGCATGTCATTGGCCACCCACATTTGAAAGTTAGGGTGTGACTGTGGATTTATAATACCATTCATAAAATCGCTAATATCCAGGTCGGTAGGTACAATGCGAAAAGGTGTTGAAGTGATTTTGGTGGCACCAAAAAAAATGTCATTCCATGATGGAATGACACTGATGACTAGATCGGCATTCGTAATGTCGAGAATAAATTTTTCGGTTTCGGTTTTGTTCTCGGGATGAAAATGTATCCCTATGGCATGAAAAGCGGGTCCAGCTATTTGCAAGAGATAGCTTGTGGCGCCTAGAGTCAAATCCAAGACGGGTTTAGATTTTTTCCACAACTCAATGATTTCGAAGTATCCATGGCTATACAGGTAGTCCCACCCATGTTCAAACATGGACGCAACGTCATTCTGCTTGTTTGGATACTTTACTTCGACTCGATACTTAAGGTTTTTCAAGGTAGTTTCTAGGGTTCTTTGAGCCGTTGTGTGTCCGCCACCACTATCTGTACTGAGTATGATAATCCTCTTTTGATGAGCCCATAGGGTTGAGTGGAGCATCATAAGTATGAAAGCAATGTAAGATCTTTTCATAGTTCTATCCTTTAAAGTGTATTTGTCCTAGATTTACGGATTGCCTTGATCCACTGCATGATGTTGAATGCAACAGCTTCAGACTGAGACATGGCACGATTTAAATTAATATGAAATAGAGAGCAACCTACTTCAGATAATTTCGTAAGATATGCTTGCCCGACTTTGGTGAAAGATAGAGGGGAACTATTTTTCACGAAAGGATTTGCAGCATTACATCCTGCTTGTAGGATAGATAGGGTTCCTTGAATCATGTAACTGTCTATGACACTTTTGACTTGATGTACACGTGGATCACGCAACTTACGTAGAATATTGATTTGTTCGTCAATTTGATTTTCGAGTAATAGTCTGCTGCGATTTAATTGAATAAAAGGTGTTGGAAAGTCGATTCCACAGTCGATCGCTCGTTGTAAGATTTTATTAAGTCGAGTTCGAAGATCAATGGGTAAATTTAAAAAGGGTAGGTCGGCTGCAAAGTGATTTAGGCTTTGTTGTTGTTCGAGGGGTAGTGTTGCAGTGTCTTTGGCTTCTAGGGCAAGGCTTTGAATGACTTGTACGACTTCAGCTGTATTGTCTAAGAAGACAGCAAGGGATAGATCAATAACTGCCTTTCTAGAGTTAAAACTAAGGGTATCCACACTTCCAAAATCAATCAGAGTTAGATTTGGTTGATATGCTGTGTTGATGTCAAGAAAGATGTTGCCAGCATGAAGATCTGCGTGAAAAAACCCGTCTCCAAAAACGGCGTTCTTAAACCATATTTGTAGTAGGTTTCCGAGTGCAGCTAGCTTGATTATGGCCAGGTCTGCTGCATTGAGATTTATGGGGTTGTCGAAGCTATGCCACTTATGAATGGGGCGTCCCGAGGCGATTTCTTCAATTAGAACTTTGGAGTTATCTTCTTTAAAAAGTAGGGGAGCAGCAACGTCTATATAGGGGTTTTGAGCGTAGATCTCTTTACCATGTGTGGCTGCAAGGCCCTCCGTGAATAAATTGACTTCCCTGTGCATCGCCGTGGCTATGCGTTGATAAAGTCCTTCTCCATTTGGAAAATGTTGCAATGATTTTTCGATCAGTTCGAGGTCTGATTGGAGTAGTATTGTCACATCAGGTTTGAGAATTTTTGCAATCCCGGAATAAACTTGTCCACTTGCACGATCTGATAGATAAACTTTATGTACCTGCCCTATGGATGCGCATGCGAGAGGAGATTCCTCGATTTTGATCAATGCGTAAGATTCAGGAAGGAAGTCTTCAATGAGTGTTTTTGCTGCCTTGGTGGTGATAGCTGCTGGTAATTGATCAAGGAGTTGCTCTAGGCGTTTACGTAGTTTGGTTGGAGTATAGTCACGAAAAAGCTGTGCAAGTTTGATCATGATAGGGCCAAGTTCAATAGTCGCACGTGCCACTGTTTCTTCGAATGGGGAGTGTGCCGGAGTGTTTAAGTAACCCTTAATCAGCATTATTTTGCGTTCAAAAGATAGTCCAGAGATAAATTGTTGTACTACATGTTGAAAAGAAAGTTGTAGGCGAGGAGGTAAAGAGGATAAATCAAATCCTTGATCTTTTTGAAAAACTCCAGCAAAAATGTCTAATGCAGTAAAGTCTGTATTGTGAATTTTAAGTTCGAATTTTTTGGCCATTTGATCAAACTCTGCCATGAGTCGATGCTTTGGGTTGACCAAAGTATTTAAATCTATTTGATGGGCAGGAATAAGGCCAATTCCATGTGTAGCATAAAAGCTCACTATATTTTGATCAATGATAGCGCTTTGTAAAGGCTCGGGGATGTTCTCATAGAGCATAGAAGTGGAGTTTATAGCATTTAGCATAGCTAGCTGATCGGGCCGTAGACTTTCGACAATTTGAGGGTAGTATGCATCGAGCCCATCTTCTTGAAGCCATTGCCAAAGTCCTCCGGGTGTGAGCCATTGTTTAATCGTAGCCCCATCGCTGAGGATATGTTGGAGTTTTTGGTACCTCACTTCTGAGTCTAGTGAGGGTTGTAGGGCATTGATGATTTCAATAAGTACGGCTCGGGCAGGTCTTGCATATGCGTAGTCAAGTGAGCATAGTAATGAGCACATGAGCAGTACGGTTCTTCGAAATAGATGTTGTGAAAACATACTCTGTTCCTTTGTAAAGACAAATACACACCCAGCCTTAAACTTCTAACATATTGATATTAAAAGACTAAAAACTGTGACGCTTATGGTCAAGAGCTTGGGTAAAATTTGAGGTGGGATTTTGTCGTATCAAAAAGGATATTCCGCATATTTACAC
>JAPPOJ010000193.1 GCA_028817975.1 Zetaproteobacteria bacterium | reverse complement strand
GGCTTCAGTCGAGTGTGGCTGAGAGCATATTCTCGACTTTGTGTTTTGAGGGTATTAATATCTTCTTGATAATTTACAATATAGAGTTGTGAGCCTAAATACAAAAAAATAAAGATAGTTGCGGAAGCAGCTAAATCAGGGATAAACCAAAGACGATCTTCTGTTTCAGATCGCGGTGCAAAGTTTATATAGATCATATGTAACCAAGTATCGTTGAATTTCTAGTCGATATCATCTCGTAATGCGAGTCCAGTTGCAACGGAAAAAATCTCACTAGTAGAAGACTGTTTATCGTCGGCAAGACTTGCCACTTTAGGTAGGTATGAAAGTGCATTGAGGTAGTCTGTTTGTGTGCATATACGTTGTGTAATTAAGCTTTTCACCCCAGGAGTTCTAGAGGCGGCCCCGGTAATGAAGATGGATTTGATTTGTGCATCGGGTACTTTGTTTTCCTGATTTTGAAAGAAATAGTTTGCACTTACTTGTAACTCTTTTACAAAAGCTTCGAGCATCTGCTGCAGTGGGTGTGTAATTTGATTGAGTGCAGCTTGATCATTATTAGCAGCTGCAATTTTGGTGATTTCTGCGCTGGTTAGGTCTATTTGTAGAGTATTTGCAATGTGAGAAGTAAAATGTCTACCTCCATACGGCAGAGTTCTCGAGTATTGATATTCACCGTTGGCGAGCAAGATCATCGTCGTCGCAGATGCCCCCATATCTAAAAGACAGACAAGCTCTCTTGATTTAGGAAACAAAAACTCATATAGATTGGCAATCGATAAAACATCGCAGTCGATGACTTTCGGGGTCATGTGTAGCCCTTTAATGAGCTGTATTCTTGAGTCAACGAGTTCATGAGCACATCCGGCAAATAGTACAGAGCGGTCGCTTTGATCGGGTAAAGCATCATAGATGTGCCAGGATAGATAGGAATCATCAAAGCTCATTTGTACGTGTTGATCAGCTTCTTGTTCAGCCATATCTTCCATAGTGTCATCATCCCTATTTGGCATGAAGACGCGGCGAAGTACTGTATTTGCTGCATTCACTGAGATGACTGCTTTCTTCCAGCGCGGTGAAACCCCCATCGATTTGAGTGTCTTTATTAAGTGTTCACGAATCACTTTAGGATCGATAAATACTCCGTTTTCGATAACTCCTGATGGGAGGATGGAGAGCCCTAGAGACTTGATTTTTCGTGAAGATTGGTTTGAAACTTCGACCACTTTTATTGCAGAAGTGCCAATATCAATACCTAAGGTGGAGCGACCTGTGTAAATCATGATCTGGACCTAATTAGAAAAAAGAGATCAAAAACTTCCTATTTGTTGCACACTTGTTTGGGTAAACGTCCTTACCTCTTCGTAGTATTGTGCCTTGAATGAAATAGATATTCAGGGTATTCTATGCCTATTGGTATAAGTTGCTTAATATAAACCACTCTTAAAATTAGAAAAAAATATAGAGTGGGTATTTTTATTTAGTTTGTTATGGGAGAATCTTCTGTGATTAAGATTATCTCAGGATGTTTAAAAGGCTTAGGAATTACTTCCCCTAAAGGGGAAGCCACTCGGCCTACCACATCTCGTGTGCGTGAGGCGGTCTTAAATTCTTTGGCTGCTCATATAGATGGAGCCACTTTCCTTGACTTTTTTGCGGGGAGTGGGGCTATGGGACTCGAAGCTTTGAGTTGGGGAGCGAAGCAGATCGTTTTCCTGGACTATGGCGAAAGCTGTATCAAGCTTTTACATCACAATCTGAGCTTAGCTTCTCAAAAAATGCTTCGTGATGGCCTGGATGCTCCTGAGATGAGGGTGATATCACATCGTATTTGTACACGGGAAATATATCCTCGCTCCCTACAGGGAAAAAAAGCAGATATTTTGTGGTTTGACCCTCCCTATACGCAAGTTTGTGGTTTGGTGATGTCTTCTGCTTTTTGGTGTCAAGTAGACCACGTATTAGCACCTGAAGGGTTTGTCATTTTGGAGTGTAAAAGGTCAGACGCAGCTTCCATTGTGGGTTATATTCGAGATTCTCAAGATTGTCAGTTTCTGAGTCTTGTCAAGCATAAGAATTATTCGGATACCTCTGTGTTGTGGGCCAGACGTAAATAAGTTCGTATCTTCTTCGTGGTGGAGAAGGTGCATTTCAAATGGATGGATTTATGGCACAGATAAAAGCTGCTTTTGTAGGAAGCTTTGATCCATTTACACGTGGACATCTTGATATTGTACAGCGAGTGCAAACCTTGGGCTTCGATCTAGTTGTGGGTGTAGGCTGTAACCCAGATAAGCCAGGATGGATTCCTGTGGCAGACCGAGTACAGCTTATTCAACAGGCTCTGTGCCCTACTTATTCTATATGTGTGGAGTCCTTTGCGGGCTTGGCGATAGACTTTGCACGCCGTCACCAAGCAAAATGTTTTATTCGAGGTGTCCGTAATGCGACGGATCTGGAGTTAGAAATGAATATGGCTTGGGCAAACTATGATTTAGCTCCTGAGGTAGATACACTTGTTTTGCCTCCTCGTCTGCAACGTTTGCATTACTCTTCCTCATTAGTTCGGCAGATTTATCATGCGGGAGGAGATGTCTCCTCTTTGGTTCCGGAAAATATTTACGATTATCTTCTTCGTATGAGCTGATATCCTCTGTCACTCTTGGTGGCCTTCTCTTGTGCGCTCTGTGATTCTTGCATACAATCGATGAGATGGACCTTATATATTTTGTAGATAGGGAGGCTCTGTGATGGGGTTGAACGCCATACTTTTGCATTTGCAAACCTATCGACTCCAGGTTTGGGCTGCTACTGCTTTTTCTATTTTGAATAAAATCTGTGATATTTTACCAGAGGTTTTGATTGGAGTTGCAGTCGACTTAGTGGTGAAGAAACAGTCGAGTATGATGGCCCAGGTTGTGGGTGGAACTCTAGAATATCAACTTTGTATTCTTGGAATGGTCACGGCGGTAATTTGGGTGTGTGAATCTCTTTTTGAGTATCTTTTAGCTAAAAACTGGCGTTCTCTAGCACAAAAGCTCCAACATGATTTGAGGGTAAAATCATATGGTCACCTTCAGCAGTTGAGCTTATCTTGGTTTGCGGATAAAAGTACCGGTGATGTGCTTACGATTTTGAATGATGATATTAACCAATTAGAACGATTTCTAGATATCGGATTTAATCGCATTATCCAGGTTTGGGTAACTGCAATTGCGATTGGAGGGATTTTCTTCGCTTTGTCTCCGTGGATTGCTGTTTTTGCGATGGCTCCTATTCCTTTAATTCTCTTTGGCTCTTTTAAGTTTCAACATATGTTAGCAGAAAGGTACTCAAAGGTTCGGGCTACAGCGGGTTTGATCAGCGGTAAGTTGGCGAATAATATTCAAGGCATTATGACCATTAAGTCTTATACTTGTGAGCAAAAAGAGCTAGATGAAGTTTGTAAACTTAGTCAACAGTATTGTGAACGCAATCATCAAGCGATTCACTTAAGTGCACTCGTTGTGCCTGTCATACGGATGGCTATTTTAGCTGGTTTTAGTGTAACTCTGGTTTATGGAGGTTTGCTCACTTTACGGGGAGAGCTAGAGGTGGGCTCGTATAGTATTCTGATTTTTCTAACACAGCGGCTGCTGTGGCCTTTTACAATGCTTGGAGAAACCTTTGATTTGTTGCAGCGGGCTTTGGCTTCTACGCATCGAGTTAATCATCTTCTATCTACACCGCTTGCTTACAGTGATCAAGGCAGTCAGAATGGTTTGACGAATATAAAGGGTCATGTTCAATTTGAAAATGTTTGCTTTGGATATGAATCGCAAAATATACTTGAACAGGTCTCCTTTTCTCTACCTGTTGGTGGTTATCTAGGTATTGTCGGGCCTACGGGGTCGGGAAAATCAACGCTCTTAAAATTACTCATGCGCTTTTATACCCCTCAGCGTGGAAAAATTCGTGTTGATAAGCACCCTATTCATCAATTTTGCTTGTCATCTCTACGAGCATCGATAGGCCTGGTAAGTCAGGAAACGTTTATGTTCGATGGTTCTATTCGCGATAATGTAGCTTACGGAAACTCTTCTGCTACAGATGATGATATTCGTCTTGCCTGTGAAAGTGCTGAAGTCTGGGACTTTATTGTCACGTTACCCAAAGGCTTGGATACTTCGATAGGTGAACGTGGTATGAAGCTTTCAGGTGGTCAGCGACAACGGTTGGCCATAGCACGAGCTATTATTAAAGATCCACCTATCTTTATTTTTGATGAAGCGACAAGTGCAGTGGATAATGAGACAGAAGCTGCAATACAGCGCTCTATTCGTCGCCTCCAAGGTACAAGGACGATTATTGTAGTAGCGCATCGGCTGTCTACAGTTCGGCATGCGGATAATATCTTGGTGATGAATCAAGGGAAGCTCGTGGAGCAAGGCTCTCATATGCAGCTGCTTTCCCAAGAAGGTCTTTATCAGCGTTTATGGTCGATTCAAACAGGTCGTTAGCACCTCCTTGATGATTGCTACGGACTCTATTTGGGAGGATTGGGGATGAATTTGCAACAAGATACCATGGTTTCGTTTGGGAGGGATACAGCCGTACAGGGGGTGTTAGAAGCTTATCGCTTCGGTTGGCAGAGTCGTTTTGTCAGTATTTTGGGGCGCAAAGAAGTGCTCTCTGGCAAAGCAAAGTTTGGTATTTTTGGAGACGGTAAAGAGCTTCCCCAGCTGGCCTTGGCTGCTGCAGTGCGTAAGGGAGATTGGAGGTCTGGTTATTATCGAGACCAAACTCTGATGTTAGCAACAGGAGCCGTTACATTGACTCAGCTCTTTGCACAATTATATGCGGATGTCAATCTGGATCATGAGCCTTGCTCTGGTGGAAGGCAAATGAATGCGCACTTTGCGACTCGTTTTTTAGATGCTGAGGGGCGGTGGCTATCACAGATGCACGCTTTTCAAAGTTCCTCGGATATCTCTCCGACTGCTGGTCAAATGGCACGAGCTTTGGGTTTGGCCTTTGCTTCGAAAGCATATCGCGGTCCACTTGGCACGCATCTTGCTGAAAAGGATATCCAACAATTTTCTTATAAAGGTGAAGAAGTCTGTTTTTGTACCATTGGTAATGCGGCTACGAGTGAAGGACTTTTTTGGGAGACGATGAATGCCGCTTGTGTAGAGCAGGTCCCTCTTGTCGTTTCTGTATGGGATGATGAGTACGGTATTTCTGTTCCGAATATCTTGCAAACAGCTAAAGGGTCGATCTCTCTTGCCTTACAGGGAATGTCGGCTTCTTCTCCTGATGAAAAAGGCCTACATCTTGATCTTTATGTAGTTGATGGCAGAGATTTTGGTAAATTAAGTGAAGTTTATCAACATGCGACAAGTCGGGCACGGCGTTTGCATCGACCTAGCCTAGTGCATGTGACTCATTTAACTCAACCTCTTGGGCACTCAACCAGCGGCAGTCATGAGCGTTATAAGGATGAAGAACGTCTACGCTTTGAAACTTCCAATGACTGTTTAGATCAGTTTCATCAATGGATTTTGACTCAGGGATATGCAGACGAGTCTCGGTTGGAAGAGATAAAAGCCTCTGCGGAAGCGGAGGTGCAGCGCGCTAGAGATATGGCTTGGAAAGAATTATCGGATGAGTTCACTGAGTATAAGCACTCGGTCGCAGTTCTTTTAGGCGACTTACAAGCAAAGTTGTTACAGCAGCCAGCCATCCGTTCGCGTAGCGACTTGGCAACGTGGTTACGTCAGCAAGTGGTGCAAGAAAAGTATATGGCTGTCAAGCAAGGTCGCTCCGGTGCGGATTGGGTGCCCGTTGCTAAGCAAGTTGTTGCTGAACTTTCTCATCTTTATACATCTCACCTTGTAGCCCAAGTCCGGGAGCATAGTTGGGTACAAGCCTGCTATGCGAGTTCTTTGACATATCTGGATGCTCGGGAAATTATTTTACGTTTCTTTGATATGACTTTAAGTCGTGACCCTCGTGTGTTGATTTTTGGGGAAGATGTGGGTTGTTTGGGGGGAGTGAATCTTGAGTTTGAAGGTTTGCAAGCAAAGCACGGTGAGAGTCGTATTTTTGATACAGGTATTCGGGAAGCAACTATTTTAGGGCAAGGTATTGGGGCTGCTCTGCGTGGTTTACGTCCTATCGTCGATATTCAATATTTAGATTATTTAGTCTATGCATTGCAGGGGCTTACAGATGACCTGGCTTCGTTACATTATCGTACGGCAGGAGGGCAAATAGCCCCTGTCATTGTAAGAACAAAGGGACATCGCCTTGAAGGGGTTTGGCATACGGGTTCTCCGATGGGCATGATTTTATCTACATGTCATGGAATGTCTGTTTGTGTGCCTCGCAATGCGACACAAGCGGCTGGGATGTATCACTATCTTTTGCACCAGAACACTCCTGCGATTGTGGTAGAGGTGTTGAACGGTTATCGGTTAAAAGAAGCTTTACCTGCCAATCTGGGCGAATATCATGTTGTGCCTGGTGTGTGCGAGGTTTTACAGGTCGGTAAAGACGTTACTTTGGTCACTTATGGTGCGTGTGTTCGTATTGCATTAGAAGCGGCAAGTATGCTAGCTCATTATGGTGTTGAGATGGAAGTGATAGATGTGCAGACTTTACTCCCTTTCGATGATCAGGGTAAAATTTTGAGTTCGTTGATGAAGACTTCGTCACTCATCATCCTTGATGAGGACGTTCCCGGTGGTGCAAGTGCTTATATATTAGAGCAAGTTTTAGTGCACCAAGAGGCTTACCAGTACTTGGATGCGAAGCCGTGTGTCATTTGTGCAAGCCCAAATCGCGCTGCGTACGGAAATGATGGTAACTATTTTTGTAAACCCAGTGTAGAAGATGTGGTGGAGCAGGCATTAGAATTGCGAAATCTACTGGCTTAGTACCAATAGATTTCGCTTATGACCGACTAGACGTTGTGGATAAAGCGTAGGATGAACTCATTGCCGTCAGATTCTGCAAGAGCATCATCGACGCCATCTGCAGTTGTGACAGATGTTGCAATGGAGTAGCCTGCATTAAGTAAAAGACCGTCGGTGAAGACTTTCTTTGCATAAGATAGGAAAAGGACCGTATTATCAACAGAAACTTCTGCTGTTTCGGCACCGTTTTTATGCGTGCTCATGTGATAGCCAAACCCGATATCACCAATTCCTTCGTTTTTGTAGGTTAAGTAGAAGCCTGTAGACGTCTTTGTGTCTTTAAGTACCGCTTCTGAGTCTGTCGTATTGCTATAACTCGCAAAGGAAAGGCCGACATTGATCATGTCGTTACCGAAGCT
This sequence comes from Zetaproteobacteria bacterium, assembly GCA_028817975.1. Taxonomy (GTDB): domain Bacteria; phylum Bdellovibrionota_B; class Oligoflexia; order Oligoflexales; family Bog-1112; genus JAPPOJ01. Next base: position 837 of record JAPPOJ010000193.1, on the reverse strand, counting down.
AAGTCCACCACCTAAGCCAGTGCTGGAAGGAAGTGCATCAGACATGTTTTGTGAGTTTTTAGCTTTGTCCATAATCTGCTCGACACCCACAAGAAAGGTGACTCCAGAAGTTTCTACTTTAACCGCAGGACGTACAGCAGTCATGTTTGTTGTAACAGTCGTTTGTGCGTCGCCTGTGCCAAGTGTGACAGAGTTTGGAGCAGTCATGACGTTGAGTTGTAGCGTGGCTGGTCCGAAATATGCTTGTGTCATAATCGCACCGTTTTTCCAACCACGGGAGGCATTTGGCTCGTAAATGCCTAGTTTTCCTTCTTCTTCATCAATAACGTCGAAGGCACAGTCCGATCCGGTTGGGTAGAGGTCCCAAGCTCTGAAGCGGCCCATGGTGACATCCCAGGAATCTTGTTGGCCAACCCGAACGTAGAGGTCTTCAGTACCAACAGAACCATCGACGTTGGCAACTGCATCTACTTTGGTTTTGACCATCATCCCAGCTGCTTCAGACATGTTTTCGAAGGAAATAGTGGCATCCCCCGCCCACATCAGTGAGTTGGTTGAATAGGACTTTTCCCCATCTTGTACGGCTTGTGGAGTGGTGTAATAGCTATGAGCTCTGGATACGAAGTCGAGTTCAATGGCTCCTGATAGATTTGTTTCTGCAAACGTTGTTGAGCCGGAAAGAAGTCCGGCGGCACAAATACCGAGGCTTTTGATTCTCGTGATATTCATCTCTTCTCCTCATACTTAATGTGGACGAATGTTCTCTTCAATTCTAGTACATTTTTTTGTGTTTTTTTTGAACCTTGCAGCTTTTTCCTGATATGTTTTCATTTAGAT
>JAPPOJ010000087.1 GCA_028817975.1 Zetaproteobacteria bacterium | reverse complement strand
TCTGTAGAGTGACCATCAATGACAATAATTTCATCTACCCAGTTAGGGTCGATTTTAGGCATAATTTCTTTCACACCCACAATCTCATCTTTTGTCGGGATAAAGAGCGTAAACTTCATAGAACCTCCAAGGACAAGCTTTTTTGAACCCTATCAAGTGCTAAACCATGAGACACAGGCCTTTTGATCTCCCACCTGATTCAAGTAACTGCTATTTACAATAACCCCAAATTCACAGCGGCACGTAAATCGACCTTGCTACCGAAAATCGTATAAGAAAAACGGTTTTTTTTATCAAGATAGAAAAACAGCTAATTCGACTGTATCATGAATTATACTGAGCGGATTTTATACCCATGTATCCAAGTCTTTTAAGCACAGAGAGGCCACTGTGAGCATACTGGTAACAGGAGTTTCCTCAGGTTTAGGCAAGTATCTCTATGAAGCCATCGGTGACATTGGGATTCATCGCGAAAATAGTCATCTGATTACAAAAGCTCAATCTGAGGGACAAGTATTTGAGCTTATCATCCACTGTGCAGCCAATACCCGAAGGCCACAAAAAATATCCGAGCTTTATGGATACTATTGCGACAATATACAACTCACTGAAAATCTAACCCGCCTCAAGCATAAAAAATTCATTTACATATCTTCTGTTGACGTTTACCCCTCCAGTCATCACTTACATCAAGAATCCACCAAAATTGCACCTGACTTACTTTGTCAAAATGGAAGCACTTATGCACTCTCAAAAGCTTTTGCAGAATCCATCGTACATGCAAAGGCTGCGTGTCCCACTATATTTCGTTGTGCTTCCTTATTGGGAAAATACAGCCAAAGTAACAACTTGAGCAAAATCTGCTCTCAAGACGACTGCCAACTTTCCCTAGCTGCAGAATCCGAACTTAATTTCATCACTTATCAAGAAGTTCTGAAGTCTATCCAAGCAGTTACACAAGCAAGACTCAAAGGAGTCTTCAACCTCTGCTCAAGTGAAAATATAAAGATTCATGAGATCTGCACTCTTGCACATTCACCCGCAAAGTTTGGCAGTCATATATACAATGTTGGTAAGATCTGTAACAAGCGCATCTCAAAGTTAGTAGATTCTTTTTATCTACCTTCTACAGTCAAACTACAGTCCTATTTAAAGGAGGTCATAATTTGAAAAAGAAAGTTCTTATTTGTGGTGCAAGTGGCTTTATCGGCAAAAATTTAGTCGAATACTACTCTAGACAAGATGATGTACATGTGACTGGTCTCTATCATTCACGTAAACCGCTGTTTCAAAATAATCAAGTAGAGCTTATTCAAGCTGACTTAACCAATCAAGAAGACGTTCGACGTGTGCTCAAAAACACCGACATTGTCATCCAAGCTGCTGCAACAACTTCAGGAGCTGCAGATATTGTCAATAGACCTTACTACCATGTTACCGATAACGCAGTGATGAACTCTCTCCTCTTACGAGAAGCTTACGAAGCTAAAGTTAAAAACTTTGTCTTTTTTAGCTGTACAGTAATGTATCCCTCCAGTGAAACTCCACTCAAAGAAACAGACTTTAATGCAAATGAAGAACTCTACTCTAAATACTATGGTGTAGGGTGGACTAAAGTCTACATTGAAAAAATGTGCGAATTCTTTTCTCGTCTTGGTGAAACCAAATACACTGTGATTCGTCACTCGAATATTTATGGACCTCATGACAAATATGACCTCAAAAGGTCACATGTTTTCGGCGCAACGGTCACCAAAGTCATGAATGCTAAACAAAAAGATACGATCCCTGTTTGGGGGACAGGCGAAGAAGCACGAGATCTTCTATATGTCGATGATCTCATAGACTTTGTCGACCTCGCACTTGGCAAACAGGAGTCCAAATATGAGCTCTTCAATGTGGGCTACGGCTCTGCCATTTCTATCAAAAATCTCATCCAAATGATTGCACATAGTGCAGGAAAAGAAATAACACTCCAATTTGACCCCAGTAAGCCCACACTAAACACTCGCCTTTGCCTCGACTGTAGCAAAGCAGAGAAAATACTAGGCTGGAGACCGCGGTTTACCTTGCAAGATGGGATCGGCGCTACACTAGAGTGGTACAAATCAGCAAAGGAGTCCAACCTATTATGATCATGACACGAACTCCGTTTCGAATATCTTTTTTTGGCGGAGGCACAGACTATCCCGCTTGGTACATGGAGCATGGTGGCACAACTATTGCTACCACAATAGATAAGTACTGTTATATTACATGCCGTAAGCTTCCTCCATTTTTTGAGTACAAGCACCGTATTGTGTACTCAAACACCGAGTGTGTTTCAAGAATCGATGAAATCAATCACCCTTCTGTGCGAGAGTGTTTGCGCTACTTTCGTTTTGATGATCTAGATATTGGTTTGGAAATCCATCACGATGGTGATTTACCCGCACGCTCAGGGCTTGGCTCTAGTTCTGCATTTACCGTTGGACTACTTCAGGCCCTTTATGCGCTCGGAGGTAAAACCATCACCAAGCTCGAGCTTGCAAAACTCGCCATAGAAATTGAGCAAAATTGGTCTAAAGAAAATGTAGGCTCTCAAGACCAAACCTGTGCAGCATTCGGAGGGCTTAACAAACTCAATTTTCACCGCAACGGCGAGCTGTCTGTCGACCCCGTCATTATTCCTCCCCAAGTAGAGCAAGATTTAGAAAAGCATTGCATGCTCTATTTCACTGGTTTTTCTCGTATTGCATCTGATATTGCAGGTGAGCAGATTAAAACGACCCAACAAAAGCACCTAGAGTTACGCCGTATGCACACCATGGTGGAAGAAGCCATTTCCATACTCAGCGCAGACTCAGTAAGCATGCAAGATTTTGGTCAATTATTAAATGAGGCATGGATGATCAAAAGATCACTTACCAGCCGTATCTCCACTCACAAAATCGACGAGATGTACACCTCTGCAATCAACGCTGGGGCCTGGGGAGGGAAACTGCTCGGCGCAGGAGGAGGAGGGTTTATGCTGCTCTTTGTCGCTCCAGAAAAGCAAGAAAGTGTAGCACAGGCTTTAAGTAGCCTCATGAGAGTGAATTTTAAATTTGAAAAACTGGGCAGTACAATTAGCGTGTACCAACCTAATATGGATGGAGGTTATCATGACCAACGATCGATTACCCATACAGTCTGAAATAGATACTCTGTCTTTTCAAAATGTTGCCAAAGGTATAGAAAAATATTTTGAACAGAACAAAACCCCAAGCTTTAGCTCGGCAGCCCCCCAAGTCAGGCTACACGAGCCCACCTATGGAGCAGATGAAGTCATCGGTGCCATCGAGCCATTGCTCACAACCCGAGTTACCATGGGACAAAAAGTAGAGAAATTTGAGCAAGGTTTTGGCGAGATCGGCTATAAACATGTAGTGAGTGTGAACTCCGGCTCATCCGCCAACCTTCTGGCAGTTGCAGCCGTAAGTAATCCAGCATTTGAGGGCGGCTTACGACCCGGAGATGAAGTGCTTGTTCCTGCACTTTGTTGGTCTACCACAGTATGGCCTCTCATTCAGTGTGGACTCGTTCCTGTCATTGTAGACATCGATCTTGAAACTTTAAACATTGATCTCGATCTGGCAGCAAAAGCTTGTAGCCCCAAAACAAAAGGCATCATGCCCGTACATGTCTACGGAAATCCGTGTCAAATGGATAAAATGTTAGCACTCGCCGAACAGAAGGGACTACACATCATTGAAGATGCCTGCGAGTCTATGGGGGCAACCTTTGACGGTAAACCTGTCGGAAGTTTTGGCATCATTGGCACTTTTAGCACCTACTTTTCACATCATATTACGACTTTGGAGGGGGGGCTATGCGTCACCGAGTCTGCTGACTGTGCCGAGATGCTCAGAGTTCTGCGCGCTCACGGCTGGGTAAGAGACTCTTCAAACAAAGACCATTATTGCGCGCAAAACCCTGAAATAGATCCTAAGTTTCTTTTTGTAAATACTGGATACAATCTACGTCTCACAGAAGTTCAAGCTGCCATGGGCATCAGACAACTTCCCAAGCTCTCTCCTTTTGTATCTACGCGCCAAAAAAACGCAGCATATTTCCGAGAACAACTTGAACCCTATAGCAATTTTTTCCACTTTCAAAAGACCACCCCAAAAGCTGAGCATTCATGGTTTGGCTTTCCAATCATGGTCAAAGAAAGCGCTCCTTTCAAAGCCAAAGACATCACAATTTATCTCAACCAAGCAGGTATTGAAACAAGACCTTTAATCGGGGGAAATATTCTAAGGCAACCTGCCATGAAACTCTATCCACACCGTGCTGCAGGCAACATGCCTAACTCAGATCTAGCAATGAACAATGGATTCACCTTTGGAAACCACCAAGGCATTTGTGATCAAGCTAGAGCATACATCGTAGATAAAGTCGATGAATTCATGAGACGCTATGCTGTTTAAGCTGTTTTAAAACAAGGTGTCAGATGCATTCTAGCTCACTCTTCGGCCATTGTTCTTGACTTAGTCGAGATAAAGTCTTTTCACCAAAGGCCACTCTCACATCCTCCATAGGATTCATGATAACTTTAGCTGAGGTGAGTGAATCTTGTAACTCAAAACCTTGAAAGGACATAAGGACCTTATAATACATAGACAACTTATGTTATCAACTATTTTGGAAACCTTATGCACATATCAACCAAGACTCCAAAGTGCTTTCTTGCTGGTCATACCGGGCTGGTGGGGTCAGCGCTATACGAGCAAATAAAACAGCAAGGGCAATACGAACTCATTACTTGCCCACACAAGCAACTTGATTTGACTTGCCAAAACGAAGTTGAATCATTCTTTGACACCCATCGACCTGATATTGTGATCCTTGCTGCAGCAAAGGTGGGAGGTATCCAAGCAAATCGCACAAAAACGGCTGATTTTATTTATCAAAATCTTATGATTCAGTCTAATGTAATGCATCAAGCGCACCGCTTCGGGGTCAAGAAAATGGTTTTTTATGCCAGTGCTTGCACCTACCCTGTGAAAGCTGCACAGCCTGTCACAGAGGATCAGATGTTTGCTGGCCCCGCTGAGCCAACCAATGCAGCATACGCAGAAGCAAAACGTGCTGGAGTCATCATGGCTCAGAGTTACGCACACCAACATCAGATGAATGTCATCACGATCGTACCTGCAAATTTGTATGGGCCTGGAGACAACTTTAACGAGCAAGACAGTCATGTCATTCCCGCACTGATCTGGAAGTTCCATAAAGCGAAGCAAGAACAGGCTCCATCTGTAAAAGTATGGGGATCAGGGAAAGCGATTCGTGATTTTCTCTACGTAGATGACTTAGCAGAGCTGACTTTACAGTTACTCGAAAAGTATGACAGCCCAGAGCCAATCAACGCAGGGTCCGGAGAAGGCACTCCCATTGGAAATCTGATCGAAACAATACAGCAGATTACCGGATATCAAGGACGGATCGATTTCGATACCAGTATGCCTGATGGTGCGCCCAAAAAAGTACTAGATTGTACCAAGCTCACCCAGTTGGGGTGGAAAGCGCAAACACCTTTACACACAGGCTTAATGCAAACATACGAATGGTTTTTAAGGAGGCTTAAGACTCATGAGAACATCCGAAAATAGTCACAAACTCTTAGAAGAAGTCTATAAGTCTTTATTCCTCATTCGTCATGTTGAGGAAAAGATCTGTGACCTTTACCCTACGGACAAGATAAAAAGTCCAGTACATCTGTCTATCGGACAAGAAGCTGTTTCTGTGGGAGTATGCAAAGCACTAACACGAGAAGATGGTGTGATGGGATCCTGCCGCGGACATGCCATGTACCTTGCCAAAGGTGGTAACCTCAAACAAATGTTTGCCGAACTATATGGAAAACGCACAGGGTGTGGCAAGGGGCGCGCAGGCTCTATGCACCTCGCAGATGTGCAAGCTGGTGTGATTGCAACTTCCGCAATCATGGCTTCCACCGTCCCACTCGCTGTTGGGTGGGCTTATGCACAAGCTTACCAAAACACCGGCAATATCGGTGTGTGTTTTGTCGGCGACGGCGCCTTAGACGAAGGATGTGTGCATGAGTCTTTTCTATTTGCAAAACAAAAAAAAGTGCCCATACTGATTGTATGCGAAAATAATGAGTATGCCATCCATTCCCACTTTCTCACCCGCCACCCCAGTAAAGACTATATTCTCAACTGGGCATCTAGTTATGAGATGAAGTGTAAGCGCTTCGAAGACGATGACCCTCTTGCCCTTTATGATTACGTAGGTGGAGTTGCAGACGAGCTACGTAGTGGGAGTGGCCCCCAATTCATCGAATGCTACACCAGTAGATGGAAAGAACATGTAGGACCAGGAGATGACTTTAAGCTCGGTTACCGCGGCACAGAGGAGGTCGAAAAGTGGAAAAGAAAAGATCAGTTAATTCGTATCGGTAAACTACTCAAGCCAACAGTAAAACAAAAAATAGAACAAAACGTCCTAAAAGAGATACAAGAAGCTGTTGAGTTTGCTGAGTGCAGTCCATTTCCCAAACCGACAGAACTGTACGAAAACGTATACGGGGGTGAAAATGAGTAGAATTATATCTTATCCAGAAGCCCTTAAAGAAGCTATGACTCTAGAAATGGAAAGTGATGAACATGTTTTTATACTAGGGCAAGGTGTCGATGACCCTAAAGCAATTCTCGGTACCACAGCAGGTATTTTGGATAAGTTCGGGCCTAAACGTATTTTTGATGTGCCACTTGCCGAAGATGGGATTACAGGAATTGCCTTAGGTGCTGCAATTGCAGGTCTCAAGCCTATTCACATACATATTCGCAATGACTTTCTACTACTTGCGATGAACCAGATTGTGAATATGGTGGCTAAAATGCGCTATATGTACGGCGGTGTACACACAGCACCCATGGTCATCCGTGCTACTATTGGGAAAAGTTGGGGACAAGGCCCTCAACATTCACAGAGTATTTACCCTATGCTCATGAACGTTCCTGGGCTAAGGATTGTAGCTCCCACAACTCCTTACGATGCAAAAGGGATCATGGCAGCAAGTATTCGCAGCTCCGACCCTGTTATTTTTATCGAACACCGTTCTCTATACTATCAAAAAGGAGACGTACCCAAGGAAGCGTACGCACTTCCTTTTGGGAAAGCAAGAACTCTTGCCCAAGGAGATGATGTCACTCTCGTAGGGGTCTCTCAAATGGCGATCGAATGTCTGCGTGCTAGTAAATGCCTCAACGAAGTTGGCATCCACGCACATGTGATTGATCCAGTTACCATTTCTCCTCTCGATATTGATACAATTCTCACTTCTGTCAAAAAAACGAAACACCTCGTAGTTGTCGACAATTCATGGCTACCTGGCGCCCTTGGAGCCGAAATTATTGCTGCTTGCCACGAATCCCAAGATTGTGATTTTAAGTCACTACGACTTGGGTTTGCTGCAACACCATGTCCGACAACACCATCTTTGGAAGATGCCTTTTACGTCGATGGAGTGTCCATTGCTAAAAAAATCTACCACATGCTACGACACGACTCTGACTGGATCCCAAACACCATTATTCATCGTGAAGAGGTCGAGTTTAAAGGTCCCTTCTAAATAAAAAATATAAAGTCCTCACAAAAACGTTACTTTATCTATAAAGGAATCATTATGTATGCTCAAAAGAAGGTTTTAGTTACAGGTGGTACAGGACTCATAGGGAGACCGCTCGTTGAAGAGTTGCTAAAGCTCGGAGCTACTGTCAAAATTGCCTCTTTGGATGACCCCTCACGAGCACCAGAGGGAGCTGAGTTTGTACGCGCCAACCTAATGCATTTTGATAACTGCATTAAGGTATGTAAAGGAATGGACTATGTCTTTAATTTAGTGGGTATTAAAGGCTCCCCAGCTATGACACGTAAGAAGCCAGCCTCTTTCTTCATCCCTACCATCACATTCAACACCAATATGATGGAGGCAGCTCGAGTCTGTGATGTTGAGAGATACTTATTCACCAGCAGCATTGGTGTTTACTCCCCAGCAGAAACATTTTATGAGGATGAAGTCTGGAAAACATTTCCTTCCGAAAATGACCGCTTTGCAGGTTGGGCAAAGCGCATGGGAGAACTTCAAGCTCAAGCTTACCAAATCGAACATGATTGGCAAGGTATTTCCATTGTACGACCCGCAAACGTCTATGGTGC